>NZ_JADPKF010000105.1:0-128863 GCF_023073815.1 Bradyrhizobium sp. 157 | reverse complement strand
TCCTTGCGTGAGGCTCTGCCCGGCCCATCCGGGTAACCCTCGCACTCGCATCGAGGGTGAGTCGCCTCCGCATCGGAAGAGGGACATACGGTCTGAGGAGCCGCGCAAGCGGCGTCTCGAAGGATGAAGGCCCGCCTGTGGCATCATGGTTCGAGACGGCGCGGCGCGCCTCCTCACCATGAGGGTAAGGATCACTCCGCCGGTGCTGCCGCCGGTATCTCGGGATGCGCGCTATGGGCGACACTTGGACTGGTCTTCGCCAGCGCAAACAGTCCCGCCGCCATCACGGCATAAGCCAGCGCCACGCCCGGCGTCACACCAAGGCCCCCACCGATGCCGACGGCTTCGCCGTGCATGAAACCGAAATAGGTCAAGATAGCACCGGCCAGCGCAAAGGCTGACGCCTTCATGAAGTCGCGCTCGATCACGAAGACGCCGATCGCGCCCAGCACAAGGCCGGCGAGGATCGAGCCGCCGCCCATCACTTCCAGCCCGTGATAGAGCACGCCTTGCTGCGCTAGCGATGCAATGGCTGCTGATTTGACTGCGTCGACTTTGTCGGCCGCAAGACCGCCAACGGTTTGCGCCGCAGCCATGCTCGCACCGAGCATGGTGTCGACCTGCAGCTTCGCCCACGCCGCGAGATGTGGTGTCAGCGCCAGCACGATCGCGGGCGCATGTTTGACCGGCGTGGTCTGGAACGCCTGCGCACCGATCAGCATTCCGATGTAGAGCAGGATCGGCGAGATCGCGACCACAGGCACCAGCGCCAGCAGCACCGAGATGATGCCGAACCACGACAGCAGCACCACCATGATGCCGGTCGCCGCCGAATAGCCGATCCGCCCGCCCATCGCCTTCCAGCCGGGATGGCCGATATAGACGGCGTTGATGAAGGGATTGCCCATCAGGCAACCGATCAGGCTGACGACACCGTCGGCGGTCAGCACCCGCGTCGTCGGATACTCGTCGCCGGCCGCCTCCGCGCTTTCGACATTGTCCATGGCTTCGACGAGATCGTAGATGCCAAACGGGATCGCCGTCACCAGGATGATGCCGAGGAATTCGAAACCGGAGAACACGTGACCGAAGGCAGGCAATGGCACCGAGAAGCCGAAATTGGCAAAGGCATCGCCGACGCCCTTCAGGCTCAGCCCACCAAGACCAAGGCCGAAAAGGTTCGAACCCCAGGCGATCAGCATGCCGGCGGCGATGGCGACAAGACCCGCCGGAATCCCCTTCGGATACTTTACCCCGCCGAACCAGGCCACCAGGATGATGGCGAAGCAGATAAGCCCGATCTGCGGCGTCATGTACATTTCCAACGCGGGTCGCATCGAGATGAAGGTAACGGAGACGCCGGCGAGCGTGCCGAGCAGTGCCGCGCGCGGGGTGATCTTCCTGATATAAGGCGCGATAAAGCCGCCGATCATGAGAATAAAACTCTGGAAGAACACCCAGACCAGGCCAGCCGACCAGCCCTTGATGGGGTCGCCGGTCTTGAGCGTGATCGGCAACATGATCACGAAGGTGACGATGAACATGTGCGGCACGCTGACGCCCGACGGCAGCGCGCAGACGTCGTTGCGGCCGGTCTTCTGCGCCAGTTTGTAGGCGAGATACGCGTAATAGAACGTCGAGAGGCACATCATCAGGCCGAGCGCTGGCAGGATGCGGCCGAATACGATGCTATCAGGCATCTTCAGCACGAAGCGCAACAGCCCGGTCAGCACCAGCATGTTGACGAGGATGTTGGTGCCGAAGCCGAACAAGGCGTTCCAGTCTCCCGGCGTCCATAACGCCGGCTTGAAAGTGGATGTACCTGATGTCCCCGTTGCGCTCATCGTGATGCCCCCGCTACTGCCGTTATATTGGAATCTCCGGTGAAATCGCCCTGAGCACCGCGGCTGAATCCGAAACCCAGCCGAAGATGCCGCCCTGCGCCTTGATCATTTTCAGGCCCATCTCGTGGAATTCGGGAAAGTAGGACGCGCAGCAATCGGCCAGCACCACGCAGCGATAGCCGCGGTCGTTGGCTTCGCGCACGGTGGTGTTGACGCAGACCTCGGTGGTGACGCCGCAGACCAGCAAATTCTCGATGCCGTAGCGCTGCAGGGCGTCGCCGAGCTCGGTGGCGTAGAAGGCGCCCTTGCCCGGCTTGTCGATCACGATCTCGCTGTCGAGCGGATAGAGCTCGGGAATGATGTCGTGGCCGGCTTCGCCGCGAATGAGAATGCGTCCCATCGGGCCGGGATCGCCGATGCGCAAGGACGGCGCGCCGCGCGCGACCTTGGCCGGGGGCGCATCGGAAAGATCGGGCAGATGGCCCTCGCGGGTGTGGATGACCAGCATGCCGGCCGCGCGCGCGGCATCCAGCACGGCGGCGATCGGCTTTACTGCGCGCGCGAGCTGGCTGACGTCGTTGCCCAGCGTTTCGCCGAAGCCGCCAGGCTCCATGAAATCGCGCTGCATGTCGATGATGAGAAGCGCGGTCGCCGCCCAATCGAGCTCGATCGGCTCCGGCTCCGCTGCGAGCTTTGCTGAGTTCGCCATAACGTACGCGCCCCGAACGAGAGAACTCCTCGGGAGAAATCAAGCAAGGCGCGTGCCATTGTGTACAATTGGGTCGAGCGGAAGCTCTTAAGAAAATCAGTCGTGTTGTCAGTCCGTTACTCGCGGATGCTGATCTCGGCCTGCCTTCGTCAAACGCACCACAAGCGAGCAGTTGCTCATTGGCTGTGCACGCGGCGATGACCCTTGCCCAATCGAAGAACTGATGATCCGGGGTTTCCCGGTCGCACCTGTCCAAACAACTGGACCAGCCAGGCGAGGCCGGCATCCATCATCGCCACTTTCGGAAGAACGATATTGATCGAGAAGCGCGGCAGCGGCAGCGGCGCCTTGACGGCGACGACGTTGAAGCGGGCGCCGTAGATCTCCAGAAATCGTCTCGGCAGCGCAGAGACCATTTCGGTTTCGGCCAGTACGGAAAGCGCGAAAGTGAAATTTGGCACAGTTAAGGCCACGCGCCGTTTCAGGCCTTTCTTCGCAAGCTCGGCGTCCACGAATCCGGAAGCGTCGCCGGTGTGCGAAACGACGAGATGCTCCATCTCGCAGTAGCGCTTCAGGGTCGAGGTGCGCTGGAACGGATGGCCATTGCGTAGGGCGATAACAAACTCTTCCTCGTACAGGATCTGTTTATGGAAACGCGCCGGAACATCGTCGAGAGGTATGATCGCGATATCAATTGTCCGGTCTTCGAGCTCGTTCAGTGCGTCCTTCCATGCAAGCTGAGGAGCGGTGAAACCTTGCGCCGGCAGTAGCTGCCGGATGCCCACATCGACGCCCGGCGCCACCTCACGCAACCTCTCCAGCAGCGGGTGCAGGATTACCGACGAAATCCCGTCCGGCGCGCCAATGACGAAGCGGCGGGTCGAATGCCGCGGGTCAAACGGTGTAGCCGTCGAAACGACGCCGCGGATACGCGCGAGAATTTCAGCCACTGACGGCACGAGTTGCGAGGCACGCTCGGTCGGAACGACGCCCTTGGGAGTCCTGAGAAACAGGGGATCGCCGAGCAGTGCTCGCAGCCGGCCAAGGCCATGGCTGATGGCCGAGGGCGAAAGGTGCAGCCGCTCTGCCGCGCGGCCGACATGCCGCTCTTGAAAGACGATCTCGAACAGCACGAGCAGGTTGAGATCGATCCGGGAAAGGTCAATCTGGTTCAGCATAATGCTGAAATCATATCACTGGATTCAGTATGATTGAAATGAGATTTGGGCGGTACCGCCGGTCAGCCGGCCCACCCCAAATGGAAAGACACGAAATGTTCAAATCGAACATCTGGAGACGCTTGGCCCTGAAAGCCGCACTCGCAATGCCGCTGTCGGCCAGCGCCGCACAGGCCCCAACGTCAGCAAGTTGGGACCAGGAGCTCGCCGACCTCATCAGCAAGACCGAGGCTCAGGCTTCGGCTTTCATGCGCGGCGACATGGACAAATGGTCCGGTCTGGTGCGCATCGCAGAAGAGTTTACGCTGATGCAGCCGTTTGGCGGCGAGGCCAGCCGAGGTTTTGACATGAGTCCCGAGCGGCTGGCGCGGCTCGCCAGCACCTTCAGGAACGGCGACGCCAAGCTCGAACTCGTTCAATCGTATGCGTCGGACGATCTGGTCGTTCTAGCGATGATCGAGCGTCAGCACGGCGAAGTCGGCGGCTTGCCGGACCAGGATTGGTCGCTGCGCGTGACGCAGGTCTACCGTAGGCAAGGCGGACAGTGGTGGCTGGTTCACCGCCACGCCGACCCGCTCGTGCGCCCTGTCGGACTTGAGACCGCGGCCGCGTTGGCCCGTGGCGCCAATCTCGACGGGCGGTAACGATTCTCAGTTCTTTGCCATCTCCGGCGGCCGATAAGAAATGAGGCCGCCTAGCTCCCGTTAAGCAGCGGTGTCCCGAATGCCCGCCGCCAGACCGACAGAAAACGCGGAAACCAGGAGTGGGCATCTGCGCTCTGATAGGCCCATGTGCGATATTTCTGACCCTTTTCGGACAAGAGCTCCTGATATCCGCCGTGCGTTTCGGTCGCAGTACGAATGTCCCTCAATATATTGCGGGCGTAGGACCCATACTTGTCGGTGCCGGAGCGTTCATCGTACTCCAGCATGCGATCGGCGAATTCGACGTTGAACGTCGGCCAGGACGAACGCCCCTGGTAGGCGGGCGCTGCAATCTTGTGGATCATCTTGTTCAGCGGGTTATCCGCGGATACCAGGAAATGAGATGTACCCGGTATTCGAAATCGCGGTTCGGCGAGTATCAAATCCGTCGTTGCCGCGAACAAAGCGCGTTCACCCTCGTCGCTCAAATCCCAAAATCCGCGGTGCACGTTGACGAAGTCGAGCGCAATGGCAGACGCCGGCAGCTCGCTGCCGGAATGCAAGGCATGCCTGATATAGCCGGGCTTGCCGAACAACCGGAGCAGCTCCTTTTTGTATTGCGGGAGTTCGCGCCCGAGCACGGCTTCCAGGTCGGCCCGATCGATCACCCCGAGTTCTATCCCGCGGATAAAAGTCGCGTAAACGCATGCATTGGTGACAAAGCGCCTGCGTTCGGCGCGGGTATCGGTTGCCGCGGAACGCGGTGCGCTGACGTCACACAGCAAAGCGCTGACGCCGCCGTCCTCGAACGGCTCCAGCGCTTCCGCAAGTTGAAGTATCGCTTTCTTCAGGTCCTCGCGATGCTCCGCCAGCAGCAGACGCCCGGCATGCGCGCCTTGCGACATCGCCAGATACGCAGATGCCCTTTGGTCCGCCCGAATGATCTGCTCGAGACCTGCGAGGATGCCCAGCAGAGTATCCGAAGGCAGCGAAAAGTAGTTGATGCCGATGTATCGGTCGCGGCCAGCCGGAATAATCGTGGTCGTGACGACATTGGCGCGAACGGCCTCCAACATCAGCCGGACGCTTTTCTCGAGCAAGCGAACCCGGCGGATGGCATCCTCGGAATCCATGATGGTCTCGGGATCTAGAACATCGGGATAGAACCAGGCGAAGTCCCGCGGGTAATAGGCGGTTGCGTGCGGCGCCCCCGTGACGAGAAAGGCTTCCTGCGGAGAAAATGCGCTGTCGATCGCGTGCCGGTACAGCTCATCGATGCCCTGCGAAAGGCGATGAGCTTTTCTCAGGAACCGGTCGCTGAGAAAATTGACGGCCTGAATGCCGTTGGCGATGCAGCTCGCAAACAGTCCCTGATAAAATCGGTACTCGCGATGTGACGGAAATGAAATATCACTATTCATAGGCTTGGATGATCGATGTCCGAGGCTTCGAGATCACGCGTTGGTACCCAAACAGGATTGATTCGTCTCTCCGCGAAAGCGCGGGTAACCTGTCACCAAACTGTCATGTTGCTCGATCTTGGCATTGAGCAGGATCCGCTGCAAGCCAATAGCTACCCCTGCCCGTCCGCTTCCCTTGTTTAGCTCCGCGGCCGGAAATTCTCGATCAGCCGCAGCAGTACGCGCGCGCCCGCATCCGCGTCGGCAAGTTCGACATGCTCGGCCGGGTTATGGCTGATGCCACCGCGGCAGCGCACGAACAGCATGGCGACATCTGATATATCGATCATCGCCATGCCGTCATGCCCTGCCCCGCTCGGCAGTTCGAACACGCCGTAGCCTTCGGCCGCAACCGCTTCCGCGACCTGCGCTTTCAGCCATGGCGCGCAGGGCACGGTGCGGTTCTCATGCGTAATATCGATCTGCAGCGACAGCTCACGGCGCTTTGCGATCGCCTCGATCTGTCGCACGATCTCGGCGACGGCCCGCTTGCGGTGCGGATCGGCCGGCGCGCGGATGTCGAGCGTGAAGGAGACTCGACCCGGAATGACGTTGGTCGCGCCGGGCGACGCGTTGATCACGCCCACGGTGCCGACCAGACCGGCGCCATCGCCCTTGCAGAATTGCTCGACCGCGACGATGCATTCGGCAGCGCCCGCCAGCGCGTCGCGCCGCAGCGCCATCGGCACCGTGCCGGCATGGCCGGCCATGCCGGAGAGATTTGCGGCGAGCCGCGTGGCGCCCGCGATCGCCGTCACTACGCCGACAGGAATGTTTTGCTGTTCCAACACCGGCCCCTGCTCGATGTGCAGTTCGACATAGGCATGCAGCTCGGGGCGGGTGCGCGCCGCCGCACCGATCTGGCCAGGGTCGAGGCCGAATTGCACCATGGCCTCGCGCATGGTGAGGCCGTCACGGTCGCGCGCGTCGAGCACGCTCGCGTCGAAGGTTCCCGCGACCGCCCGGCTGCCGAGCAGCGTGGAGGCAAACCGCACGCCCTCTTCATCGGCGAAACCGACGATCTCGATCGCGAACGGCAGCCGCACGCCGCGCCGGTTCAGATCGGCAACGCAGGCAATCGCCGTGATGACCCCGAGCGGTCCATCCCATTTGCCGGCATCGCGCACGGTGTCGTAGTGCGAGCCCAGCATCAGGCAGGGCAATCCCGGGCGGTCGCCCTCGTAACGGCCGCAGACATTGCCGATGGCGTCGAGATGCGCTTCCATGCCGGCATCCCGCATCCACGACAGAATGAGATCGCCCGCGGTGCGGTGTTCGGGCGAAAGAAATATCCGCGTCAGATTATCGCCCGTCTCGGAAATCGTCCCGAGCTGGTTAGTCCGGCTTACGATTTCATCGCCGAGCATTGCTTCATCCAATATCGAAAGCGTCATCGGCGAGATGCGAGAGGTTAGCGTGCCAGTGCTGCGCGATCTGCAGCCGCGTCGGAACCCAGACCCGCTCGTGCTTTCCGACGTAGTCGAGAAACCTCATCAGCGCCGCCGCGCGGCCGGGGCGGCCGACGACCCGGCAATGCAGGCCGACTGACATCATCTTCGGCGCACTCTCGCCTTCCGCATAAAGAACGTCAAAACTGTCCTTGAGGTAGGTGAAGAATTCATCGCCACCGCCAAAGCCCTGCGCGTTGACAAAACGCATGTCGTTGGCATCGAGCGTATAGGGGATAACCAGATGCGGCTTTGAGCCCCGCGACTTGATCCAGTACGGCAGGTCGTCGGCATAGGAGTCGCTGAGGTAAAGCAAACCGCCGGCCTCCATCAAAAGCCTTAAGGTGTTGATCGAGGTGCGTCCGGTGTACCAACCGAGCGGGCGCTGCCCCGTCGCCTCGGTGTGGACGCGGATCGCCGCTGCGATCTCCGTGCGCTCCTCGGTTTCAGACATGTCCTTGTGCTCGATCCATCGGAGGCTGTGGCTGGCGATGTCCCAACCGGCCTCCTTCATGGCGGCGACCACGTCGGGATTCCGCTGCAACGCCTTGGCGACGCCGAACACAGTGACCGGCAAATTGCGCTCGGTGAACGCTCGCCACAGCCGCCAAAAGCCGGCGCGCGAGCCATATTCGAACATCGACTCGATGTTGGCGTGGCGCTGTCCGGGCCAGGGCTGCGCGCCCAGCACGTCTGACAAAAAAGCCTCGGAGGCACGATCGCCGTCGAGAACATTGTTCTCGCCGCCTTCCTCGAAATTGACCACGAACTGCACCGCGACCCGCGCGTTGCCGGGCCACTTCGGATCGGGCGGGTTGCGCCCGTAGCCGCGGAAGTCACGCGGGTAGACCTGCGCGGCCATGATCAGACTTCCTCGAAGCGGATTTTCTGCGCGCCCTTCCACAGCACGGTCTTGCCGAATGCGGTCAGGTTCTCCAGCCCCGAAGTCAGCGTGATGAAATGATTGCCGGCGAGCTGGCCCATCTTGCTCGCAAAATGCACGCCGCCATAGGCCAGCAGGATTTCGGTCTCGCTGATGCCGCCGGGATAAAGAATGATCTGGCCCGGCGCGGGATAGCTGGTGTGGTTCTCGTAGGAGACACCGAAATCGAGATCGCCGAGCGGCATCCAGACACCCTCGCCGCTCCAGCGGACATGGATCGCCTGGCTCTCGAACGGCATCGCCTTGCGAAAGGCGGCAACCGTCTTCGGCGCCAGTTGCTCCTCGAAACGGGCCTGGAAAGTAAATTCACCGGCGCGGACAATCAGTTGGCTCATCGATCTCTTCTTCTGATGCATTTGCGGAAGTGGTTCAGCCGTATCCATTACAGCCCGAACAAGCGGACGCAAGGCCCCATTCGGCAGTTTCAGCGATCACATCGGATCCGGAAGTTGCCTGTGCAGGACCTAGCTATGGGCCCTCGCCGGGACCGGACGGGACCGCGCATCGCCGTGCTCGAAAGTGTCGCTGAAGTCGGCGAGCCGGGGCGATATCATGGCACGTTCGCGCGGGAAGGCTTCCGGCATCTCCTCGCGGATGAAGGTGAGCAGCTTTTCCCTGATCTCGCAGCGGAGATCCCAGGATTGCGGCGCGGATCTGGCGCTGACCAGCGCCCGAAGCTCGATCGACCGCGGGCTGGCCTCAATCACCTGGAGATTGACCACGGCGCCATCCCACAATTTGGACTCGCGCACGGCCTGTTCAAGCCGCTGCCTGATCCGCGAGACATCGGTGCAATAATCGACGTGAAGGGTGATGGCCCCGATCAGCGACTGGGTATCGCGGGTCCAGTTCTGAAAGGGACGCTCGATGAAGTAGGACAGCGGCACCACCATCCGGCGCCAGTCCCACAGCCGGACCACGACATAGGTCGAGGCGATGTCCTCGATCCACCCCCATTCGTTCTCGATGATGACGGCGTCTTCGATCCGGATCGGTTGCGTGATCGCGATCTGGACGCCGGCGATGAGATTGCTGAGCAATGGCCTTGCGGCAAGGCCGACGATCAGGCCGGCGGCGCCGGCTGACGCAAACAGGCTGACGCCGTACTGCTTGACGGACTCGAAAGTCATCAGGGCGGTGGAAACGGCAATGATGATAATCAAGGTTTGGATTACGCGCCTGAAGACACGAACCTGGGTGACGTGCTTGCGGGCGAGAAAGTTCTCGTCGGTATCGAGGCGGAAGCGCTGCAGATAGCGCGCGGCCCCCATGTCCACCGCGCGAACCGTGATCCATCCGATCAGCGCGATGACGGCGACGACGAAAAAGTGCCTGAGCTGTTCACGCAGCACGTCGTTCAAGGGTGCCAGCGGCAGCACCAGCGCCACGGCGACGAGACAAAGCGCCAGCCGCGCCGGGCCGGCGACCCTTTGCAGAAGCAACGTCACGGCCGGCCAGCGCGCCGCGACCACGCGTTTGATGGTTCTCGCAGCAATGCCGTAGACGAACAGCGCCACGGCAATGGCGCCGACGACGAGGCTAAGCCCGACCAGCCATTGTGGCACCCAGCCAAACATCTGTTCGAATTTTGACAGAAGATCTTCCATGCCGAATCCCCACTGCGTGGCCTCGTTCGGCCGCTAACGCATTGATCCGTGCATTGGTGCCGCACATGGCGCAGCGCAGCAATTCACTTTGCGCATCGCGGAGATTGATCGGGAAATGGGGAACTTTGGCGTGATGGCATGCCGGTTGCCGAGCGCAATGGCTCAGGATTCGCCGCGCCAGAATGCGGTCTGCAGGGGCAGTTGATGTTTGATCATCGCGACGCCATCGACCACCTTCAGGCCACGTGCGGCGCAAGCTTGCATGAACTCGGTCCGGCGGGCGGCAATGATATCGAATACGGCGCAATCATCCGGCAGCCTCGCGGGATTCATCGGCAGGGCGTCCGTCTCGCGAAGCCCGAGCGAGGTGGCGTTGACGAGCAGGCCGGCGTCGTCGAATTTTTCGTCCAGGCTGATCTCGATATCGGCAAAACGGCTGCGGAGCTTTTGGGCGAGGATTTCGACCGGCCCCGGCGTTTCGTTCAGGATTCGCAGCCGCCTCACGCCAGCGGCAGCCAGCGCGTGACAGATCGCGCGGCCGGCTCCCCCTGCCCCGATCACGACGCAGCGGCGGTCGGGATCGAATATCGCCTTCTCGCGCGCCGCATTCAGGAAACCGCCGCCATCGAAGGATTCGCCGACCAGCCGTGCACCGGCCTCGATCCGGATCGTGTTGACGACGCCTTCGAACTCGGCGGCCGGCCCGACCGCATCGCACAGCTCGAACGCCGCCGGCTTGTGCGGCAGGGTGAGATTGAAGCCGGCGACGCTCGGCGATTTCGCGAGCGTGCGGATCGCTTCGGAAAGATGTTCCGGCGTGATGTCGAGCGGCACCATGTGCCAGTCGAGCCCTGCGCCTTGAAAGTAAGGCGTGTAGTGGCGGGGCGCGCCGACATGGCCGGCCGGATGGGCAAAGATGAAGACAAATCGTGAAGCACCGGTCGGAAGCCGCATCGCTCTCACCCTTTCACGGCGCCCGCCGTCAGCCCGCTCACCAGATAGCGGCGCACGGCGAGCGAGAAAATCAGGACCGGCGCCATCACCAGCGAGCCGCCCGCGGCGATCTTGCCCCACTCCCAGCCCTCGTAGTTCATGAAGTTGACCACGGCGACCGGCGCCGTCCGTGCGTTGGTCCGCGTCAGGATCAGCGCAAAGAAGAAGTCGTTCCAGGCGTAGAGGAAGCACAGGATCGCGGTGGCGGCGATGCCGGGCGCGACCATCGGCAGCACGATCTGGAGGAAGACGACCCGTGTCGACGCGCCGTCGACCAGCGCCGCCTCTTCCAGCGACGGCGGCACGGTTTCAAAGAACGGCTGCATCATCCAGATCACCAGCGGCAGGTTGAAGCTGGTGTAGACCAGCACCAGCCCGGTGACGGTGTCGAGCAGCCCGATCCAGCGATAGAACAGGAAGAACGGAATCGTGAACGCGATCGGCGGCGCCATCCGCGTCACCAGGATCGCAAAGCTCAGCGCGTGCTTTCCCCGCCCCGCCCACCGCGACAACGCGTAGGCCGCGGGCACGCCTAGAATGAGCGCCAGCGCGGTCGAGAACGAGGCGCTCATCAAGCTGTTGACGAAGGAGGCCGGGAACGCACCCTGCCAGAGGGAAACGTAGTTCTGCAGCGTCGGCGTGAAAATCAAGGGCGGCGGAAACTGCAGGATCAACTCATTGGACTTGAAACTCATCTGCAACAGCCAGAGGAACGGCGACAGCAGCACAATCAGCGTCACGCCGATCGCCACGAGCCGGCGCGGGCTGGCCGAACGGCGGACCGGGCCACTCATGCCCCCACTCATGCCATGGCCTCGCGGCGGCGGCCCATCCACACCACACCCAGGCTGACCGCGACGACAAGCAGCAGCATCACGATGGTGACCGAACTGGAATAGCCGATTTCGTTGAAGTCGAATGCGAGCAGATAAGCATAATAGTTGGTCACCTCGGTGACGCTGCCCGGCCCGCCGCCGGTCAAGAGGAACACCAGCGGAAATGCCTTGACGCTGTCGATCAGGCGAAACATGCCCGAGATGACCAGGATCGGCGTGATGAAGGGCAGCGTGATGTAGAAGAAGATCTGCAGCCGGTTGGCGCCGTCGACCAGGGCGGCTTCGGAAAATTCCTCCGGAATGGTCTGCAGCGCGGCCAATACCATCAGGAAGGTGAAGGGCATCCATTCCCAGGTGTCGGCGATGATGATCGCGGTCAGCGCGAAATCGACGCTCGAAGTCAGCGACGGCATGGTCACGTTCAGCAGGCCTGCGGCGTAGTAGAGCGGGCTGATGTCGGGCGTGTAGATCAGTTTCCATATGATCGCCACGACGATCGGCGGCAGCACCATCGGAATCAGGAACAGAGTGCGGGCGAATTCCACGACGCGCGACTGCGTGTGCAGCAGTAGCGCGAGCAGCATGCCGAGCAGGACCTGCAACAGCACGCCCCAGAACGACAGCTTGGCCTGCACCCATAGCGAATTGACGAAGCGCGGGTCGCCCGGAAGCAGGCGATAGTTCCGCAAGGGCGAGCTGAAATCCGTCGACGATCCCGGATTGACCAGTTGGAACGGCGTCAGGCTGGTCACGACAAGATAGATCGCAGGCAAGCCTGCGATCACAAACAACACGATCAGGCTCGGCGCCAGCGCGAGGCGATTGAAGCGGCGGCGCTCGGCGTCGACCGATCCCTTTCCGCTCAAAGCGCGGTCCCGGCCCGGCGGAGATTGGCCACCGCCTGCTCCTGCGCCGCGTTCATCGCAGCTTGAGCTGTGAGCTGCCCCGTCGCCACCTGTTCGAACGCCTTGTTGAGGACATCGCCGACGATCGGGAACTCCTTCACCGTGCGATAGGCCATGTAGTTCTCGCCCTTGGCCGGCAGCCCCAGCACTTCGAGATAGAGCGCGCCGAGGTCCTGGCCGCTGACGGTGTTCAGCTTGCGGTATTCCTCGCTCTCGATCACGGATCTGCGGCATACCGAGGAATGGCCGTGCTCCTTGACGAGCCGCATCGAGATTTCAGGGCTGAGCGCCCATTTGATGAATTCCCACGCCGCTTTCTTGTTCTTGGCGTTCTTGGGAATGCCGAGACCCTGGCTGTTGGCGGCCGGGAAATCATGCACGGGGCCTGCCGGCATCCTGACGACGCGTGAGGTGTCTTTCACCTTGCTATCGTTCGAGAGCAGGATCGGCGTAATCCAGGCGCTGGAATGAATGAAGATGTTGGAGCGGCCGGTCATGTGGGATTGCCGCGCCTGATCCTCGGTGTAGGTGAGCACGCCGCGCGGCGCGTAGTTCTTCAGAAGGTTCGCGTAATATTCAACGGCCTGGATAGCTTCCGGCGAATTCAGCGTCGGCATGATGTCGGTGGGCGGCTTGCGAAAAATATTGCCGCCAAAACCCTGGATGTAGGGCGGCAGGCACCAGTGATGGAGCTGGAAGCTGACGATGCCGTTGACATTGTCGGCGCCATGCATCGCGGCGCAAACCTGCTCCAGCTCGGCAAAGGTCTTCGGTATCTTGAGACCGCGCTTCTCCATCAAATCCATGCGCGACAGGCCCATCACCATGGCTCCGCCTTCCCAGGAGTAGCCGTAAGTGGCGCCCTTGGCGTCGCGGTACGGCACCTGCGCGCCTTCGACGAAATCTTTCGGATTCCATTCCGCCGGAGTCAGGTTGGGATCACCGGTGAACTCGTCGAGATTGGCGAGTAGCCCCGCCGCCACCCAGCGCGCGGCAAGGATGAAGGTGACATTGACGAAATCGAACGCCGAACCGCCGGACGACAATTCGAGATTGGCCTGCTGGTTGTAGACCGGGAACGCGGAGAGCTGCAGATCGACCTTCATGCCGGTCTGCGTCTCGAACTCCGGGATGTAGTTCTGCAGCAGCGTGAAAAAGCGGTGCTGAAAGGACGCGCCGCGCAGCGTGATGCCGGCAAACGGTTTTGTTTGCGCAATGGCCGGCAGCGGAAATGCGGCCGCGCCGAGGGTGGCGGCACCGGCCTGAAGCAGCGTTCGGCGGCTGAAGCCCGCGGATTTGTGGCTCGGATTCTTCTTCGTCATAGCAGCCTCCCTGACAGTCTTTTTCGACAATATGACCGACATAAAATATACTGTCAAAAGGAGGCTTCTCCCAACACGGCTGCTTTCGCGATATCAATTGACACCATATCGCAATAAAGCAGACATTATTGTTTCAAGGCTTGAGGGTCCACATTTGTCCAGGGACGTCGAACCCCGTCAATCCAACACCCACGTCGCGCGGGAAATCGCCAAGCTCATCGTCTCCGGCACATGGCAGGAGGGAAAGACGCTGCCGCGCGAGGTCGAGCTCGCTTCCCAATTCAGCGTCAGCCGCACCTCGATCCGGGAATCGCTGTCCATCCTCAAGGCAAAGGGCTTGATCGCGGCGCGGCAGAAGGCCGGCACTCATGTGCGCGAGCGGATCAACTGGAACATGCTGGATGCCGAGCTTCTGGAATGGACATGGGCACTGCGTCCGACGGAAGAGTTTGCCCGCCAGCTCACGCAGGTGCGCCGGATCGTCGAGCCGGAGGCTTGCGCGATCTGCGCCGAGCGCGGCTCGGACTCCGACCTCGCCCGGATCGAACGGGCCTATCGCGAGATGGACGCCGCCGGAATGGACAGCCGCGCCTATTCCGAGCCTGATCTGCGCTTCCATCGCGGCATCCTGACGGCGACCGGCAACGACTTTCTGGTCGCCTTCGGCGCCACTGTCGAGGCGGCGCTGCGGATGTCGTTCGAACTCTCGACGCTGAACCCGGGCGCACCGCGCAAGAGCCTGCCCTATCACCGCGCCATCCTCGATGAGATATGGGCGCGCAATCCCGATGGCGCGCGGCGCGCGATGCATCGCCTGATGGACCTGACCGAGCGCAATATTACCTCCGCGCTGTCACGCCGGCATGGCGAAGCGATGGCGGCAGCGGATGCCAGCCGTGAACACGACGTGTAACGGAACAGGATAAGGTCTTTTTTGACGCGTTTTCTTCACGCGAACCGGTATCCACCCTCGGATCAAGTCCGAGGGCATGCTTCGCGCGAAAACGCTGCAGAACACTTGCTTTCCCTTGGTGTTGCGCGTTTCATTCCAGTCAAACATCAGCGACCGGGAAAACGACCATGCCCGCAAGAATCATCGGAATGATCGGCACCCAGCAGGAGGGCGTCGCGGTTCACCTGATCAAGGGACAAATATCGCGACAATGGGTGGTCGATTTCACCCGGCTGCATGAGCAGTGGAATTACGATTCCGTCCTGGTCGGATATTACGCTTCTGCCGCCGAAGGCTTTGCGATTGCACTCTATGCCGCCGATCACACCGAGCGGATCAAGTTCCTGATCGCGCACCGGCCGGGTTCGGTGGCGCCGGCGCTGGCCGCGCGGCAGGTAGCAACCTTCGACCAGCTCACGCAGGGCCGGATGGCGCTGCATATCATCGCCGGCACCAGCGACGCGGACCAGGCGAGCGAAGGCGACTTCCTGCCCAAGAATGACCGCTATCGCCGCGCGGGCGAGTATCTGGAGGTGATGCAGAAACTCTGGAGCAGCGACAGTCCGATCGATCACAAGGGCGAGTTCTACCGCGTCGAGGGCGGTTTCTCCGACATCAAGCCCTACCAGCGGCCTTACCCCACCCTCTTCTTCGGCGGTTCGTCCGAAGGCGCGCTGGAGATGGGCGCCAAACATTGCGACGTGTTCGCGATCTTCGGCGAGCCGCTGAAGGAGACCCGGGAACGAGTGCAGGATTTCCGGCAGCGCGCAGCCGCCTTTGGGCGCAGCGTCGGCTTCAACATGTCGCTGCGGCCGATCATGGCGGATACCGAAGGCGCGGCGTGGGACAAGGCGAACGCGCTACTGGCGGATGTCGAGCGCAAGACCGGCGCCGCGCCCCAACCCACCAACCACTCCGCCGAGCGCCTGCTCGGTTACGCCGCGCGCGGCGACGTCCATGACGAGCGGCTATGGATGGGAATTGCGCGCGCCACCGGCGCTCCCGGCAATACGTCGTGCCTGGTTGGAACGCCTGAACAGATCGCGGCAGCGGTGCTGGAATATTACCGGCTCGGCATTCATTCCTTCCTGCTGCGCGGCTTTGAGAATCCGCACGACACGATGGCGATCGGCCGTGACTTGATTCCACTCATCAAGCAAGGCGCGCTGGCGATCGACCGGCAGGCCGAAGCGGCCGAATAGAGTTCACCTGAAGAATCCGCAGGCATCTCAAGATGCCGGCGCAAGGTCTTGGCGCACGAAGAGAAAACCCATGAAAGAATTTGCATGAAGGCGGTCGTTGTCGAGAACTACAATTCAATCGACGGCATCTCGATCATGGAGATCGATACGCCCGGCCTCGCCGCGGGCGAGGTCCGCGTCAGGATCGGCGCGGCGGCAGTCGGCTTCGTCGACGGGCTGAAGGTGCAGGGCCTTTATCAGACCAAGGACCCGCTGCCGTTCGTGCCGGGGACGGAGTTTGCCGGAACGGTCGATGCCGTCGCCGACAACGTTGGTGCGTTCAAGCCGGGCATGCCGGTGATCGGCATGGCCCGGTCCGGTGCGCTCGCCGAATATATCTCTGTGCCGTCTGTGGCGCTCAAGCATCTGCCGCCGCAGGTTCCGTTCGAGGCCGGCGCGTCGTTTCAGGCCAACTATCTGACCGGGCTCTACGCGCTGGATGCCCGCGCGTCGCTGCGCGAAGGCGAGATATTGCTGGTGCTGGGCGCGGCCGGCGGCGTCGGCATCGCCGCCGTTCAACTCGGCAGACTGATGGGCGCGCGGGTGATCGCAGCTGCCTCGACGGCGGAGAAGCGTGAATTTGCGGTTCGTCACGGCGCCGATCAGACCATCGACTACACCCAGGCGGATTGGCGGGAGACGCTGAAGGAATTGACCGGCGGGCATGGGCCGGATGTCATTTTCGATCCTGTGGGCGGCGAAGTATCACTGCAGGCGTTTCGCTCGATCGCCTGGCGCGGGCGGCATCTCGTGGTCGGATTCGCCTCCGGCACCATTCCGGCGCTGGCGTTCAACCTGCCGCTCCTCAAGGGCGGCGCGCTGCTCGGCGTCGACCTCGCCCAGATCCAGAAGCGCGAGCCGGAGACGCACACTCGCCTGATGGCGCAATTGTTCGACTGGCTGGCGTCGGGCAAATTGCAGCCCGTGGTCGGCAAGATCGTGCCGTTCGAGAATTTCCGCGAGGCCTTCACGTCCATGCAGTCGCGATCGGCGCTTGGGAAGATGATCGTGAAGTTCGGCTGAAGCGACGCGTCGAAGCAGGATACGGACTGATGTCTCTGGAAAACAGCAAGCCATCGCGCCGCCTGATGCACAGGCGGTCCGTCGAATGCGAAGGCTTTCTGCGCGACGACGGATTCTGGGAAGTCGAGGCGTGGCTGCGGGACACCAAGCCTTTCACCCAGCGTGCCGATCGTTTCCGCAGCGAACTGAAGCCGGGCGAT
Organism: Bradyrhizobium sp. 157; assembly: GCF_023073815.1. NCBI lineage: Bacteria > Pseudomonadati > Pseudomonadota > Alphaproteobacteria > Hyphomicrobiales > Nitrobacteraceae > Bradyrhizobium > Bradyrhizobium sp. 157. Next base: position 111,558 of record NZ_JADPKF010000105.1, on the reverse strand, counting down.
CCCGTCCACGATATCGGCCTGCGGCTTGCGATCGACGACAGCATGACGATTCGCGCGGCAGAGGCGATGATGCGCGCCACGCCCTACCCGACCTGCATCGAGGTCGAGCCGATCTTGCGGCGCTTGATCGGCGAGCGCATCGGCCCGGGCTGGCGCGAGACGGTGCGGCGCAAGATCGGCCGGCTGGAGACCTGCACGCATCTGATGGAATTGCTCGGCCCCGCCGTCACCACGCTGTACCAGACCATGTCCTACGGCAAGCAGCCGGAAGGCCGCGATACGCTGGAGAACCAGCAGAACTCCGGCCAACGTCCGTTCTTCATCGGCGGCTGCCATTCCTGGCGGACCGACGGCCCCGTTGTCGCGGCGATGTTTCCGCAGTTCGCGACCAAGCCGGCGGCGAAAGATTAGGCGCGGACGCGATCGTAGATCGCAAACGCTGCGGCCAGCACGCATCCGGCGATGATGCCGAATGTCAGATCTTCGATCAGCGTGAGGCCGAAAGTTGCGATCAGCACCGCCGCACTGCGCCAATCGTGAAGCAAGCGAAGGAATTCTTCCTTCTCCGCCATGTTCCAGCACACCACCACCAGCACGCCGCCAGCGCGGAGAGCGGAATGAAGCTCGCCAACGGCGCTGCGACCAGCATGAAAGCCAAAACGAAGATCGCATGCGCCATGCCGGAGACCGGGCTGCAGGCGCCCGCGCGAATATTGGTCGCGGTACGCGCGATCGTTCCGGTCACACTGATGCCGCCGAAGATGGCGGAGGCGACGTTCGCGATGCCCTGCGCCACCACCTCCATGTTGTAGCGGTGCTTGCGCCCGGTCATGCCGTCGGCGACCTTGGCGGACAACAGGCTCTCAACCGCACCCAGAAGAGTGAAAGAGAGCGCCGCCGGCAACACCTCGAGCACCGAAGCATAAGAGATCGAGGGTAGCTGCGGCGACGGCACTCCATCAGGCAATTGTCCGAAATGACTGCCGATGGTCTCTACCGGCAGATGAAGCAGAAAGACGGCGACCGAAGCGAGCGTGACCGCGATCAGCATTCCCGGCCAATTCGGTGCCAGTCGCCGCAGCAGGAAGATCAGGGCCGCCGACCCCACGCCAACCGCCAGCGCGGCCGGACTGATGGTCGGCAAGGATTGGCCGAGCATCACAAGCTTCGGCAATAGCGGTCCGGGTTCGGCCGCAGGCAGCTTGAGGCCGCCGAGATCCCTGAGCTGACTGGCAAAGATCGTGACCGCAATGCCGCATGTAAAGCCGACGGTCACCGGATGCGGAATGTAGCGGATCAGCGCCCCTAGCCGCAGCAGCCCGATCACCGTCAGCATGAAGCCGGAGATGAAGACCGTCAGCAGCAGCCCGTCGATGCCGAATTTCGTCACGGTTGCCGACACCAGGACGATGAACGCGCCCGCGGGTCCGCCGATCTGGTAACGGCTGCCACCGAGCGCCGATACTAAAAAGCCGCCGATCACGGCGGCGTACAATCCCCGCTCGGGCGAAACGCCCGAGGCGACGGCGATCGCCATCGACAGCGGGAGTGCAACGATGGCGACCGTCAAGGCCGCCAGCAAATCCTTTCGAAAGCAGCCGAGATCGTATCCCTCGGACAGGACGGTCGCGAGCTTCGGGCGATAATGATGGGCAGTAGCGGAGCCGTCGGGCATTTGGCGGGCGAACCAATCTGGGTTCGGAGACTATAGTCGAAGGCCCGGCGGACTGCCACCGGATCAAATACGGGCCGAAGCGACTTTCGTTAGACCCAGGCGTATAGCTTTCAACCAAGGCTGCCGGGCAATCAACCTTGCCCGCGACACGGGCACGCGACTGCATGCTTCCCCTCGTCCCTCCGCCTGCCCGACGATGCTACAGGGCTCCTTTCGCTGCCCGAAACGGCGGAGGCAGATACCGCCCTGTCCTGAAAACGCTTTGCGATGTGACACCGCGACCGCGGCATGCCACGTCGCTGAAACCTGTGATAACCTTTCCACTGAACGGCTCCGGTTCATCGGAGAGTGACGATGAGAACCATCACGGCGTCGGCAGCCCGCAGGCTCGGCAAATTCCTGACCAAGGACTTCCGCGAAATCTTTGGTCCCATGCATGACGATCTGGCAGAGCGCCTCGGCTCACTTGCCCGGATCACCATCGAATGCATTGGAAGAAGCGACGCTCTCTATCACAATTATGAGCATACGTGGCTGGTCACGATGGCCGGCCGCGACATCCTGCAAGGCATGATGATGTCGCGCCGTATCGAACCTTCCGACTACACGCATCTCATCGTTGCCTGCCTGCTGCACGACATCGGCTATGTTCGCGGCATATTGAGCGGCGATACCGACGACGAGTTCGTGGTCGATGAAGACGGACGGAGAATCGCCTTGCCTCGCGGAGCGTCGGATGCCGCGTTGATGCCCTATCACGTCGACCGTTCGAAGCTGTTTGCCATAGAACGGCTCGGAAATTCACCGGTGATGGACGCCGCGCGTATCGTGGAGGCGATCGAACATACGCGTTTCCCGCCTCCACCCGAGAGAAAGACGACGGAGACGAACATACCTCGTCTGGTTCAGGCGGCGGACCTGATCGGGCAACTTGGCGACCCGATGTATGCAAGAAAGGTCAATGCGCTTTTTTACGAATTTGAAGAAACAGGGATGAATCACCAGCTTGGATATTCATGTCCGGCGGATCTCGTGGAAAAATATCCGGACTTCTTCTGGAACAGCGTCTCGGAATATCTCGACGAAGGCATCAAGTACCTGAACCTGACCGCTTCCGGCCGCCAATGGATCGCCAATCTTCACCATCATCTATTATGCGCGGAAAATGCTCGACGTCTGATGGGGCCGCAGCATTGACAGGTGATGCAAATCATCCGCTGGAGTTTCGCCTGCCATCAGCGATCGATGACACGGCAGGGCCAGGAAGCATCTGAGATTGCGAGCTTGCTAACGCGCGTTTTAACCGCTTCCCGTGAGACGAAATTCTCGCATTGCGAAATGCCATCGCGGCGCGACGCGCAAAAGGACGCAGCGGGAGCGAACTGTCAGATTGAGCGTGACGCCGCGTCCGACAGGTGCCACTATCCAGGATAATAAAAAGCCGCGCACGTCGGACGAAGCGCGGCTGCCGAGGGGGAAATAGAAGCGTCAACGTTGGCGCGAGAGTTCCTTGGCCCAACCCGTCCGTTGGCGTCGCATGGGACAACAGATTGTCCATCGTCTGCTGATTTCGTTCCCCGCCTTGCTCGGGGTTCTCTTCCTCTGCTTTTGCCTGTTGCAAGTCGTGCCCGCCGATCCCGCGATGATCATCGCCGGGCCCGATGCCAAAGCCGAGACCATTGCCGCGATCCGCCAGGAACTTGGTCTCGACAGATCGATCCCGATCCAGTTCTTCGAATACATCCTGCGTGTGCTGCGCGGGGATCTCGGCCGCTCCATCATTTCCAACCGAATGGTGAGCGAGGAACTGGCGATGACGATCGGGCCGACAATTGAGTTGATGCTTGGGGCGATGTTGATCGCGGTACCGAGCGGGCTCGCGCTCGGCACGCTGGCGGCCGTCAATCGCGGACGCCTGTCCGACCGCGTCATCATGGCCTGCTCGGTGGCGGGCGTGTCGATGCCGGTGTTCTTTATCGGCCTGATCCTGATTCAGTTCGTCGGATTCAAATGGGCGCTGTTGCCGTTCACCGGCCGCACCGGCCCGGTATGGGACGGCGGATTGCCGAGCCTGATCCTCCCCGCCCTGACGCTGGGCGCGGTGCTGATCGGCCCGATCGCACGACTGACGCGCACCGCCGTGCTCGAAGTGCTCGGCGCCGATTTCGTCCGCACGGCGCGCGCCAAGGGACTGCGCGAGCGGGTGGTGATCATCCATCACGCGCTGCGCAACGCCATGATCCCCGTCGTTACCCTGATCGGACTGCAGGCGGCGTTCCTGCTCGGCGGTGCGGTGGTCACCGAAACCATGTTCTCATGGCCCGGCGTCGGCCGGCTCGCCGTCGGCGCCATCGTCTCCAGCGATTTCCCGACGGCGCAGGGCGCGATCATGATCCTCGCCGTCGCTTTTCTCACGATCAACCTCATCGTCGACGTGCTCTATGTCTATCTCGATCCGAGGGTGCAGCGCAGATGAGCGTCGAGGCTCTCGAACAAGGCTTTGTCCCGGAGCGCGAAACCGGCGTATTCGCCCGCGCCGGAGTGTTGCGCCGGCTGGCGCGAGACCGGGTCGCGGCACTCGCTGGACTGGTGCTGGCAACGATTGTGCTGGCAGCGCTATTTGCGCCCTGGATCGCACCCTACGATCCCTACTTCACCGATCTTACCAAGGTGATGCGGTCGCCCGACGCCGCGCACTGGTTCGGCACCGACAATACGGGGCGCGACATCTTCAGCCGCGTTCTCTACGGAACGCGCAACACGCTGATGCTTGGGCTGGTCGGCGTGATCGTCGGCGGTTTCATCGGCGGCGTTCTCGGCATCCTCGCCGCCTACTACCGGCGGCTGGACGGCTGGATCATGCGGCTGGTCGACGTGATGCTCGCCTTCCCTGCAATCCTGATCGGGCTTGCGGTGGCCGCGATCTTCGGCGCCGGATTGACGGCGGTGGTGATAGCGCTCGTCGTCGCCACCGTGCCCGATGTGGCGCGCGTGGCGCGCGGTGCAGCGATCGGCGTGATGGGCCAGGAGTTCATGGAGGCCGGCCGCGCCGTCGGCGTCTCTGACGGCGAACTGATCTGGCGCTACCTGACGCTGAACTGCATCTCGACCATTTTCGTGTTCCTGACGCTGCGCTTCGGCCAGATCATCCTGATCGGCGCGGCGCTCGGTTTTCTCGGCATGGGTGCGCAGCCGCCGACCGCCGAACTCGGCATGATGGCGGCGCAGGGCCGCGACTTCCTGTTCATGGCGCCGCATATCGCGACGATCCCAAGCTGTGCCATTTTCGTGATCGTGCTGGCCGCCAACCTTCTGGGCGACGCATTCCGCGACGTCCTCGATCCGAGGCTGCAGACATGATCAGGTTCGCGCTGGGAATGTCCTTGGCACTGTGCGTCACGGGTCCGGCGTCGGCCCAGACGCTCCAGCTCATGAAGGGGATAGACGCGCCGCATTACGATGCGCAGCGCACGACCTGGGGACCGACGTCTGATATCGTCAACATGTTCCAGGACACGCTGGTCGCGCTCGACTGGGACGGCCGCACGCCGATTCCATATCTCGCCAAGTCGTGGACCATCAGCGAGGACGGCAGGACCTATACGTTCAAGCTGCGCGACGACGTCACCTTCTGCAGCGGCAAGAAATTCACCGCGGATGACGTCATCTACAGCTTTAGGCGGCTCAAGGACCCCGCGATCAAGGCGCCCTACGCCTGGCGCGCCGGCGACATTAAGGAGCTGCGCGCGCCTGATCCCTACACAGTCGAGTACGAGCTCAACGAGCCCTACTCCGAGCTGCTGCTGCAGCTCACCATGTTCACCAACGTCATCCACAACAGGGAGAGCGTGGAGGCGCTCGGCAAGGATTACGGCATCAAGGGCGCCGATGGCACCGGACCGTGGTGCTTCGAGAGCTGGCAGCCGCGCACCGAGATCGTGCTCAGGCGCCACGATGCCTACCGTTGGGGCCCGTCGATGTACAAGAACAAGGGGCCCGTCAAGTTCGAAAAGCTCAGCGTCAAGATCATGCCGGAGGAATCCAGCCGTGTGGCGGCGATGATGGCCGGCCAGTTCGACATGACCCATCAGTTCCCGCCGCAATTCATCGCGCAGGCCAAGGCGGCCCCGATGCTGACGGTCACAGCGGCAAAGCCGAATTTCCAATTACTCTATTTCGGTTTCAAGACGACTCGGCCGATGGTGGCGGACCGGCGCGTGCGCGAGGCGATGAGCATCGCCATCAACCGCGCTGAAATTGCCAAGGGCGTCCTGCTCGGCAATGCCGATCCCGCCTTCACCATTGTCGACCCGGACGCACTCGATCACGACCCCGCCACCAAGAGCATCGTGAAGGAGGATATCGAGCGTGCAAAAGCACTGCTCGACGAAGCCGGCTGGAAGATGGGCAGCGACGGCGTCCGCGAAAAGGACGGCGTCAAGCTGCAGCCCAAGGTCTATTACACTCAGGCCGGCAACACGCCGCGGGTGGCCGAAGCGATCCAGGGTTACCTGCGCCGCATCGGCGTCCAGTGGCAGCTTCAACCCTGGGACTCGACCATCGCCTCCGCCAAGATGGCCGAGCAGGACTACGAGATCTGGTCGGTGACCGTGCCTTATCTGTCGGCCGGCGACCTCATGAACATCTACTTCGATTCCAGGAACATCCCGACGCCAAACCGGATGAACTGGAAGGACGCCGAAACCGATGAGTGGCTGAAGCAGGGCCGCTCGGCGCTGACCGATGCCGACCGCGCGAAATACTACGCGAAGGTCCAGCAGAAGGTGATGCGCGAGCACCTCTGGATGCCCGTGCTCAACATCAACATGGACCAGGTGGCCAACAAGAAGATCGCCGACGCCAGGCCGCACATGATCTACCAGAATACTTTCTACAAAGGCTTGGACGTGTCGCGCCAGAAATAACGAGGGAGAGAACACGATGCGCAGCATTTTGACGGGCGTTGCGGCGCTGCTGGGAGCGGCCGGAATGTGCGCGATAGCCGAGGCGCAGACCTTGCGGGTAATGAAGTCGCTGGACGCGCCGCATTACGACGGCCAGCGCACCACCTGGTCGCCGACGTCTGATATCGTCAATATGTTCCAGGATACGCTGGTAGCGCTCGACTGGGACGGCAAGACGGCGACCCCTTACCTCGCGAAATCCTGGACCATCAGCGAGGACGGCAGGACCTATACGTTCAAGCTGCGCGACGACGTAACGTTCTGCAGCGGTAAGAAGTTCACCGCCGCCGACGTCATCTATACCTTCAAGCGGCTCAAGGATCCGGAAACCAAGGCGCCGTATGCATGGCGCGCCGGCGAGATCAAGGAGCTTCGCGCGCCCGATCCCTACACCGTCGAGTATGAGCTGAACGAGCCCTACTCCGAGCTGCTGCTGCAGCTCACCATGTACACCAACGCAATCCACAACCAGGAAAGCGTGGAAACGCTGGGCAAGGATTACGGCATCAAGGGAATCGACGGCACCGGTCCGTGGTGTTTCGAGAGCTGGCAGCCGCGCACCGAAATCGTGCTCAAGCGCCACGACGCCTACAAATGGGGCCCGTCGATGTATCAGAACAAGGGCCCGGTGAAGTTCGAAAAACTCAGCATCAAGATCGTGCCCGAAGATGCCAGCCGGGTCGCCGCCATCATGGGCGGGCAGTTCGACCTTACCCATCAGGTCCCACTGCAGTTCATCGAGCAGGTCAAGGCTGCGCCCAACCTGACCGTTCAGGAAGCCAAACCGAACTTCCAGCTCATGTACTACGGCTACAAGATCACGCGCCCGATGGTATCAGACAAGCGCGTGCGCGAGGCGATGAACATCGCGATCAACCGTGCCGACATCGTCAAGGGCGTCATGCTGGGCAATGCCGAGCCGGCGTTCACTTTTGTCGATCCCAAGGCACTCGACTTCGCCGAAAAAACCAAGGGTGTCATCAAGGAAGATGTCGAACGCGCCAAGAAGCTTTTGGACGAGGCCGGTTGGAAGGTCGGCGCCGACGGTATTCGTGAGAAGGACGGCATGAAGCTCGCGCCCCGGGTGCTGTTCACGCAAGTCGCCTATTTCCCGCGCGTCTCCGAAGCCATTCAGGGCTACATGCGCAAGATCGGAGTCGATTGGAAGATAGTGGGCTTCGATTCCACGATTGCGCCTGCCGAGATGGGCAAGCAGGACTACGAGCTTTGGACGGTGACGGTTCCCTATCTGTCGGCCGGCGAGTTGATGAACATCTATTTTAACTCAAAGAACGTCCCCACCCCCAATCGCATGAACTGGAAGGACGCCGAAACCGACGAGTGGCTGCGCGCCGGCCGCGCCGCCCTGACCGACACCGAGCGCGCACTCAACTATGCCCGCGTGCAGGAGAAGGTAACGAACGAGCATCTCTGGATGCCGGTGATGAACGTTGCGATGTACACCACCAGTTCGAAGAAGCTGAAAGGCGTCCGGCCGCACATGCTCTATCAAAACACCTTCTATAAGGGACTGGATTACTCCTTCTGATGGACACGCTCCTCGAGGTTCGCGGCCTAAAGACCCACTTCGCGACAGACCGCGGCTTGTTTCGCGCCGTCGACGGCATCAACTTCAGCGTTCCGCGCGGCCGCACTGTCGGCCTTGTCGGTGAGTCCGGCTGCGGCAAGAGCGTGACGTCTCTGTCGGTCATGGGCCTGGTGCCGAGCCCGCCGGGCAAGGTCGAGGCCGAGGCGGTGCTGTTCGGCAATCGCGACATGCTGCGGCTTTCGGCCGACGAACGCCGCAAGCTGCGCGGCGGCAAGATGTCGATGATTTTTCAGGAGCCGATGACCTCGCTCAATCCGGTCCACACCGTCGGCCAGCAGATCATCGAGGCGATCCTTGCCCACACCGCGATGTCGCCGCGCGCAGCGCGGGCACGGGCGATCGAGATGCTGGAATTGGTGCGGATTCCGTCAGCGGCGCAGCGCATCGACGATTTCCCCCACAATATGTCGGGCGGCATGCGCCAGCGCGTCATGATCGCGATGGCGCTCTCCTGCGAGCCGGCGCTGTTGATCGCCGACGAGCCGACGACGGCGCTCGACGTCACCATCCAGGCCCAGATCCTCGACCTCTTGAGCGATCTGCAGCGGCGGCTCGGCATGGCGATCCTGATCATCACCCATGATCTCGGCGTGATCGCGGAGGTCGCCGATGAGGTGTTGGTGATGTATGCCGGCCGCATCGTCGAGAGCGCGGATGTCAACGACCTGTTCGCCGATCCGCAGCATCCCTATACGATCGGTCTGCTCGGCTCGATCCCGCGCATCGATGTCGACCGCAAGCGCCTCGCCACCATCGAAGGTACCGTGCCCAGTCCCAACAACCAGCCGGCGGGCTGCCGCTTTGCACCGCGCTGTCCATTTGCAGACCAGCGCTGCCGACTTGATCCGCCGCCCTTGCGCGACATCGCGCCCGGCCATCGGGTGGCATGCTGGAAGGCGCCGGTCGAGGTGGCGTCATGAGCGATGTTCCGGTCCTGCAGGTCGATGGCCTGGTCAAGCATTTTGCGGTCACGCGCGGGCTGATCCGCCGCAAGACCATCGGACTGGTGCGTGCCGTCGAGGATGTGAGTTTTCAGATCGCCCGCGGCGAGACGCTGGCGCTGGTCGGCGAGTCCGGCTGCGGCAAGTCGACCACCGGCCGGCTGATCCTGCGTTTGATGGACCCGACCGCAGGCTCTGTGCGCTTCAAGGGCAAGGAGATCGCCGATCTCGACAAGGACGCGCTGCGCCGGATGCGTCGGCACATGCAGATCATTTTCCAGGACCCCTATGCCTCGCTCAATCCGCGCATGACGGTCGGCGAGATCCTGGCCGAGCCGCTGCGGGTTCACGACATCGGCGATGACGCCTCGCGCGAAGCGCGCGTCCGCGAGCTTCTGGACATCGTCGGTCTGCTGCCCGAACATGCCGGGCGCTATCCGCATCAATTCTCGGGCGGGCAGCGCCAGCGCATCGGCATTGCGCGTGCGCTCGCCGCCAATCCTGATTTGATCGTCTGCGACGAACCCGTGTCGGCGCTGGACGTCTCGATCCAGGCGCAGATCGTCAACCTCCTGCAGAACCTGCAGCAGCGATTTGGTCTTTCCTATCTGTTCATCGCCCATGATCTGGCTGTCGTGAAGCACATCAGCGACCGCGTCGCGGTGATGTATTTGGGCAAGCTGGTCGAGATATCAGACAAGAAGTCACTCTATAACCGTCCGTTGCATCCCTATACCCAGGCGCTGCTCGCGGCCATTCCGAAACCCGATCCTGCGCTCCGCACCAAACGCGTGATGCTTCAAGGTGACGTGCCGAGCCCGTTCAGGCCGCCGTCCGGCTGTCGCTTCCATACCCGCTGCCCGCATGCGCAAGCACGCTGCTCGGCCGAAGAGCCGGAGTTGCGCGAAGCAGCACCTGGCCATCGCGTGGCCTGTCATTTCTTCGAGACGCTGCCTACGCCGACCATTTTGGCGCGCGCTGGCCTTGCGAACGGCAAATTCGCCGAGCGGCTGGCAGCCTTTGAGGCTGCGAAGCAGGGGCTGAAACGGACGGAAGCGCAGTTACCCGGTGTGTTCAATGGCGCGGATAGCACCACGCAGCTCCGCTAGGCCGCGCAGCCGGCCGATCGCGGTGTAGCCGGGATTGGTGCGCTTGGTCGCGGCGAGATCGTCGAGCATGCGATGGCCGTGATCGGGCCGGAACACGATCTGATTCTTGGGCGAACGCGTTCGGTTCTCCGCCAGCAAAACCTTCAACACCGCGATCATATCGACGTCGCCATCGAGATGATCGGATTCGAAGAACGAAAGCCCATCCGCTTCCCGCCTGGTCGCCCGCAGATGGGCAAAACCGATCCGCGGCGCGAAGCGCTTGGCCATGACAGGCAGATCGTTCTCCGCGCGCACGCCGAGCGAACCTGTGCAGAAGCAGATGCCATTGGCCTTCGACGGCACCGCATCGAATAGCGCCTGATAGTCCTCTGCCGACGAAGCGATGCGCGGCAGGCCAAACAGCGGACGTGGCGGATCGTCCGGATGCAGCGTCAGCGTGACGCCGAGTTGCTCCGCCACCGGCGCGACGCGAGCGAGAAATTCGCATAAGTGCTGGCGCAGCACCTTGGAATCAATGCCGCGGTATTGCTGCAGGCGGTCGCGGAACTGCGGTATGGTCAGCGGATCGGTGGTGGATCCCGGCAGCGCGCTGGCAATGTTGGTGATGAGGCAGTCGATATCGGCCTGCGTCATTGCTTCATAGACCTGCTTCGCGCGGCGCTGCGCGGCCTCGGAATATTCCGCCGGCGCTTCCGGCCGCTGCAGGATGTGCAGATCGAACGCCGCGAAACGGTCCTGATCGAAGCGCATCGCCTTGGCGCCGTTCGGCAGTTCCCATTCGAGATCGGTGCGGCACCAGTCAACGACCGGCATGAAATTGTAGCAGATGATCTTGATGCCGGCGGCGGCAACCGCCTCCATGCTCGCGATCCAGGCCTCGATCGAGCGTGTCGCCACGCCTCCGAGCCGCTTGACGTCGTCGGGCACTGGAATCGATTCCACCACCGACCAGATCAGCGGCGAGCGTCCGGGCTGCGAGTTCTCGATCAGGTTCTTGCGCTCCTCGACGGCCGTGCGCGTCCAGGCCTCGCCGATCGGCACCTGGTGCAACGCCATCACCACGTCGGTGGCGCCGGCCTGACGGATATCGTCGAGCGATACGGGATCATTAGGCCCGTACCACCGCCACCCCTGCAGCATCATGCGGAAGCTCCTGAAATGAGAACGGCAATCAAGCGGTCAGCACGACCTTGACGCTTTGCGAACGGTCGAGCGCCAGCCGGACCGCGTCAGGCGCGACCGCCAGCGGGCGTTGCGCCGTCACCAGCGACAGCACGTCCACACTGCTGTCGGAGATCAGTTCGACCGCCGTGAAGAATTCCGCCCCGAAGCGGAACGAGCCGCGCAGGTCGATCTCCTTGGCCATCACCGCATTCGCCGGCACCTGAATCTGCCCGCCTGGCAGGTTGCCGACCTGAACCACGACGCCGCCGCGCCTGACCGCACCGATCGCGCTGGCCAAGCCCGCTGCGGTACCGGAGACTTCGAACGCCACATCGAACGGCTGCGCAGCAGCCTGCGCCTTCAGCGCCTCTTCGCCGCCGGAGATATCGACGACATGATTGGCGCCCAATCTCGTGGCGAACGCCAGCGGCGCGGCCGCGATATCGACGACGGTCGTCTCTGCGATCCCGGCGCGCTGCGCCGCCAGCATGGTCAACAGACCGATCGGGCCGGCGCCGAACAGCACCGCGCGCTTGCCAGTGACGTCCCCGGCGCGAGCCACCGCGTGCAGGCAGACCGCGAGCGGCTCGGCAAGCGCCGCCGCCTGATAGGTCACGTGATCCGGAATCTTCACGCATTGCGCCGGGATGGCGTCGAAGTAAGACGCAAAGCCGCCCTGCATATGCGGGGTCTTCGAGGCCGATCCCATGAAGAAGATGTTTTCGCAGAGATTGGGCCGGTTCTCGCGGCATGGCTTGCAGTGGCCGCACCAGCGCGACGGGTTGACGGCGACGCGATCGCCGACTTTTACGCCCGGCGCGGAACCTGCGATCTCGACCACGTCACCCGCAATCTCGTGGCCGAGCACCAGCGGCGAGGTCACGACGAAATCGCCGGTGCGGGCATGACGATAGTAATGCATGTCGGAGCCGCAGATGCCGCCGGCACCGAAACGGATACGCACCATGCCCGAGGCGAGCGGATCGAGCGGCCGCTCGACCATGCGCAGATCTTCCGGTCCGAACAGCGTTGCAGCCAAAGCCATCGATGTCATCTTGAGAGTCCCATGTATTTAGGCAGCCAGAGCGTCAGCTCCGGGATGAAGGTGATGGCGACGAGCGCCAGTAACAGCGGCACCAGCCACGGCAGGATTGCCAGGGTCGTGCGTTCGACCGACAGTTTCGCCACGCGCGCGAGCACGAACAGCACCATGCCGAGCGGTGGATGCAGGAGGCCGATCATCAGGTTCAGTGTCATGATCAGGCCGAAATGGATCGGGTCGATGCCGAGCTTGAGCACGATCGGCAGCAGAATCGGCACCAGGATGGTGATCGCGGCGATGGTGTCGATGAAGCAGCCGACGAACAGGATCAGGATATTCGCCAGCAGCAGGAACACCCACTTGTTCTGGGTGATGCTCAGCATCGCATCCGTCAGCATCTGCGCCGCCTGCGAGACCGTCAAGAGCCATGCAAAGATCGAGGCTGCGGTCACGATGAACAGCACCGATGCCGTGGTCTCGATGGTATCGAAGGTGGCCTTCGCCACCGTCTGCAGCGTCATCGAGCGGTAACGCACCAGCCCGAGGAACAGCGACCAGATCACCGCGGCGACTGCCGCTTCGGTCGGCGTGAACCAGCCGAGCGTCATGCCGCCGATCAGGATCACCGGCGCCATCAGCGCCATCACGGCGGAGAAATCGAAATACCAGTCGAGCGCCAGCAGCGCCACGAGGCCGATGCCCACCGCCATGTTCACCGACATCCCGCCGACGACCAAGAGCCAGACCACCAGCGGGAACGCCAGGACGATGAAGATTTCGAGGGCGGCCGAACCGATCTGCGGCCATGAGAACGGCGTATCGCTGCCCCAGCCGTTCTTGTGCGCGAAATAGGCCACGGTCGCCATCATGGCCAACGTCATGAACACGCCCGGAATCACGCCGCCCAGAAACAGCGCCCCGATCGAGACGTTCGCCATCATGCCGTAGATCACGAACGGCAGCGACGGCGGGATGATCGGGCCGAGCGTGGCGGATGCCGCGGTGACGCCGACCGCGAACTCCGTGGAATAGCCGTGATCCTTCATCGCCTTGATCTCGATGGTGCCGAGCCCTGCGGCATCCGCAATCGCGGTGCCGGACATGCCCGAGAAGATCACGGAGCCGACGATATTGACGTGGCCGAGGCCACCGCGCATCCAGCCCACCAGTGCGACCGCGAATTTGTAGATGCGGCCGGTCACGCCCGCGATATTCATGAGATTGCCGGCCAGAATGAAGAATGGCACCGCGAGCAGCGGGAAGCTCTCGACGCCGGCAATCATGCGCTGCGCCAGCGTAACATCCGGGGTGATGCCGGTGACGAGAATATAGACCAGCGACGACACCGCCATCGAAAGCGCGACCGGCAGGCCGACCAGCATCAGCAGCAGAAATCCCCCAAGCAGCAGCAGCATCGCCCTACCCTTCCGTTCCGTCGAATGCGCCGGGGCGCTCCAGGATCGAGTAGCCCCGCCGCCAGTTCTCGACCGCGATCTGGATCGATCGCGCGAACATCAGCACGAAGCCGAGCAGCACGGCGTAGTAGACAAATCCCTTTTGAAACCTGATCGTGGTCATCCGCTCGTCGCCGATGATCTGGATGAATTGCCAAACCAGCTTGATCGCGTAGCCGAAGAACGCGATCCGGATCACATCGATGACCGTCGAGAGTGCGCGCCCCACCACATGCGGCAGATAGCGAAACAGAAGATCGACCTGGATGTGCCGCGACAGCCGCACGCACATCGCCGAGCCGATGAAGACCACGCCGATCAGGCAGTAGGTCGCGATCTCCTCGGTCCAGGCGTAACTGTCGTTGAGAACGTAACGGGTGAAGAACTGCAGGAAGACGGAGAGCGCCATGACCCAGAAGATCGCGAGCGCGAGCCAATCCTCGGCGGCATATTGGCCGAGATCGGCGCCCTTGGGGACTTCGTCCTCAAAGGTGTGGGCGATCTCGTCCGCCGTGATCTGCTTGTGAACTTCAACCATCGACATGCGCCCTCCCCGAGCTGGCCTTATTCGAGGCTTCCGCCGTGCCTGCCGCCGGAAAATCGCGGCAAGCACGGACGAAGGCCTGGACGTTTACTTCACCGCCTGGATGCGATCCCAGTCGGACTTGCGGTAGTCGAAGGTCTCGAACTTCGTGGTCTTGATCACGGTGTCGCGGAACTCGTCCTTGTTGACCTCGGTGACCGTCAGCCCCTTCTGCTTGAAGAAATCGACCAGCTTGGCTTCGTTGGTCTTGATCTCGGCCGTGGCCTTTGCCGCCGCTTCCTGGGCGACGTCGGTGAAGATCTTGCGATCTTCTTCCGAAAGCTTCTTCCAGAGCGCACCGGCGACGACGGTGTTGAGGTGATCGACGATGTGACCGGTCAGCACGATGTGCTTCTGCACCTCGTAGAACTTCTTGGCCTCAATCGTGGTGAGGGGATTTTCCTGGGCTTCCACGGTGCCGTTCTGCAGGGCGAGATAGACCTCGGCAAAGGCGATCGGCGCGGTGTTGGCGCCACAGGCGCGCGGCATCGCGAGATAGGCCGGCACGTCAGGCACACGCATCTTGAGGCCCTTCATGTCGGCGCAGGCCTTGATCGGCTTGTTCGACGAGGTGTGGCGCACCCCGTAATAGGTCACCGCCACGATGTGATGACCGCTCTTGTCCTCGTAGCCCTTGGCAAGCTCCTTGAAGACGTCGCTCTTGGTGTAGGCCAGGAGGTGATCGGCATCCCGGAAAGTGTAGGGATAGTAGGTCACGCCGATCGGCGGAAAGCTCTTGGCCGCAAAACTCGAGCCGGAAATGATGATGTCGACCGAGCCCAGCGAAAGCCCCTGGTTGATGTCGGTTTCCTTGCCGAGTTGGGAAGCCGGATAGACGTCGATCTGGTAACGCCCGTTGGTGCGCTTGTTGATCTCGCCCGCGGCCCAGACGGAAGCAGTGTGAAACGGCTCCGAGGTTTCGTAGACGTGAGCCCATTTCAGCTTGGTCTGCGCCATGCCTGATGTAGTTGCGGCCAACAGCGCAGCAGCAGACGCCGCGAATGCAATCGTCAATTTCTTCAACACGTGAATTTCCTCCGTCGTTACAATTTGCTTTTGTTACCCAACCGGACCGACATTCGCCGAACCGTTCGAATTCTCGTCATTCAGCCGCTGCTTGCGCGGATGCGCGAGGCGGACGAAGCTTCCGCCCCAAAATTTTGCGCAAAGCGGGCCTGCGAACGCGCCAGGTGTTCGCGCATCGTTACGCGGGCGGCGTCGGGATCGTGCGCGGCGATGGCATCGCGGATCGCGCGGTGCTCGGCCAGCGCTGCATTCCAGGATTCCGGATTTTCGAAATAATGGGCGAGCTTGGCGAAGTAGGGATTGAGCCGCTGGTCGAATAGCTCGCCGACCACGCGGACCAACACGGCGTTGTCGAGGCATCCGGCCACCGCGATGTGAAACGCGCGGTCATGGATCATCGAGGCTTCGCCGGGATGCTGCACGGTGGCCATCGCCTCCAGCGAAGCATCGATGCGCACGATATCTTCGGCTGTCGCCACCCGCGCCGCCTGTTCGGCAATGGCGCCTTCGAGGAATTCACGGGCGCGCAGCAGTTCGAACGGGCCTTCGATCTCGGCCGCCAGTGGCAAAGGCGGTGCGAGCGCCGGCGGCTCACTGACATAAACTCCCGAACCGACGCGAATCCGGACCCTGCCTTCGACTTCCAGAGCGATCAGGGCTTCGCGCACGGTCGGCCGCGACACCTTCAATTGTTCGGCAAGATCGCGTTCGGTCGGAAGGCGGCTGCCCACAGTGTATTCGCCGCTGTCGATCAAGGCGCGAAGCTGATCGGCAACCTGGCGATAAAGGCGTCGTGCTTCCACGGCTTCGAGCGGCACGCTCGGCTCTCCCTGACGATCCCCTGACGTGAATCGATTTTTCTTGCTTTGGTCGGGATAAGGCCAATAAATCTGGAAAATTGGCCTTACCAATTGACCAAAGATTGATGGATTGAGCCTCTCATGTCAAGCGACGTGGCAAAAAGCCCGGCATTCGGCCCGAAAGATAGCAATTTC
This sequence comes from Bradyrhizobium sp. 157, assembly GCF_023073815.1. Classification (NCBI taxonomy): domain Bacteria; kingdom Pseudomonadati; phylum Pseudomonadota; class Alphaproteobacteria; order Hyphomicrobiales; family Nitrobacteraceae; genus Bradyrhizobium; species Bradyrhizobium sp. 157. The sequence goes on along the minus strand of NZ_JADPKF010000105.1, from coordinate 94,993 downwards.
CGCCTTTCGAATGCCAACCTCCATCGGCTTCCCGGCCAGATCCGCCGCCCCGGCTATGACCGCTCGCTCATCTCGCAAGGCATCGTTCATCTTGGAATTGGCGCGTTCCACCGGGCACACCAGGCGGTGGTACTCGACGACCTGCTTGCAGGCGGCGCGATGGATTGGGGTATCATCGGGGCCAGCTTGCGCAGTCCCGCGACACGCGACGCCCTCGCCCCGCAGGACGGCCTCTATACACTGGCTGTTCGCTCTGGCGCGGGCACCGATCACCGCATCATCGGCTCGGTTCTCGCCATCGACGTCGCGCCCGAAAAACCCGGGCAGTTGATCGCGCGTCTGGCCAACCCGGCCACACGTATCGTCTCGCTGACGGTCACAGAGAAGGGTTATTGTCATACGCCGCAAACCGGCGACCTCGACGAGCATCATCCCGATATCGTTCACGACCTGCAGAATCCCGGTACGCCGCGCTCGGCCGTCGGATTCCTGGTGGCCGCGCTCGCGCGCCGACGTATCGCAGGCGAAGCCCCCTTCACCGTTCTCTCCTGCGACAATCTCTCCGCCAACGGCCAAACGGTCAGGCGGATCGTGACGCAGTTCGCCGCTCTGCGATCGCGCAATCTCGCCAAATGGATTGAAGCCGAGGTGGCCTTCCCTTCGACCATGGTGGATCGGATCGTGCCGGAGACCACGGACCTCGACCGGGCGGAGATTTCTTCAGCGCTCGGCATGATCGACGCATGGCCCATTATCACAGAACCATTCACGCAATGGATCGTTGAAGACCGCTTTCCGGCCGGTCGGCCGGACTTTGTGGCCGCGGGCGTGCAACTGGTTTCGGATGTGACGCCGTTCGAACATATGAAGCTGCGGCTGCTCAACGCCAGCCACTCGGCGCTGGCCTATCTCGGCTATCTCGCAGGCTTTGAGACCATCGCCGCAACCATGACTGATCTTCGCTTTGCGGCATTTGCCCGGCAGGTGATGCAGGACGCCGCGCCGACGCTGCGGATGCCTGAAGGCACAGATCTGGCAGCCTATAGCGCATCGCTGCTGCAGCGCTTCTCCAATCCCGCCCTGCACCATCGGACCTGGCAGATCGCGATGGATGGTTCGCAGAAGCTGCCGCAACGGCTGCTCGCGACCATGCAAGACCGGTTGCGGCTGGGGCTGCCGATCGATACCCACGCGCTCGCGGTGGCCGGCTGGATGCGTTACGTGACGGGGACCGACGAGCAAGACCGCGCCATCGATGTGCGCGACCCCCTTGCGGGAGAATTGGGTGATATCGCCGAGCGTGCCGGCCCACTCGCGGAGCGGCTTGCGCCCGCGCTGCTGGAGGTCAGCTCCATTTTCGGCGCGCTCGGTAACGATCCCCGCATGCGCAGCGCCGTCACCGAGGCGCTCGCAAAGCTCTACGCACTGGGCGCACGTCAGACCGTGCAGACGTTTCAGCCCACATGAAGCAAGATCAGCGCGGCACTACTGCCGTCGCCTCGATCTCGACGCGGGCTTCCTTCTCGACCAAGCGCACCACCTGCACCAGCGCCATCGCCGGATAATGCGCGCCGAAAATCTCGCGATAGACGCGGCCAAGCTCTTTCAGGCTTGTGAGATACTCCTCGATGTCGACGACATACCAGGTCAGGCGCACCAGATGCTCGGGTCTGGCGCCGCCCTCGGCAAGTATCTCGGCGATGTTGGAGAGCGTCTGGCGCACCTGCGCGACGAAATCGGGTTCCAAGCGGCCCTGCGTATCCCAACCGATCACGCCGCCAGTCACCACGAGACGGCCGTCCGCCGCCATGCCGTTGGCGTAGCCTTTCGGCATCGGCCAGCCGCTCGGCTGCAGCATTTGCGGGCCTGGCGGCGAGGTATCGGTCGTGGGATGAGGCACCACGCTCAGTGTGGGGCCTTTGGGGGCTGTCACCGGCTTTTCTCCATCAGGGTTAGAAGTTATTCCGCGGCAACGCTTGGCGACGCTGGACCGGCCGCAGCCATCTGCCGGAGCGTAAAGCGCCTCAGCTTGCCGGTCTCGGTCTTCGGCAGTTGCGCGACATATTCGATCGCACGCGGATATTTATAGGGCGCAATCGTCTGCTTGACGTGATCCTGCAAGGCCTGCGTCAGCGCAGCATCGGCAGCAACGCCGCCCGCCAGAACCACATAGGCCTTGACGATCATGCCGCGCGCCTCGTCGGGCGCGCCGACCACGCCGCATTCGGCGACGGCAGGATGCGACAGCAGCGCCGCTTCGACCTCTGGCCCTGCAATGTTGTAGCCGGAAGAGACGATCATATCGTCCGAGCGGGCGATAAAGGACAGTCGGCCGTTCGCGTTGCGGACAAAGGTATCGCCGGTCAGATTCCAGCCGTCGCGCACATAATTCGACTGCCTCTTGTCGGCTAGATAGCGGCATCCGGTCGGCCCGCGCACCGCGAGCTTGCCGACAGTACCTGCTGGCAACTCATTCATGTCGTCGTCGACGATCTTTGCCTCGTAGCCCGTCACGGGATGTCCCGTCGTGCCCGCCACCGCATCGCCGACGCGGTTGGTAATGAAGATGTGCAGCAGTTCCGTCGAGCCGATGCCGTCGAGAATGGTCTTGCCGGTCTTGTGGGTCCAGCTCTCGAACACCGGCGCCGGCAAGGTTTCGCCGGCGGAGACCGCGATCCGCAACGATGACAGATCGGCGCCATTGTCCATCGCCGCCATCATCGCGCGGTACGCCGTCGGCGAGGTGAAGCAGATCGTCGCCTTGTAGGTCTCGATGATCTTGACCATCTCGGGCGGCGAGGCGTTCTCCAACAGCGTCGCCGTCGCGCCGAACCGCAGTGGGAAGATTGCGAGCCCCCCGAGCCCGAACGTAAAGGCCAGCGGCGGCGAGCCGACGAAAACATCATCCTCGGTGACGTTGAGGACTTCCCTCGCATAGCCGTCCGCGATGATCATGAGGTCGCGATGGAAATGCATCGTGGCTTTCGGCTCGCCCGTGGTGCCCGAGGTGAATCCCAGCAAGGCGACGTCATCGCGTCCGGTCTTCACCGCATCGAACCGGACCGGCTTGTTCAGCGCCACTCGGTCGAGCTCGGCATCGTGATTCGACGTGCCGTCGAAATTCACCACCTGCTTCAGCAAGCGGCTGGTCTTCGCGCATGCGACCAGCTCGTCGGCGATGCGGCTGTCGGTCAGCGCCAATGCAATCTCCGCCTTGTCGACGATCTTGCTCAGCTCACCGGCGCGCAGCATCGGCATGGTGTTGACCACGACGGCGCCCGCTTTCGTGGCCGCAAGCCAAGCCGCCACCAGCGCGGGGTTGTTGCCGGAGCGGATCAGGACGCGGTTACCGGGCTTGACGCCGTAATTCTCCACCAGCGCATGCGCGAGACGGTTCGACCAGTCGGCCAATTCCTTGTAGGTGCGCTGGCGGCCGTTGCCGATCAGTGCGATCCGATCGCCCCAACCTTTTTCGACGATACGGTCGGTCAGTTCGACCGCGGCGTTGAGATATTCGGGATACTGAAATTCCGGTCGGTCGAGCAGCAGATCCGGCCATTGCTCTGATGACGGCAGATTTCGCCGCGCAAAATCATCGACGTGGCCCGACGGACCGAGGGATCGGCTGGGAATTGTACCTGACATTTCCGTCTCTCCTCGCTTTCACAATGAAAGGCTCGAGATCAATATCGAGGACGCCCGGCAACGCCGTCTCGCTAATCATTTTAGGCTTAAAACAATTTTTCGCAAGGGTGGAATGACGCTTCCCACCATATGGAGAAGAATCGGACAGCAGCCGCCCGGCTCCCATTGGTGTTTCGGGAACTCCTCCCTGCCCTAGGCGACGGCTCGGTAATTCGGCGCCGCGGCGAGGAAGCGACCGTAAGCGGCGGCATCGGGAGGGGTAAATTTCTCCACGAGCGGATTACGCCGGCGTCCGGATACGCCGATGTCGGCGAGCAGTTCGTCAAAATGCTTGAAGTGATAGGGCGCGACGCAAAGCCCGCCATAGACGCCGGCGGCCGGCCGCTCGACGCGCTTGAAATGCAGCATCATCTCGATGTTGTCCCGCATCTCTTTGGGCGTCGGCTGACGGGCGAGCTGTCCATCGGCGTAGCGCACGAGCCAGTTCGCGGCGAGGTCTGCGCATAATACCGTGCAGAAGCTGGAGTTGAAGCCGACAAATCCCATTTCGGGCAGGTCCGGATTGGCAATCAGCCGATAGAGCCGGTACTGCCCGTCAGGATCGACCAGCTTGTCGCGATACGCCTGCGGCAGAAACGGAACGCCCAAATTGTAGCCGATCGCGAGCACGGCGACATCGGCCTGGACGCTCTGCCCGCCGGTCATCACGATCGAATTGCCGTCGTAGCGCTCAAAGCTGCCGCGGATAGCCTTAATGCGCTTGTCCGCGACCATCGGAAAGAATCCCGGCGTGGCAATCGGCACCGAGCAGTTGACGCCGTCCTCAATCCGCTCTTTCGGTACCATATCGCATTTGCCGAGCTTGAGCTGAACCTTCAGAAGGCTCTCCAGCCCGCGCCAGTTGGCCCAGATGAACGGCTTTGCGACCGCATGCGCTAACCGCGATATCGCGCCGATGCCCCAGCTCCGGAACATCTCCTCCTGCGCGCGGATGTAGAGAATGCGTTTGAAATTAACCAAGCCGCCGATGAAATAGGGAATCCGCCACACCGGCTCGCGGTACACCAGCGTCACTTCCGCGGCGCCGGAATTGACCGCATTGACCGCGATGTCGGTTGCCGACTTCGAACCGCCGAGCACGACGATCCTGCGGCCTTTGGCAATCGCCGGGTCGTTATATTGCGAGGAGTGCAGGATGCGTCCACCTTGCGCCTTGAAGGCGTCTTCGCCGGGCAGGCTGAGCGTCTGCGGCTCGTTGAACTGCCCGGTGCAGACAGCGACGAAATCGAAATCTTCGTGACCGATGCTGCCGTCCGGCCAACTCAGGTCAAGCCCCCAGCCGGGCTTCGAGTCCGGCCTACGGTTCATCTGCACCACAGTCGTGTTAAAGCGGATCGCACCGAGGAGACTGTTGTCCTTTGCGTACTCGGTGAGATAGGCGTGGACCTGCGGACCTTTCGGCCATTCCGGGTACGAATCCGGCATTGCTTTGTCGGTGTAGCGGTACAAATCCTTCGGGCTCTGCGTTTGGACCTCCGGATAGGAGCGCGCTGGCTCCCAGACCCCGCCAAGATCGCCGCTGCGCTCGATGATCGTGATCTCGTGTCCGCGCGCGGCAAAGGCCTTTGCGGCCGCAAGTCCGGATACGCCTGCGCCAATAACGCAGACCTTCTTTCGGCTGACCATGACGACGTCTCCAGCGAGGATGAGTTCAGGAAGTTACTCGTTGGCCTCGGGCGGCAAAAAGTTCACTTCATGCTGCGCCGAGATCCGCACCACCTCTTCGGGGTCCGTCAGATTGTGGAGCTGGTTGAACAACGCCTCGAGCTTCTGCATCGGCGACACCCAGAACAGCGCGCGCGCCGGCTTGTCCGACTTGTTGAAGTAGCCATGCGGGATGCCGCGCGGCATTCGAACGAGGTCGCCGGCCTTGGCCTGCACCCAGACGCCGTCGAGCTTGAGATCGAGAACGCCCTCCTGCACCAGGATGAACTCATCCTGCGTCGGGTGAACGTGCACCGGCACGAACTGGCCGGGCTCGCTATTGGTCTCGAAAGCAAAGGTTGAATCGGTCACGGCTTTGGGGAAGTAGACCTGACCAAGGATGTTCCAGGTCTTGCCGCCGTAGCCGGTGCCGTTCCTGGTGATGCCTTTTTCGAGTGCTGCCATATCGCCCTCCTCTCGCAGTTGATGTGGTTGCAATGTCCGAAATAGTTCGCGCAGGCTGGATCGAGCCGATGCGGCCGTCTAGCCGGAAAACGAATCTCACCGGCCTCGCGGGAGATTTCTGGGATTGCTGCGGCGCGGAATGACAAGGCGACCGCATTGCCCTCCGACCAGGCACCCACGACTACCAAATCGCCTTTCCAACCACGCCGGCCGAAGATATTATAGGCTTCAAATAATGCGGAAGGCCGGGCTATGGCGACGGGCATCAGCATTGACAGGCATGATCCGGCCGCCCGGCTGGCGGCGTTCAACCGCGTTTCGACCGAGAGCGTCGATGACGCTGCCGAGGCGATCGGACGCATCTTCTGCCCGCATGCATTGATGCCCGCACGCAGAACGACCGAATTCTTCGCGCTGCATAACAGCGCGGTCTTCGGCGCATTGTCCGTCAACTACGTCGCTTATGGCGGATCGGTGTCGATTGACCCCGGCTGTCTCGAGCGCTTCTTCCTGCTGCAAATTCCCGTGCACGGTTCGGCGCGGATCCAAACCGCTTGCCGCGACATCGCAACCGCGCCCGGCGCCTGCGCCTCGCTGTTGTCGCCGACGGTACCGACACGAATGAGCTGGGAGGGCAATTGCGCCCAGATCATTCTGCTGGTCGATCGCCGTCTGCTGGAGCAGCGCGCCGCGGCGCTGTCGGGCCGGCCGGCCGGCGCGGTCGAGTTCGAACCTGCGATCGATCTCTCCTCCGCAGCCGGGCGGGCGCTTCAGTCGCAGATTTTGGAGTTCGTCGATCTCGCCGAGCGCCTCGGACCGCGAAGACCGCTTTCGCCGACGGCCGCGGCCAACATGCGCGAGACGTTATTGGGTGCTTTGCTCCACGGCCAGCATCACAGCGCGAGCGATGCGATGAACCGGTTTGGCGGCCGGGCCGAAACGCTGCCGCAATCGTTGCGGCGGGCGCGCGAATTCCTGCATGCGCATGCGGACGAGCCGCTCGATCTCGCGCAGCTTGCCGCGGCCGCAGGCACGGGCATCCGCGCGCTGCAGCTCGGCTTCCGGCGGCATTTCGGAATGTCGATTTCCGAGATGCTGCGCGACGTCCGCCTCGCGCATCTCAATGTCAGGCTTTCCGCCGCCTCCCCTGACGAAAGAATCACCGATATCGCGTTCGAGCTCGGCTTTACCCACCTCAGCCGGATGGCAAGCGCCTATCGCGCCAAGTTCGGCGAGACGCCATCGGCGACCCTGCGCGGGATGAACTAGCGCCCGGCCAGTTGCTTCAGCCGCAGCGTCATCGGCGAGTTTGGATCGGTAAGGGGCGCGATGGCGGTAAAATGGTTGGCCTCGGGAATCGTCGCAAATCGCGTCGCGGTGCCGACCGCGCCCCAGGCATCGACAATGGTGCGGCTCTGCCGGAGATACTCGGCGCTCTCATTGCCGCCCACCACCGCGTCCAGACTGCCGCACATCGGCGATTTCCAGAACAAGGGGCTCGCCGCCTTCGCCGATGCATCGTCGAGCTTCAAAGCCGTGTTGATGGATGTCTTGACCAGCGGACGAAGGTCAAACAGGCCTGATATGGCATAGGCAGCGGTTACAAGATTCTCCGGCAGCGACGGATCGAACGCGTGCCAGTCGGTCGCCAGCAGGCAGGCCGCGAGATGGCCGCCCGCGGAATGGCCGCTGACGACGAGCGGCCGTCCGAGCTTTGCCAGTTCCCGCGCCGCCGATCGCATCTCGCCGATGATGTCGCCAACGGAAACGGCGGGACACAGATTGTAGCTCGGTACGGCGACGTCGATGCCATGGGCATTCAATCCCGCAGCCAGGTGGCTGAATGACGAACCATCGAGCGCCTGCCAGTAGCCGCCATGAATGAATACGACGATCGGACCCGCATCATCGCCGGCAAACAGATCGATCCGGTTGCGTTCGCCTGGGCCGTAAGCAATTGTCTTGAAACGCTCGCGATGCGCCTCGCGATAAGCCGCAGCATCGCGAGACCAGCCGGACATGATTGCCGGGTGTTCGGGGACCCGCGCGCGATTATTGTATTCGGCCTCGTAATCCACATCGGCGCTCAACGGATCACCCTTCCCTTGTCAGCTCAGCCGCCCCGCGCCTTCGCGGATTTCTGTGCTGAAGCCTTGGTCTTGGCCAAGAGGCGCATCAACTCGCGGACATCCTTCGGCGTCAGGTCCGCGAACATATCTGCGATCCATAATTCGTGTTCCGCCGCCATCTTGCGGAATTCGGCGCGACCCGCCTTGGTCAGGCGGATCACCTGCACGCGGCGGTCGACATCCGAGGTGCGACGGTCGAGATGCCCTGACTCGACCAGGCGCTCGACGAGGCCGGTGACGTTGCCATTCGAAACCATCATCCGCTTCGAGACATCGGACAGCGTCATGCCCTCTGGCACCTTGTCGAGCTGGGCCATCAGGTCGAACCGCGGCAGCGTGACATCGAAGCGCTCGCGCAAACGGCTGCGTACCTCGCCCTCGATCAGGGTCGTGCAGGTCAGGAGGCGAAGCCACAGCCTCAGTTCGTCGCCATGATGCTCCGGGAGCTCGACGGCTTTGGTCTCTGAATCGAGAGTCATGGTGCTATCTTGTCTGCGTTGGACGTTCGGCGACCCCGAACAGACCGCAGCTCGGGATCATTGTCCAGATTTGTTTAAGTTTCAAGCAATTGGCGCATGGCTTGCATGGCTCCGTTGTTGCTTGCAGGTGCAGTCACCGCCAGAATAAGCTGCACTCCGAGCATTTGATGTAGCGTGGGGTTGGCTGCAGAGCCGCCGAACGGAGGAATAATTATGAAGCAGTCGTTGAAGCTGACCGGGCTGGCCGTTTTGCTGGGGTTTGCCGCCGCTCCGGCCGCAGCGCAGGAGAAGATCAAGATCGGCATAATCACGACCTTGTCCGGCCCGGCGGCCGTACTCGGCCAGCAATCCCGCGACGGCTTCCAGCTCGCGGTCAAGGAGCTCGGCGGCAAGATGGCCGGCAAGGACGTCGAGGCCGTCGTCGTCGACGACGAACTCAAGCCCGATGGCGCCGTGACCAAGGTCAAGGGCCTGCTAGAGCGCGAGAAGGTCGACTTCGTGGTCGGACCGATCTTCTCCAACATCCTGCAGGCCATTCACCGGCCGGTGACGGAAAACAAAACGTTCCTGATCAGCCCGAATGCGGGGCCGTCGAGCTATGCCGGTAAGGAGTGCAGCCCGTTCTTCTACGTGACCTCGTACCAGAACGACCAGGTTCACGAGATCCTCGGCAAGGTCGCCCAGGACCGCGGCTACAAGCGCATGTATGTGCTGGTGCCGAACTATCAGGCCGGCAAGGATTCGGCGGCCGGATTCAAGCTGGATTACAAGGGCGAGATCGTCGAGGAAAGCTATACCCCGCTCGGCACGCTGGATTTCCAGGTCGAGCTGACTAAGATCGCCTCCTCCAAGGTCGATGCGCTGTTCACCTTCATGCCAGGCGGCATGGGCGTTGGCCTCGTCAAGCAGTATCGGCAGGCCGGCCTCGCCGACAAGATCCCGGTGCTGTCGGCGTTCACGGTCGACGAATCTACCCTGCCGGCGCAGCAGGATGCCGCCGTCGGCATGTTCGGCGGCGCCAACTGGGCGCCGAACATGGACAATCCCCACAGCAAAAAATTCGTCGCCGCTTACGAGGCCGCCTACAACAGCGTGCCCGGCACCTACGCCATGCAGGGCTACGATACGGCCATGCTGATCGATAGCGCGGTGAAGGCGGTGAAGGGCGACCTCAAAAACAAGGACGCAGTGTCCGCGGCATTGAAAAAGGCCGAGTTCACCTCGCTACGCGGCGACTTCAAGTTCAACGTCAACGGCTATCCGATCCAGAATTTTTACCTGACCAAGGTCGCCAAGCGCCCGGACGGCAAATTCCAAACCGAGATCGTCGAGAAGGTGTTTTCCAACTACGGCGACCGCTACGCCAAGGACTGCACGGCCGGCAAATAACCATCGAGAGGGAATGACACCATGAAGACTGAAATCGCCGGTATCACCCGCGCCAATGAGGGAATGCAGGGAATTTCCTGGAGCATCCTCGGACAGACTTACGTGCCGAAGAGCGTCACCGAGCATTCCTTCTCCTGGCATGCGACGTTACCGCCCGAGACTTTTGTGCCGCCGCACATCCATCCCGATCAGGACGAGTATCTCTACATCCTGGAAGGGCAGCTCGACTTCTTCCTCGACGGCGCCGATACACAGGCCACCCCCGGCGATCTGGTTCGGCTGCCGATGGGCAAGCCGCACGGCATCTTCAACAAGTCGGGACGGACCGCGAAGACGCTGTTCTGGGTCTCGCCGACACGGCGGCTCTACGATCTGTTCTGGGCGATCCACAACATGAAGGAGCAGACGCCGGACGCTGTGGTGGCGCTGGCGGCCGAGCACAACATCCACTTCCTGCCGCCGCCTCCGGGGGCGTGAGGGAATATCCCTTAGCCGTAGCCCGGATGGAGCGCAGCGAAATCCGGGGTCGCGCGTCACGGCCATGACCGTCCCGGATTGCGCTTCGCTTCATCCGGGCTACGGGCGTGCTACGCGGATGTCCCTACGCCCGCACCGCCGCCAGCCCGAGCGGCGGTGGCGCGAAGCCGGCCTTGGACGCATAGCCGCGCACGATCGCTTCGCGCTGGGCGTGACTCAGCACCTTTTCGATATCGGTAAAGCCGTCCGGCGCCAGTTGCTCGACGGCGTCGATCACGCCCTCGGGCCCGCCGCGGCGGTTCGCGCGCACGATCTCTGCCGTCATCGGCAGGCGCTTCTTCTCATAGGTGACCAGCGCCTGGCGCGGATGCTCGGCGCGCGCTAGTTCATCAGCGAGCGCCCGTGCATCGAGAATCGCCTGCGAGGCGCCATTCGATCCGACTGGATACATCGGGTGCGCGGCGTCGCCGAGCAGCGTGACGCGTCCCCAGGTCCAGTACGGCAGAGGATCGCGGTCGCAGCACGGATATTCGTAAAATTCCGGCGTCGCCGAAATCAGGCTGCGCACGTCGACATACGGCACCTTGAACCGCTCGACATGCGGCATTAGCTCCTCGCGCTTGCCGGGACGCGACCAGTCCTCGCGGCGCGGCGGCGGCGAATTGCCGTCGCCGATCTTCACCATGACAGCCCAGTTGGTCAGCCGGCTCGATGGACTCGAGCCTTCCGCAATTGGATATACCACGACTTTGGCATTCAGCCCGCCGGCCACGATCATCGAGCGGCCGGTCAGGAATGCCGGCCAGTCGCGCGCGCCGCGCCACAGCATCAAGCCGTTCCAGCACGGCGGACCCTCGTCCGGGAACAGCATCTCGCGCACGCGCGAGTGAATGCCGTCGGCGCCGATCAAAATATCGCCACGCGCGGTTTTGACATGGGAGCCGGTGCGGTCGAAGAAGTGCGCGACCACGCCGCCCTCGTGCTGCGCGAATGCGCCGAGTCGGCAACCGGTGTGGATCGCCTCGCCGCCGAGCCGTTCCTCGACGGCGCGATGGATCACGCTTTGCAGGCGGCCGCGGTGGACCGAGAATTGCGGCACGTCGTGTCCGGCATCGAGACCGCGCGGCTCGCGCCAGACTTCCTGGCCGTGGCGGTTGAGGTAATACAATTGATCGGTGCGAACAGCTGCGGCGTCCAGCCGATCCAACAGGCCAAGGCCGGTCAATTCTCTGATCGCATGCGGCAGCGTGTTGATGCCGACACCGAGCTCCCGGATGGTGTCGGACTGCTCGAATACTTCGCAGTCGATGCCGCGGGCGCGCAGCATCAGCGCGGTGGTGAGGCCTCCGATGCCGCCTCCGACGATGATCGCTTTCATGCGCGTAGCTCCAACTCTCTTCCTCAACCTCGCCCCGCTTGCGGGGAGAGGTCGGATCGCCTCGGCGATGCGAAGCATCGTCCGGTGCGATCCGGGTGAGGGGGTACCGCACTCACCGCGTTCACAGCTCGCGGTGAGAGCCCCTCACCCCTGCCCTCTCCCCGCGAAGGGCGGGGAGAGGGAGGTGACGGAGAGAGCCTGCCATCCGGCCTATTCGGCTGCAAGCGGCTTTGTTGCCTCGGCTTTCAGCTCGGCGCGGGTTTTCGGTTTAGCCTTAATCTTGAGGTCCTCGAAATCCTGCCGATCGCGCACGCTGTTGCGGAAAATTTGTTCCTTGCCGGGCAGATATTGTGGCGGACAGGCAATGTCGGCGCCATACCAGGCCGCAGCCCGCATCGTGAACGACGGATCGACCAGATGCGGCCGGCCGAGCGCGACGAGGTCGGCGCGGCCGGCGGCCAAAATCGTATTCACCTGATCCGCGGTGGTGATGTTCCCGACGGACATCGTCGCGACGCGGGCCTCGTTCCGGACCTGATCGGAAAATGGCGTCTGGAACATCCGGCCATAGACCGGCTGCGCATCGCGCACGGTCTGGCCTGTGGAGACATCGACGAGATCGACGCCGGCTTCGGCAAACGCGCGCGCGACCGCGACCGCATCATCGCCGGTGATGCCGCCCGCGGCCCAGTCGGTCGCCGAGATGCGCACCGACATCGGCTTGTGAGCCGGCCACGCCGCGCGCATCGCCTCGAACACCTCCAGCGGATAGCGCAGCCGGTTGGCGAGCGTGCCGCCATATTCGTCGGTCCGTTGATTGGTCAGCGGCGAGATGAAACTCGCCAGCAGATAGCCATGGGCGGAGTGCAGTTCCAACATGTCGAAGCCGCAGGCCACGCCGCGCAAGGTGGCTGCCACGAATTCGGCCTTGACGCGGTCCATTGCGGCGCGATCCATTTCGCGCGGCACCTGGCTATCGGGGAAGTAGGGCAATGGCGACGCCGAGATCGTGTCCCAGCCGCCCTCTTCCAGCGGCCGATCCATCCCCTCCCACATTAACTTGGTCGCGCCCTTGCGGCCGGCGTGTCCGAGTTGCAGGCAGATCTTTGCCGACGAATTGGCGTGGACGAAATCAACGATCCGCGTCCACGCCGCCTGCTGCTCGTCGTTCCACAGACCGGTGCAGCCCGGCGTGATGCGGGCATCGCGGCCGACGCATGTCATCTCGGTGAAAATAAGCCCGGCGCCGCCGATCGCGCGCGAGCCGTAATGCACCAGATGGAAATCGCCGGGCACGCCCTCTTTCGCCGAGTACATGCACATCGGCGAGACCACCGCGCGGTTCCTCACTTCCATCTCGCGCAGTCTTAGCGGCTGGAACATCGGCGCCACCGGCTTGTCGAGATCGACGTCAAAGCCCTTCGCACGCACCTGCTTCGCAAACGCCTTGTCGACCTCGCGGACAAACTCCGGCGCGCGCAGCGTCAGATTGTCATAGGTGATGGCCTTGGCGCGGGTCATGACGCCGAAGGCGAACTGCACGGGATCGAAATCCCAGAAGCGGTCGACATGCTCGAACCAGACCAGCGACACGTCGGCGGCATGCTGGGTCTTCTCGACCTCCTCGCGCCGCCCCTGCTCGTAGGTCTGCAAGGCGGCGTCGACGGTCGGCGCCTGCGCCATCGCATCTGCCAGCGCAATCGCGTCTTCCATCGCAAGCTTGGTGCCGGAGCCGATCGAAAAATGCGCGGTCGCCTTGGCATCGCCAAGCAGCACCATGTTGTCCTTGACCCAGCGCTGGCTGCGGATCATCGGGAAATTGCGCCACATCGAGCGATTGATCAGCAGCGGATGACCGTCGAGGAACCAGCCGAAAATCTCCGCCATGCGATCGGCGGATTGCCGCTCGCTTAGGCCTTCGAGACCGGCCCGCTGAAACGTCACGGCATCGGTCTCGAAAATCCAGGTCGAGCGGCCCGCTTCGTACTGGTAGGCGTGCGCGATGAACGGCCCCCACTCGGTCTCCTGGAAGATGAAGGTGAAGGCATCGAGCGGCCGGGTCGAACCCATCCAGGCGAACTTGTTGGAGCGCAGGTCGACCCGGGGCTGAAAATGCCCGATGTATTTGTCGCGGAAGCGGCTGTTGATGCCGTCGGCGAGCACGATCAGATCAGCGTCGGCGAAGCGGGCTTCGTCATCGATGTCGGTTTCGAACAGCAGCGTCACGCCAAGTTCGCGCGCGCGCTCCTGCAGGATCAACAGCAGCGTGCGGCGCGAGCAGCCGCAAAAACCGTTGCCGCCGACGCGGTGGACGGTGCCGCGGAAATGCACGGCGATGTCGTCCCAATAGGCGAATTCCTCGGTGATGCGGCGATAGCTCGGCGGATCGTATTTCTCGAAATTGTCCAGCGTGGCATCGGAGAACACGACGCCGAAGCCGAAGGTATCGTCGGCACGGTTGCGCTCATAGATGGTGATCTCGGCCTGCGGCCGCTGTTTCTTCAAGAGGATCGCGGCATAGAGACCGGCCGGTCCGCCGCCGATTATCGCGATCTTCATCTACCGCCTCCGAAACAGGCTGTCGGGCTAGTTCCAAATTACTTTAAGCCTAAAATAATTTCGCGGCAAGGGGTCGTTTCGTAGCCCGGATGGAGCGAAGCGCAATCCGGGGCCGCTGCCAATGCCGAGCGAAGTCCCGGGTTTCGCTTCGCTGCACCCGGGCTACGGTCAACGTCCCCTCAATTCCCCTGAAACACCGGAGTGCGCTTGTTCGAAAACGCCTCGAAGGCTCTCGCAAAATCTTCCGTAGTCATGCAGAGCGCCTGGGCGACCGCTTCGGCCTCGATCGCTTCTTCCACCGACATTGCCCATTCCATCGCCAGCATGCGCTTGGTCATGGTGTTGGCGAAGGTAGGCCCTTCCGCAATCTGCTTGGCCAATAATTGCGCCTGCGGCAGCACTTGTTCCGGCGTGACCATCCTGGAGAAGAAGCCCCATTTCTCGCCCTCCTCAGCGGTCATGAAACGGCCGGTGTAGAGCAGTTCCGATGCCCGTGATTGCCCGATGATGCGCGGCAGGATTGCGCAAGCGCCCATATCGCAGCCGGCGAGTCCGACCTTGTTGAAGAGGAAAGCGACCTTGGCGCCGGTGGCGGCGAGACGGATATCCGAGGCCATGGCAATGATCGCGCCCGCGCCGGCGCAAATGCCTTCGACGGCGGCCACGATCGGTTGCGGGCATGCGCGCATTGCCTTGACCAGATCACCGGTCATTCGGGTGAAGGCGGTCAGGCCCTTGGTGTCCATCTGAATCAAGGGACCGATGATCTCGAACACATCACCGCCGGACGAGAAATTGCCGCCGGCGCCGGTCACGACGACGGTCTTGACCTCGTCGTCCATCGCGCAGGCGCGGAAAAAGTCCGTGAGTTCGCGATAGCTATCGAAGGTCAGCGGATTCTTCCGCTCAGGACGATTGAGCGTCACTGTGGCGACGCGATCGACAACGGCCAGCAAGAAATGTTTCGGCGAATAGTCGGCCAGCGGCAGCGTGACGGGATTTGCAGGCTTGCTCATGGGATCTCCCTGAATTGCATTATTGTCATTGGCCGGTCAGACCTCGCCACCGGCGACCGCGATGGCCTGCCCCGTGATCGCGCCGGCGCCTCCGCCGCAGAGCCAGAGCACCGTATCAGCTACTTCCGACGGCGCCACGAGGCGTCCTTGCGGATTGTGCTTTGACAACTCTGCGATCGCCTGCTCGCGGCTGCGGCCGGTCTTCTTGATGATGTTGTCGATCGACCCTTCCAGCAGATCGGTCTCGGTGAAGCCGGGACACACGGCGTTCACGGTAATGCCGCTCTTGGCCGTCTCTAGCGCCAGCGAACGGACGAGACCGATCACCGCGTGTTTCGCCGCGCTGTAGGCGCTGACATAAGCGTAGCCCTTGAGGCCGGCGGTCGACGCGACGGCGACGATCCGGCCGCGGCGGCGCTCCAGCATTCCGGGCAGTACCGCCTGCGCGGCATGAACCACGCCCATGAAGTTGACGTCCATCATCCGCTGGAACAACGCCGCATCGGAGCGGCCGAACGGCGCGGACTCGGCCGCGCCGGCATTGGCAATGAGGATGTCGATCGGCTGCCGCGCGGCGGCTTCGGCAACTGCTGACTTGACGGAAGCCTGGTCGGCAACATCAGCGACGGCTGCAAACTGCGCTGCGCCGGACGCAACCGCTTCATCCAACGTTGCGCGATTGCGGCCGAGCACCGTTACCGTTGCACCTGCATTCGATAGCGCCGCCGATATCGCAAGGCCAATGCCCCGCCCGCCACCGGTGACGAACGCATGGGAGGAACGCGACAATTGGGACATCGGTTACGCCTCCAGGATCAGGGTTTCAGCATATATTTTAAACTTCAAGCTTTTGCAAGGAAGGGGGAATGGCACTTTGAGCTGCTTAGGCCATTGCTTCGCCACTACATGCAACTGTCATCCCGCGAAGGCGGGGATCCAGTACGCCGCGGCTTCTCGATTCTATCACTGCTGTCTCTGGAATACTGGATCGTCCGCTTTCGCGGACGATGACGGATGGATATGAGGCGGCGATCTCGCGGCGCATTGCGCCCGAGGTTTGCTACTAACTTCCCGCCCTCTCCAATCAGAGGGCGCAGGGAAGACCGGGTGCGCGCCGCACCCGCGGTCTCGTGTGCAATTTGCGCACTAAGAACGCGCACACGAGCATACAGGTACAGCGGGAGCATCCCGGCCTTCCCTGCGCAATGGCTTTACGGCTTACTTCGTGCTCTCCCCGGTGAACGGCTTTCTTGCCACCGTCGCCACGCGAGGATGAACCTTGCGCAACTTAACGCCAGCACCGCGGCGCCAGAACCACACGACTTCGCCGTACGCGTCGGGCGCACACGTCTAGCGCGCCATCAGCGTCCATCGCATCTCACCGCACGTTCGTGACGATCGCGAGCGCCCCTCAATGAGTGAGACGGGCGGAGTTATGCAGATGATTTGCTCTCGAAGTTAAGCGGAATATTTTTGCCGGAAGGGCTGGACAGAGTTTTGGTGATTTGCCCGTCGTGCCAATTGGTCGCAGCCGCGCATTGAAATTTCGCTTGGGCGCATGGCAAATCAGTTCGCAGTCCGTAGGTGGTCAAAGCGACGCCGTAGCTCAACGAGAAGGCGGAGGCGTGCCCACCATCGAGAAGCGCGCTCGACGATAGATGGTCGGCACGTCGCTCACGTTCCTTTGCCCACCCTCCGCTTAAATAATCCCCTCTCTCCGCAGAGCTGCAATCGCGTCCCCGTCGTAGCCGATGTCGGCGAGCACGCGATCGGTGTGCTCGCCGAGCATTGGCGGGCGCGTGACGATTTCGCCGGGGGTTTCCGACACCGCACCGCGGCGCGCGCCGTCGGCGCGGGGTTCGGCAAGCCGGGGTAGTCGACATCCTGCATGAAGCCGGTGGCGCGGATGTGCGGATGCTCCAGCGCCTGTTGTGGGCTCAAGACCGGACCGGCGGGGATCATCGCCTGGCCGAGCGTATCGACGGCTTGCTGCGTGGTGCGCTCGGCGCACCAGCGCGCCATTCGCTCGCTGATGATAGGACCGTGGTCACCGCGCTTGATGTCATCGGCGAACCGCGGATCGCTGAGCCAATGATCCTCGCCCATCAATTTCGCCCAGCGGATGAACAGGGGATGGCCGGTGACCTGGCACAGCACCCAGCCGTCGCTGGTGCGGTAGATGTCGGCGGGCGCTGCGGTCTGGCCGAGATTGCCTGTGGGCACGCGGTTGGCTGATATCACCGCCTGCTCGATCAGCGTCGCATTGGTGAAGGAGAGCGCGGTCGCCAAGAGCGCTCCCTCGACGATCTGCCCGCGCCCGGACTTGCCGCGCTCGATCAGCGCGGCGAGCGTGCCGAACGCGCAATGCAGCGCGGTGCCGAAATCGACCCAGTTCACCGCGGCGCGGTACGGCGGATCGCCGCGGCCTGTCATGTACACAGCGCCCGACATTACCTGGCCAACGCCATCAAAGCCGACGCGGTCAGACCATGGCCCCGGCCCACCGAAGGCGGTCGCCGTCGTCAGGATGATGTCCGGCTTGATTGCCTTCAACGAGTCATAGTCAAGCTTCATCGCACGCAGCGTCTGCGGCGGCAGGTTAGCGACCACGACGTCTGATGTCGCAACCAGCCGGCGCATCACCTCCTGGCCTTGGGGCTTCATCGGATCGAGCGTGATGCATTTCTTGTTGCGGTTGACCTGCAGGAACAGCGCCCCCTCGCCGCCTTCGCCGACCGGTGCGACAAAGCGGTCCTCGCTGCCATCGCGTTTTTCCACCCGGATGACTTCCGCACCGAACTCCGCCAGCAATGTCGCGCAATACGGCCCCGCGATATAACGCCCGAAATCGAGGACACGAACGCCCTCCAGAACTCCCCCCATCGGTCTTTTTCCTTGTCTGACTGCTCGATTGTGTCGAGCCTTCTATCATGTTGATGAATGAATTGGACGACCATACAATCACTGATCCCTTTCGAACGGAACATCCTTAAATGACCCCGACAGCACAACGGCCCTATCGCGGCGTCTTCCCCGTCGCTCCGACCATCTTCGACGATCAGGGGGAGCTCGATCTCGCTGGTCAACGCCGCTGCATCGATTTCATGATCGACGCCGGCTCGAACGGCCTGTGCATCCTGGCCAATTTCTCCGAGCAGTTCGTCCTCACCGATGCCGAGCGCGAAACAGTGATGGTTGCGGTGCTGGAGCATGTCGCCGGCCGGGTGCCGGTGATCGTGACGACGACGCATTTCGGCTCGCGCATCTGCGCCGAGCGCAGCCGCCAAGCGCAGGACGCGGGCGCGGCGATGGTGATGATCATGCCGCCGTACCACGGCGCTACGTTCCGCGTGCCGGAAAAGGCCATTTTCGAGTTCTATCGTACCGTCTCCGACGCCATCGACATTCCCATCATGATCCAGGATGCGCCCGTTGCCGGCACGCCGCTTTCTGTCGACCTGCTGGCACGAATGGCCAGGGAAATTCCGAACATCCGCTATTTCAAGATCGAGGTGCCGATGGCGGCGGCGAAGCTTCGCGATTTGATCGCGGCCGGCGGCGACAACATCGAAGGTCCCTGGGACGGCGAGGAAGCCATCACGCTGATGGCCGATCTCGACGCCGGTGCGACCGGCGCCATGACAGGCGGCGGCTACCCTGATGGCATCCGGCAGATTATCGATCCTTATCTGGCAGGCCGTCGCGACGAAGCGATGGCAGCCTATGCGCGCTGGCTGCCGCTGATCAATTACGAGAACCGGCAGTGCGGCTTGCAGGCTGCCAAGATCCTGATGAAGGAAGGCGGCGTGATCGGTTCGGACGCGGTGCGCCACCCCCTGCAAAGGGTTCATCCGGCGGCGCGTGCGGGCCTGATCGAAATCGCCCGCCAGCTCGATCCCGTGGTGTTGCGCTGGGGCCGGTAGATCGCCACCGTCAGCGGGCATCGCTCCGGCGCGGTATCGCCACCTGCTCATCGCGACTTGCCCAGGAACGTCGTCGCCCACTGCGCATTAAGGCGTAGAGACGCGGGACGGTTCGCCATGAGCCATGTGAAATACCTGCACGATACGAAGCTTGAGCCAGCCGAGGGCGAGCCGGATACTGAGGGAGATCCAGGCAATCAGGGCCGCGGCCGCCGCGCGGTATCTCCATGGCAAATTCCCTGGAGGGGATGGAAGGACATCCTGATCAGGACCTATCAGCAGGTCAGCGAAGACCGGCTTCTCGCGGTTGCCGCAGGCGTCGTCTTCTACGGCCTGCTTGCCCTGTTCCCGGCGATCACCGCCCTCGTCTCGTCCTACGCGCTGTTCGCCCAGGCAAGTACGATCAACGACCACATGACGATGCTTGCGGGCATCCTGCCGGAGGGCGCCCTCGGAATCGTCAGAGACCAGGTCAATCGCGTGCTTGCCAAGGGCGACGTCACGCTGGGACTGGCGTTCCTGTTCTCCTTCCTGCTTGCGGTGTGGAGCGCCAATGGCGGCATCAAGGCCATCATCGATGCGCTCAATGTGGTCTATGACGAAGACGAGAAGCGCGGTTTTTTCAAGCTCAACGCGATCTCCCTCGCCTTCACCTTTGGCGGGCTGCTGGCGGTGCTTCTCGCCATCGGTTCCGTGGTCGCGCTTCCGATCATTCTGTCCACCATCGGGCTCGGGGCCGTCACCGAGGCGCTGTTTCGATTCGGACGGTGGCCAGTCCTGGTCCTGACGATGCTTTTTGGCCTCGCGGTGCTCTATCGGTTCGGACCAAGTCGCCGCAGGCCGCAGTGGCGCTGGCTGAGCGTCGGCAGCGTGGTTGCAACGCTGACGTGGCTTGCGGGATCGGCGTTGCTATCCTTCTATCTCGCCAATTATGCGAATTACGACGCGACGTATGGCTCACTCGGAGCCGCGATCGGCTTGATGATGTGGATGTGGATGTCCACGATCGTCGTGTTGCTTGGCGCCGAACTCAATGCGGAAATCGAGCATCAGACCGCGGCCGATAGCACAGAGGACGGAAACAAGCCGCTGGGTCAGCGCGGCGCAAAGATGGCCGACACGATCGGAGAGATGAAATCATAGGCGCAAAGGCGGCATGTTCCGGTTCTCTCGAACAGGCTGGGATGTCTTGGCTCGCTGTTAATTTCGGCAGCCGTGACCATCGGCCTGCCTTTCGCGCTCGGCGTTCTCCGTTTTCGATCGCGATAATTGCGGAGGGCTGAACTGGAAATCAGAGTTGAAGTCATTACATCAAGTTTCCGCTCACATTTTTCCCGCCGTGAAGAAATTCCTCGTCATTTTCCTTCTGCTCATGCTCGTTCCCATGGCTGTTTCCGCCGTGAAATACCTGCTCGGCGACAGGCGCGAGAACTGGCAAACGGCGGACCGTTCAAGCGCCGGGCTTCTTCCCAAAGCTTCCGAACACGCCGATGCCGTGATCAGGGTGTTCGCGGCAAGAACCGTACGCTGGCGCGGAATATTCGCGGTCCACACCTGGATCGTCGTGAAGGAGCGCGGGGCCAGCCGTTACAGCCGCTACGATTACACGGCCTGGGGTGAACCGATCCGGATCGACGGATTCCAGGCCGACGGGCGCTGGTTTGGCGAGATCCCCGAAACGGTCGTCAGAGTCGATGGTCCGAAAGCGGAAGCGCTGATTCCCAAAATCCGCTCGGTCATCGAGACTTACAAGTTTCGCGCCAATGGAGACTACAGCGCCTGGCCGGGTCCGAACTCCAACACGTTCATCCAGGCGATTCTGGACGCCGTTCCGGAACTTGAGGCGGTGTTGCCGCCGACGGCAATCGGCAAGGATTACCCTTACCATGGCGATTGGATCGGCTTCACGCCATCCCGAACCGGCGTGTTTGCTTCGCTCGGAGGTTATCTTGGGCTGACGATCGGATGGATCGAAGGCATCGAACTTAATTTTTTCGGAGGCGTTCTCGGCTTCGATATCCGCCGCCCCGCATTGAAACTGCCGGGTGTCGGCCGGCTCGGGTTGCCGCTTGGCCCGTGATCGCGGCTTCACCGGTTCACTTTGACAATCACGCCTTCATTTGGCCGCAGATGCGTCGGGCCCTCGACTTTGCCTGCCTCGCGGTCGAGGTAGGTCGACATCAACCTGGTGCCGCTGCCCTGCCACTCCCACAATCTCGGCTCCCTGCAGAGATTGAGAGCGACCAGGATTTCGGTTTGGTCAACTGTTCGTGCGAACCAGAAGATGTCGTTGTGCGCCCGCCGCGGCCGGTACTCGCCGCGCAACAGACAGGGCTCCTTGCGCCGCAGGGCGATGAGTTCACGGTAAAGATTTAGCAATGATCGCGCGTCGCGCCGTTGTGCCCCGATGTTGCGCGAACGGTCTTCGCTGAGCGGCAACCAGGGCTCGCCCGTGGTGAACCCGCCGCGCTCGGTATCGTCCCAGCGCAGCGGCGCACGCTCCGGATCGCGGTTGAGATCAAATCCCTTCACCAGCTTTTCGAACGGGTCCTGGATTCGTTCGGGTGGAATCTTCACCTGCTCGGATCCGATCTCATCGCCGGCAAACAGGAAGGGCGTGCCACGAATCGTCATCAACAGCATCGCCAGAATTCTGGATTGAGCTTGGCCGACCTTGCTCGCCACCCGATGCTTGTCGTGGCCGCCGATCACGAAGTCGGGCCAGGCGCCATGCGGAATCGCGTTAAAATAGGCATCGATCGTCGCCTGCAGCGCGATCGCATTCCATTCCGTATCCAGAAGGGCGAAATTGAGCGGCAGATGCAGCCGCGGCTTGTCGTTGCCGTAGAAATGGCCGATGCGATCGGTCTTGCCCTGCACCTCGCCGCAGACAAGCCTGTCGTCATATTCGTCCAGAACGCTCCTGATGTATTCGAGGCAGCGCATGGTTTCGGGCCGGTCATCGGTGAAGACAGGCGTATATTTCTGCGGCGGCGGCGTGTTGCCGTCGGCGTCGGGATCGGCGGGATTGTCGCGCAGAAGCTCGTCCTTGATCAGCACGGCGCTGGCGTCGACACGAAACCCGTCGACGCCGCGGTCGAGCCAAAAGCGCATGGTGTCGGCCATGGCCCGGCGGACCTGTTCGTTTCGCCAGTTCAGATCGGGCTGGCTGGTCAGAAACGAGTGATAGTAAAACTGCCGGCGCGCCTCGCACCATTCCCAGGCGCTGCCGCCAAAGCGGCTCAGCCAGTTGTTCGGCGGGCCGCCGTTCGCGCCCGCTTCCGCCCACACGTACCAGTCGGCCTTGGGATTGTTTCGGGACGCGCGGCTTTCCTGAAACCAAGCATGCTGATCGGAGGTGTGGTTGGGGACGAAATCGAGAATGAGCTTGATGCCGGCCGCGTGCAGGGCGTCCTTGAGGCGATCGAAATCCGCCATCGTGCCGTAGCGCGGATCGACGGCGCAAAAATCAGAAATGTCGTAGCCAAAGTCCTGATCGGGGCTCTTGTAAATCGGCGTCAGCCATACGGCGCCGACACCGAGCCATTTGAGATAATCGATCCGTTGCAACAGACCCGGAAGGTCGCCATAGCCGTCGCCATTGCTGTCCTGAAATGAGATGGCAGCGATTTCGTAGATGACGGCGTCGCGCCACCAGGCCGTCGACGTTTTCTTTGCACTCACGCGCGCAGCTAAGCTCCCTTCGTCAGGCGGGATCGCCTGACATGAGTGCCAAACGTCTGCTGGATGCGGTGGTTCCTAACGGCTCGCCATATCAATGACGAGCCCCTCGTCACCAGCAAGCGTGACGGTGCCCTTAACCAGGTCTCCGTCCCGCTTCGCTTCGGTCGACACCAGAATTCTCGCATGTGCGCCCTCTTCCAGCTTAAGCGCCTGCGGGCCGTCGGTCAGATTCAAGACGATGAGTAGCCTGCTGTCATTGAGCTCCCGGTAATAGGCCAGCAGATCCTCGTCCACGACATAGGGCCGATAGGAGCCAAGCGACAGCGCGGGCCTTTCCTTGCGAACGCGCAACAGGCGGCGATAGAGATTTAAGATCGAAAGAGCATCCTCGCGCAGGTTCGCGACGTTGTTCGATCGCCAATCGTCCGCGAGCGGCAGCCACGGATCGACCCTGCTGAAGCCGGCATTCCGGCTCGAGTCCCACTGCATCGGCGTCCGGCAGCCGTCCCGGCCGACGCCGATCCCCGGCACGTTGCGCTCGAAGGGATCGCGCACGCGATGCCGGGGAATATCGACCTGACGCATTCCCAGTTCATCGCCATTATAGATCGTAGGCGTACCTCTCAGCGTCAGCAGGAGCATGGCGGCGACGGCGGCCTGCCGTTGCCCCACCCTGCCGGCAATGCGCGGCCGGTCGTGGTTGCCGAGCACCCAATTCGGCCACCCGCCTTTCGGCAGAGCGCCTTCATACTCCGTGATCAGCGCCTGGAGATGCTTTGCGTCCCAGCGCGCACTGAGCAACGCGAAATTGAACGGCAGGTGCACCCCGCCGAGATCCCTGCCGTAATAGGCGACCAGGCGCTCCACCGGCAGGTATATCTCTCCGATCAGCAGGCGATCGGGAAACTCGTCGATCGTTCGGCGCAACGTCCCGATGACATCGTGCACCTCAGGCAGGTCGGTGGTGTAGAGCGGGATCAGTGCTTCGTTCGGCGGCCTGCCGGCGTGGTAGTTCGGATTGGGCGGATTGTCGCGAAACTGTCTGTCCTTGATCAAATGCCAGATGACGTCGACGCGGAAGCCATCGATGCCCTTGCGCATCCAGAAGCGAAGCACGTCACGCATCGCTGCCACAACTTCCGGATTTCGCCAGTTCAGGTCGGGCTGGGAATTCAGGAACGCATGATAGTAATACTGGCCGGTCGCCGCGTCGAACTCCCAGGCGCTGCCGCCAAATTCGGACAGCCAATTGTTGGGCGGACCTCCGCCGGGAGCCGGATCGCGCCAGATGTACCAATCGCGTTTCGGACTGGTGCGCGACGCGCGGCTCTCGAGAAACCACGCATGCTGGTCGGAGGAATGGTTGGGGACGAAGTCCAAGATCACCTTGATCCCGCGCGCATGCGCCTCGGCAATCAGCCGCTCGAAATCCGCCATGGTGCCGAAGATCGGATCGACGTCGACGTAATCGGAGATGTCGTAGCCGAAATCTTTCATCGGCGAACGGAAGATCGGCGAAATCCAGATCGCGTCGACGCCAAGATCGATCAGATCAGGCAGCCTCTGGGTGATGCCGTTGAGGTCGCCGATGCCGTCGTCATTGGTGTCCTGAAAGGACCTCGGATAGATCTGATAGATGACGGCGGATTGCCACCACGGCCTCGAACCATTCATGGCTGTCAATCGTTCCGATGCGGGGACCACGAAGTCGGGTCGCGATGGATAATCCTGCCGAAGGATGGCAAAATCTTTATGACTGCCGGCCGCCGACGCGTTCGCGACAACAATTCGTCGGGCAAGCCGCGGTTCCGAACATGTGACCGATGCAAGCGCGCGGGAACCTTGGCGACGCTCAGACGTAAAGCCGGCGGAGGATCACATGACGCAAGAAAAGATCTTTGCGCCCATCCTGGGCGAGGCGGCCATCGCCATTTGGGGCGACATGCCCCGGGACATTCAGGAGGCGCTGTTCGAAACCGCGATGCGCAACCGCTCCGAGCTGCGTCACGATCTGGCGAAGCTGCTGCATGACCGCCATCCCAGAACGCAACATCCGGCCAAGCCCGACTGATGCGGACCTCTATTCCGGAAACGCAACATCCGCGATGACGGGAAGATGGTCCGAATAGGCGCGCGCCTTGCGATCGGTCCAGGCCGAACGGATCACGAGATCGCGCGAGGCGTAGATTCGGTCGAGCCGCATCATCGGCAAGCGCGCTGGAAACGTCCGCAACCGCGTTCGGACCGGGCAAATCCGCGCCAGCACGCCCCGCACCGATTTCACCCAGAACCAGTCATTGAAATCGCCGAGCACGAGCGTCCGCGTCGGGTGCACCAGCTCGGCCAGGGCATGCGCCTGGGCGTGCCGTTCGTGGATGCTCAAGCCGAGATGCGTGGCAATGACCCTCACCTCGCCATGATCAGACAAGATGCGCGCGGTGATGGCCCTGCGGGGCTCCCGCTCCTGATACGAGACGTCGGAGATCTTCGGGGGCTCGGCGAACGGCCAGCGGCTCAACAGCACCTGTCCGTAGTCGCCGTCCTCGGTGACGATCGAGCGCGCATCGACGCTGTGATCGCCGACGGCTTTCGCCAGAAGGGCAAAGGGATCGTCGGTTCTTCCGCGCGAATCGACCTCCTGCAATGCCACGATATCAGGCGACCAGCGGCGAATGACGGAACAGACGCCATCCAAATCAAACCCGGGATTGAGGTGGAAGATGCCGTGAACGTTCCACGTCATGATGCGAGTCGTAGCCATCACGTTCTTCGCCCCGCCAGCCAAGTCACCAGGAACTGCACGCCAAGGCACAGTGCGATCCAGGCGATGATCGCCAGCGCCAGCAGTAGCGCATTGGTCCAAGAGGCGTTTCGCGCCAGATCCGCGATCTGCGCGCCGAGCGCGGCCATCACAGCGATTCCCGGCGCCATGCCGAGCACCGTGCCGAGCACAAAATCGCGCAGGCTCAATTTGCTGGCGCCCGCCACCACGTTCACGATCGAGAACGGAGCGATCGGCACCATCCGGATCATAGCGACCGCCATGACCCCCTTGCCGATGATGCGGCTCTGAACCCGGGCGGCCCGGCGCCCGAGCAGCCGCTGCAGGCGCGCCTGGCCCAGCACGCGGCCGATCGAGAACAGCGTGAGCGCGCTGAGCAGCACGCCGGCACTCGCGCTCAAGAACCCCATCCACGGCCCCAGCGCCGCAGAGGTCGCGGCGATCAGTACCAGCACCGGAAAGACCACCAGCCCGCCGACAACAAAGGCGGCAATCGCAAACAGCGGCGCGAATTGCGACCACGCAGGCTGCGAGATGATCGAGGAGACCAAGCCGACATCGGTGAAATCGCGCAACAACGTGTATTGCCAAGCCAGCGCCAGGCCGGCGAGCGCCGCCGCGAGGCCAGATACGGCCAAAATGGTTTTTGCCGTCCACATGCGATTGGCGGCGCGGTCGAGGTGAAGCGGTTCCCTGGGATCGGCGACGGGCTGCACCATGATCGCCACGCCGCCGACCGACGCGGCCGGATCAATCGGCTGCAACGATTTCGGGCCGTCGTCCTCCGCCAGGCGGTCGAGAAATCCAAACAGGTCGGCTTCGTGGTGTTCGATTTCGCGTTCATCGACGCCGCAGAAATGCCCGATCAGACTACGGCGAAGCCAGGCGATATATTCACAATGCGCATCGGAGGTGGCCTCGAAGGCCAGATCGCATTCGGTGTCCGCCCCCATCGAGCGATTGTTGAGGTTGGCCGATCCCACGCGCAGGATGCGATCGTCGACGATCATCACCTTGCTGTGCACCATGACCGCGGCCGCCAGCTCGGCATCCCGCGTCGATGGATAGACAAAGCGGACCCGGTCCATGACGCCTGCCGACACGAACCGGGCGATAAATCCGCCGCGCCCGCTCTGCATGGCCTGCGATTCGAACCACGACGAATGCATCTTCGGCATGACGATCAGGACCCGAAGCTGTGGCACGTCCAGCATCCGCTGCGCCAGGAGGCGCGCGATATCGGTGGCGCTGGTGAACTGGTTTTCGATATAGATGAAGTGGTCGGCCGCGTTGATGGACGCTGCGAACAGCCGCGCGACTTCGTTCACGCCGCCACCGCGCGCGGTGGCTATCTCGGTCCGGGCGATGCCCACCGTCATTCCCCGGCACTGCACCGGGACCGAGGCCGGCCAGCGCTCGCCCTTGATCGCTGCGGGTCGCTCGACCGTGCAGCCGGCGACGCGCCACCTGTTCTCTGCGATTTCCGTCAGGCTGGCCGCAGCTTCGCCATCCACCATGCACTGCACGTCGTGAAACGGCGGATAGGGTTTGCCGTCGGGATCGGTACGAAGCGGATGATGCGTCTCATGCGCGCTGGTGTCCCAGCGCCGGATCGTCAGGTCGAGACCGCCGACGAAGCCAAGCGCACCGTCAATGACGACGATCTTCTGATGCTGCGCTGAGCCCAAAGGAAGGCTGGAGTCGAAACAAAAGCGCAACCGGTCCGACGCGTGCGCGGTGAACTTGGCGACCGAATTCCACTCCCGCTCCGCGGCGTAGAGGGGCGGGAAATTCCAGATCAGGACGTTGATCCGCAGATCGGGCTTGGCCTTCAGCAGCGCTTTCAGAAACGCACCGAGCTCTTGCGGATAGCCGTCGTCGGCGTGCCCGGAGGGCCCGACAAACCGGGTCTGGCTGTGGATGTCCCAGCCGATGATGTACACCTGCTGTGTTGCGAGCAGCAGCGCTTCCCGCAAGGCGGCGAAATAGGCGGCCGCATCATTGAGGATTGCCAGCCGCCCTGCCTTGCACCTTTTCCAGACGGTCTTGCCAGGAATGAGGATAGATGAGCTCTGCAGCAGACGGCACCTCGGCAACAGACTGAGAAAACCGGTTCGGGATCACGAACAACTGTTCGCCCGACGTCAATCCAACGATCTGCAGGCGCGACAGTTCCAGCCAGGCGGAACTTGCCGCCTTCCCTCCGACTTCGGCGTCGTTGAATCACCGGATGCGCGCGTTAGCGACGGTTGCTCCTATCGCCGATCCGGGGGCATAGCGTCCCGGCCCGAGCGGGAGACACTTTCTTCCTCAACCACAGGTTCGATGTAGGTGCTGTGCAGTGAGGTCGGGGACTTGAAACCGTCGAACATGATGCGAACGGTGCTGCGATAGCGGCCGGAGCCGATGATCACCCCTTCCCGGCCGGCGAACTTTGGGCATCGCGCCGCTCCAAGTGCGCTCATCCTGCCGCGTGTCCCTTCAGGCAACGGGGTCCGGTGATCGGGTGGCTCCTTGGGGGATCGCATCCTCAGACCACGCGCCTTCGCCGGTTCATCTATGCGCCGGAGATGACATACGTTCGGTCTCGAATGCATGGCGAGAAATCCACCGGCGCACCATGCGATTGACGAACGGTGGCGTCCCGGAGGTCATCGCGGCCGTCAGCCAGCGCCTGACCTTTCCTGTCATCAGGAGCATGCTGTCCTCCTCCCCACCGTGGGCCTGCCAACGGGACAATTCAGACAATTCTGCGCTATGCCGAGATGGAGTTTTCGCGGGCAGCCTGCCTATCTGCGATACTGCGCCAATCACGCCACTTTCTCACTGACGGCCCGCTCGCCGGTTCGATCGCAGCCAATAGCGCTGCATTGATTTCCGCCATCCGCCCGAGCTTCACCATGCATCTGGCAACCGCGACGAACCCGTCCGGCGAATCCGGCTGCAGCCGCATGAATTCGAGATGCTGGCGCAGCGCTTCCTCATGCTGACCGAGGCTTTCGCAGACCTGTCCGAGGCACTGCCACGCCTTGGCAGCGTCGGGGCGAACCACCGTCAGGGTGCGGAACATCCGCTTCGCCGCGGCGAGATCGCCCTTCGCCGCCAGCAACTGGCCGAGCCGGTGCAGCGCGTCGGCGTGTTTGGGCTGAACCTCCAGAATCCGCCGGTAGCCTGTTTCGGCGTCGGCAGCCTTCCCCTTCCGATGAAGTTCAGTCGCCTGTTGCAGGACGTCAGGGATGCTCCTGCGGTCGATCCCGGCGCCGAGATGCCTGCCGTTCCTGGTCTCCAAAACGGTGCCAAGGATCTTGCGCTCCGCGCAGCCGAACGAATATTTGTACGGCTCGTTTCCGCGCAGGAAATCGTATTCGGTATAGCCGAGTTCGATCGCGTGGCGAATGCTGAAGGCATGCAGGATCACGCCCGGCGGCGGCCCATCGAACGTCTCGTCGCGTCCGGTCATGTAGAACAAGAAGGTGCGCTTGCGCGGATCCACCAGCGTGGCCAGCGCCGCGACCGCCCGATCGCCGTGCCAGAACGTCGGCAGGTAGACCAAGCCGGATTCAAAACTGCGCGTCAGCATGGCGCCGTTCGACTGAACCAGACTATTGACTCGATCTCCCTTCCGAGGGCGCCACTTTGTCTCCCAAAATCCCAGCAGGGTCTTGAGGGCCTGCGCGAATGTCTCTGGCGTGGCAACGGTTACTCGATATTCACCCGTCGCGTCGACCTGCTTCAGGAGACGCCGGATCTTCTGCCTGGTATTGGTGCTCAACGATTCGAGATAGGCATCCCAGCTCTTCGGCAGCGTGACATACGGGCACAGACTGTTATCGATACCGTCGACCTTGTTGATCCTGTTGAGCTCGGTGTAACGAAAGCTGGCTTTCGGAAAACAAGCCAGCAGCAACCGCACGCGCCGCTCCGACATTCGCAGATTGTCGAGGTTGAAGCGCGTCCAGTTCATCTGCCTGATGGTGCGGGCAAAGGCGGGAATGACCTTGTTCTCGATCTCGGGCCTGCAAACCAAGCCGGTGTAGTCGGCGGCGAAATTGCCTCCCATCCGCATGTCGCTGATAACGTCGGATTTCTCGATTTTGGTCTGCAGCCGCAACGGAAAGAATGCGACGTAAGGCAGATCGGCGGCGTCACGCTCCTTCGCCGCCAGGATGAACCATGGTCCCGGGATGCAGGACAGCCAGCCGCTCAGCCATTTCCATGACAGGAATATCTGCGCTTCGTCGTCCGCGTCGTAGACGGCATTCCAGTTGTCCTCGAGTTTTGCCAGCGACGGCAAGCCTTCGATGATGTCGATATGCACGGCGGACGCCTTTCCAAAGTGCGTGTTGAGTTCCTGTCGTGTGCCTAGCGCTCCCGGAATGCGCGCATAAAGCTGTCGTAGATGGGCCTCATGAGGTACTGGAAGAACGTGCGCTCCGCCGTCTTGATGTAGACCTCTGCGGGCATGCCGGGCGTCGGACTGAAGCCCGGAAGATTCCGGCTCTCTTCGCTGTTGAGCCTGACGCGGACGAGATAGATGTCGGTCGGCCCGACCTGCTGGGACTTCTTTTCGTCCGCAAGGGTATCGGCCGACAGATACACGACGTCGCCGGAGACCATCGGCGTGATGCGCTGGTTCAGCGCCGTCAGCCGTACCATCGCGGCCTGTCCGTGCTTTACGCTGTCGATGTCCTGCGGACGCAATCGCGCCTCGATGATGAGTTCGTCCTTCAGCGGCAACAGCTCCATGATGTTCTTGCCGGCCTCGACCACCCCGCCCCGCGTGTGATAGCGGAGCTTCACCACGACACCGCTGACCGGCGCCGTGACGCGAACCCGATCGAGTATGCCCTTGGCACTGAGCATCCGCTCGCGGACGTCGGCCAGTTCGCCCCGCACCTCGTGCATCTGTTCGACCGCGGTCTTGATCGCGGTCTTGCGCACACCATTGATCTGCTCGAGCGCGCGCGCAATGCGTTCCTTGGCATCCCCGATATCGCCCATGATGCGGCCGACCTCGCCTTCCAGATTGGCCTTCGACCGCTGCAACACCATCAGCTCCGGCTTGCGCACCAGCCCGGCCTGCACCAGCTTGTCCTTGGTCACTATTTCCTCGTCGAGCAGGACGATCTGGCGCCGGACCGCGTCCAGTTGCACCCGCGATCCCCGGATCCGCTCCTCCAGAGCGTTGATGCTCTCCTGAATACTTTTGACGTCGCTGTTGAGGTTGTTGCGGCGCGCCGCAAACGTCATCTGCTGGCTGTCCACGATTTCCTTCACATCGGGCGACTTGTCCAGCCAAGCCACGACCTCGGCCGGAAGCGTGATATCCGACTCCTCCCTCATCTCGGCCTGCAGCCTTGCATCCATGGCCGACAGGCGGATGCGGCGCAGGAACAGCCGCTGCAACTCCGCGCGCGCCGCCGTGTCATCGAGTTCGAGCAAGAATTGTCCCGCCTCCACGGTGTCGCCTTCGCGCACGAAGATCTCGCGGATCACGCCGCCCTCGAGATGCTGGATGATCTTGTTCTGTCCGGTAACGACGAACACGCCCGACGCAACCACCGCGCCGGCGATCGGCGCCGTGTTGCCCCAGACGCCGAACCCCATCACCACCACGGCCATGATCAGCGCGCCGGCAACCGTCGGAAATTTGGTCGATCGCGGCAGCGAATCGTACCAGGTGCCTTGTGATACTGCGGAGCGGTCCGCAATTTTCCTGCTGGCCATCGCGTAACCTCGTTGCTGTCAAACCGGCTGACGTCCCTATGAATTCAACGCAGGAGGGGGATCGCCGTTGGGGATATTGTTCGGCTTGCGCCCGGTGATCATGGGAATGATCTCGTCGCGGCTTCCGAACGCCTGCACCGCGCCCTGATGCAGGATCATGATTTTATCGACGCTCATCAGCAGCGCCGCGCGCTGCGTGATCGTCACTACCGTGATCTGCTTTTCCTTGGCGCGCAGCAGCGACTTGGCGAGCGCCCGCTCACCATTGGAGTCCAGATTCGAATTCGGTTCGTCGAGCACGAGCAGGCGCGGGTTGCCGTAGAACGCGCGCGCCAGCCCGATGCGCTGCCGCTGGCCACCCGACAGCGGACTGCCGTCCATGCCGACGATGGTCTCGTAGCCCTGGGCGAAGCTCGAGATCAGTTCGTGCACGTCGGCGGCCTCGGCTGCGTCGAACACATCCTCGTCGCGGGCGTCTTCGCGCATCCGGCCGATGTTGGCCTTGATGGACGCGGGGAACAGTTGCACATCCTGCGGCAGGTAGCCGACGCTCTCGCCGAACTGGCGCGGATCCCAGTTACGCAGATCCATCATGTCCAGCCTGACGCTGCCGGCGGTGGGCATGATGGACCCGACCAGCATGCGGGCCAGCATGGTTTTGCCGGTACCGGAGTCTCCGACAATGGCAAGGGATTCCCCAGGCTTCAGTTGAAAGCTGATTCCGTTCAGGATCACCTTCTTGTTCGGCGGCGGCACGTAGAGAATGCGCTCGACACTGAGGTATCCTGCCGGACGCGGCAGCCGAAGCCGCTCCAGGTTGAGCGGCGAGTTCAGCAGCAGGGATTTGATGCGGGCATAGGCTGAACGCGCCTGCACGAAGTTGCGCCAGCCTTCGATGGTGCCTTCCAGCGGCGCCAGCGCCCGGCTCGCCACGATCGAGGCCGCGATCACCATGCCGCTGGTGATCTCGCTCTCCAGCGCCAGCCATGCTCCCCAGCCGAGGATCGCGATCTGGGTGCACAGTCGCAGGAATTTCGACACGCCCGTCATCAGGATGTTGAGGTCCTGTCCGATCACCTGTGCCTTCAGGGACTCCACGGTTTCGCGGCCCCATACCTGCACGCCTTCGGGAATCATGCCCATGGCGTTGATGACCTGGGCGTTGCGCGCCATCGATTCCGCCTGCAGGTTGGCCCTGGCGCCGTAGTTGTTGGCCTGGTTGAACGGGATCGCGGTGACCCGCTGGTTTATCAGCGCCACAATGACCAGCGCGACGCCTGCGCCCAATACGATGAATCCGAGATGCGGATGGATCAGGAACACGACGGCGAAATAGACCGGCGCGACCGGCGTATCGAACATCGTCAGCAGCACGGGGCCGGTAATGAACGCGCGTAGGTGCTGCAGGTCGGCCAGCGTCTGGAATTCGCGGCTGGATCCACTCTGCGCGGATTTGGCGGCAGCGCTCAGCACGGGTCCGCCCAATTTGGCTTCGGTCTCCACCGCAACCCGCATCAGGATGACGCGGCGCATCATATCCATGAGCACATGCGCCCCGAGCGCGATGACCACGATAATGGTCAGCATCACCAGCGTGTCCGTGCTGCGGCTGGTCATCACGCGATCGGACACGTTGAACAGATAGATCGGAATCACCAGCACCAGCAGGTTGACCGCGATCGAGAATATCCCCACGGTAACCAGGTTGCGGCGGGCGCTCGCAAGACCCTTGCCGAGTACGTCGCGAAATTCATTGTCACCGGAACGCTTTTGGAGCCGCGGCGTGCCGCCACCTCCGCCGCCGCCACCACCGCCGCCGGAGGAGCCGCCACCGTCCCTGTCGCCGCCACGCTGCAGCGGGGGCGCAGGAGTCTGCTGCTCGATCACGACGGTGGATCCCGGCGCCGGGGTCTTGGCTTCCTCCCGCAGGGATGGCTCGACAGCCGGCGGGTCCGCGACTCTGGCTTCGGCCGGAGGTGCCTTCTCGTGCGCAGATTCGACCGGCGGAGCCTTGGGATGCGGAGTGGGCTCATCAAACCATGGGCGAAGCGGAACTATCTTTGCCATGTGCGGCGTTGATTCGTCATACTCCCTCAAGCGCCAACTCCCGCCTGGACGATCATCCCAACCCCACATTTGGAAACTCCGTTACTTCCAATAATCAAAACATCTTGCTTGTCGCTAATGCAGCACGCTCGCCATCGGATCGGCCTGCACCGAATTGGTAGCGACAGCCGGGGTCGCGTTTGTCTGGTCCTGGGCGTCGTCGACGAACGCGATGAGTTCAGTTACCAGCGTATCGGTATCGCCATTGACCGCATCATCCTGGTCCACCGGCAGCAGGTTGGCCTGTACCAGAATGGAATCCGTGTAGACCTCGCCCTCGACGTAAATGACGTCGGGATTGACGTCGACAATCGCAGCGTCGTTGGCGAGTTCATTGCCGCCGGTGCTGGCCGACTGCGTTACGCCCCCGTCCGGATCAAGCGCCATCAGATCGGCCGACGGCTCGTTTTGCAGTTGATACAGGACGTTGATGTCGGAGGTGATGTTGGTCTGCCAAACCGCATTGATGTCGTAGTAGTCCCCCTTGACGTAGAGCACGCGCAGAGGGCCGCCATTGCCGGCGATGGCACTGCCCAGCTCGGGATCAATCGATGTCACGCCGGAGGCCAGCAGATCCAGGATTAGCTGGAGCCCCGGGGTCAGCGCGTCGAAGTTGTCGCCGCCATAATTCTCGATAGCTCCCTCGTTCAACAGCTTGTTGTGGCCCGAATTCACCGACTGAGACGGATCGGTGCCGTCGGCCGACATCACGATATTGTCGTTGTTCAACAGGATGTTGTTCTGGAAGATCACGTTCATGCCGTGATAGGCGCCTTCGATGATGATCAGGTCGTATTGAATCTCACCATCGAAAATCTGAGCCAGATTGCCGAGCTGATTGTGGCCGCCGACGAGGTTGTAGTGCCCTTCGCTGCTGACCTGCGATGCGACATCGTTGTCGGAGAGATAGTTGGTTTGGCTCACCACATTGACGCTATAGTAGTCGCCGTCGACCACATCGACGATCCAGTTCGGCCCCGCCCAGTAGGACGGAAGGTCAGCGTAGATGCTGGGGTTCTGCACGAAATTGGCAATGTTGGTCGCGACATTGCCTTCGCTGGTCACCGATGGCGTACCCTCCCCGCCCGACACGCTGACCTGATCGTTGTCGATGGTCGTGTTGGTCTGGAACATGGCGTCGGTCTTGAAGTAATCCCCCAACACCACCATGGTGCGGGCGCTCTCGCCCAGATCGACTAGCAGCGCCGCGTTGATGCTGTAGTTGTCGCCTATCGACGCCCATTGGCCGATGCCGTCGCCGGTGTCCGGCAACTCCTTCAGCTCGATCGGCGGCCTCGGCTCCGTTGGCGGTTCCTGCAGCTCGCCGTTGACATAGTAACCGGCAGGCACGGAATGCTCATCGGGCGTACCGTCGCGGGCGGCCCATGCAGCGTCATGAGCTTTCAGGAAATCCGTCGCGCCGGCATCGTTCTGCGGCATCCACCAATCGGTGGGAACCTCGGCGTTGGCATTGGCCACCAACTCCTTGATGGTGTCCATCGCATTGCTGTTGAGGCTCATGATCAAGGGCTCGGCCGCAGCCAGGAAATCCGCCGGTAGATTGACGTCCTCGTCATGCATGAAGTTGTACTGGCGAACCGTAAGCTGAATCTGTGCGCCGCCGTCCTCGTACGTCACCCTGATGTTGAGCTCGCCACCGCCTCCGCCACCACCGCCGCCCGCTGCCGGCAGCGGGATGTTCGGTTTGAGCGGCGTCGGAAAGAAATCGAAATCGGGGTCCTGCGGGCCTTTGGGCAGCTTGAGCGGACGGCCGCGGAACACATCCATCGGATCGTCGGCTATCAGTTCCGGCGATGGCCCCCTCGCACTGTCCATATCCTCCGGCGCGTAGCGATGGTGGTAGTTCGGTCGCAGCGTCGTGTAGTCGTCGGAGGGACCGGGTGCGAGCGTCTCATCGTACTGGATGCGATCGCGAGCGATGTCCTCGAAGATCCGCATATATCCAGCGAAGTGGGAAATGATTTCGACGAAACTAGCTGACGCCATGGGAACCTCCCCTGTCGCCGCGAGCTGTTAGGGTCGCACGGCGACCCCACAGCGTCTTGTCGGCAACTGCGGCGACTGAACTGAAATGATTTGCGAAGAAATGACCCGCGCGGCAAACGCCGCGCGGGTCGAACGCGAAACTAGAACGTATCGGAATCAGTCAGTTCGGTACCAGCAGCCTGAATGGTGATGCTGTTGAACTGAATGTTGGCACCCTGCGTGATGTTCTGGTCGAATGCAGACTGGTTGAGAGCTGCATCGGCGCTGGAAGCAACATCTGCACGCGCACCAACATCTCCGCCGATGTCGATCTTGGACTCGCCGCCCTCGATCTTGGCATCCATGCTGAAACCAGAGCCCCATCCGCCGCTACCACCGGTGTAGGTGGCAGAAGAAGCGTTGGTATCGTTATCGACCAGGTTGTTGACCTGATCAATATTGAACTGGTTGCCGTCGTCCATCTTCTGGTTCACCACGTCGGGCATAACCACGGAACCGGTCGCCGTGAAGTGGTTGAGATCGATGACCGGGCTACTCAGGCCGTCGGCCTTCA
The DNA here is from genome assembly GCF_023073815.1 of Bradyrhizobium sp. 157. NCBI lineage: Bacteria > Pseudomonadati > Pseudomonadota > Alphaproteobacteria > Hyphomicrobiales > Nitrobacteraceae > Bradyrhizobium > Bradyrhizobium sp. 157. Next base: position 58,970 of record NZ_JADPKF010000105.1, on the reverse strand, counting down.
GATCGAGATCGACATCGATATCCACATCGACGTCAACCTTGTTCTCGACGGTATTTTCGATCTTGTTTTCGATGTTGTTGTCGACCTTGTTGTCGAGCTCATTATCGACCTCGTTGTCGACCTTGTTGTCGAGCTCGTTATCGACCTTGTTGTCGATCTCGTTCTCGTTCTTGTTCTCGTTCTCGTTCTTGTTGTCGTTCTCGTTCTCGTTCTCGTTCTTGGACTCCAGCGACTGTAGCGCGGCCTGAAGTTGGAACTGCCTCTGGTCCTGGTCCTGGTCTTGCTTCTGGTCCTGGTCCTGCTTCTGGTCCTGCTTCTGGTCCTGGTCCTGCCAATCCCAACTTGGAATGAAGTTCATGACGTGCTCCTGTTGGTTTGGAGCATCGCGGGCGGAACGGAGAACGCTGATCTTCTAAGTCTGCGGTCTTCGAAGCGCGGCGGTGCTCTTTAATGTCGGCTTATTCCGACAGCCGACACCCGCGTGATTGCGAATGCCAGCCCGGTCAGAATGCCGCCACATCATCGACAACAACATGCACGCATTCGATCGCCCGCTGTATCTTGCGATATCAACCATCGACACGATTGACGCTCAGAACGAATGGATACTGGCGTGAACAGCGGCGGGACGAGACATGACCACCCGGCGTCGCCGGACCGTTTAAGCCGCGTCGCGCGGCACGCTTTGTGGCTTCACGCCGTGAACATGTGCTTCAAGGCGCGGCAGGAGATCCCAGATATCGCGATTGATCTTCGTCATTTCGTGAGTAGTCCGCACCATCTCCTGCAGACGGCTTTCGTCCAGCGCCTTGATCTCTCCGAATCTGAGGCTCGCCTTTGTTTCCATCAATCGCATCGACTGCGTGTGGGTGATGGCGCCGGAAGAATCGAAAATAAACATGCAATGATTCAACTCATTGCGAACCTTGGTGGATTCCGAGAAACGTTCGATGAGAGCCGTCAGATTTTTCGACAGAGTCTTGTCGGTAACCCTGATCTTGGCCAGCCGCTGGATTAGATCGAGTCTGGCGCGGGTCGTGTTCAATGTCGCGAACACGACGGCAGCGGAAGCCTCGTCGGTGCGCAAGAGTATCATCAGCACGTAGATAAAAAGGCTTTCGTTGTTCGACCAGCTACAGATCAGGTTTCCCATCAGGGCGAGAACGAATGTGCGGCGATCCGCTGAGGCGGGAGCCGCGGCAGCGAGCAGGTCGAAATCCGGCTTTGGGGGCAGCTTGCTGACAAACATCGTATGGTTCCGCGCCTTGCAAGGCCGCAACGATACTATCGTACCTGCTTCGTCACGGCAGGCGTACATATCGAAAGATATATCAGGGAAGGTTGCGGGTGCCGTTTTCTGCAATGAGGAATGAAAAGGCACGTTTTAATGACCAATTTTTGACGACGTCCGGTCACATTTGGCCTGCTTGGCATTCCCCTTTAACGAGGGTAAAGTTTTTTTGAACAATTAAGATGCAGAGTGAACTAATTCATAGCGACCAAGTGCGGTTCCGAAAGAATCTATCGATAGCATCGGTAATAATTATCCGGGGGCGCGTTATGTCAGTCCCACGCAAAAAGACTGTATTTGTTGTAGACGCAATGGCCTTTCGACGAGCTCGAGCGGAGAGCTTCTTAAGTCCCTGGGCCAGCAACGAACAGGTCGAGCTGATTTCGCTCGATCCTGATGAGGCGCACACAAGGCTTATCGAGCGCACCGAATGCGAGATGCTGATTTACAGCGTCGGCGCCCCCTCTCCCCATGAGGTCTTCACCGAGATACAGGTGTTGCATACCCTTCGCCGGGAGGCGGCACTCGCCATCATCTCCGACGATGAGCATCCCGCCACCGTTCTCGCCGCGATCCGTTGCGGAGCCCGGGGCTACTTCAGCAACTCCATGGCGCCCGACCTTGCGTTGCACGCCCTTTCATTCGTCCTCCATGGCGGCACTTACTTTCCGCCGGCCGCCATCCTGGCCAGCCGGACCTTCAGTCCGCCGGCGCCTGTCGAATACAGACAACCGAATATATCCCAGGAGCAAGCGCTTCCGGGGCTTGAAGAACAGACGCAGGCGCCCCCTCTCGGGCCGGATGACGGTCCTTACGATCAGCAAGGGTCCCTTTTCGACGGTAAGGCAGTAAGCGTGCAGCGCGACCATGGCGTAAACGGCGCGCGGCAGTTTACCGAGCGGCAGTACGCGGTGCTGGCTTGCCTCTGCCAAGGCGATCCCAACAAGGTGATCGGTCGTAAGCTCGGCATGACCGAAACGACCGTGAAAGTCCATGTCCGCGAAATCATGCGCAAACTGGGCGTGAGCAACCGGACCCAAGTCGCGATCGCCGCGGCGCGCGTCTGCTTGGACGGTCCCGTCGAACTGATTACTCCGGATTCACCCATGACGGTCAGGTCATCCATATCTCACTAGCGATGGATTTTCGGCATTGCACCGGTTGCCATTGGGCCATCCTGGATCGGCGCTTCTGCGATTCGCACGTAAGAAGTCACCAGTAAAAGGGAAACTGCGCCCGGGCTGACTTCGGATGTGGGGCCATGGGCGCTCATCGAAGTTCAGTTTTCGGAATGGTTGCATCGTCCCACACGGAAATGAAACAGGACCCGGTCGCTGCCACAATGAGCCCGTTGGAGCAGTTAACGGATCATTGGTGATAATCCTTACGATATAGGGCACGAAAGATAGGTGCTGGCGAGACCTTCGCCCTCCCCTCGTTCCCTATCATCGGTTCCCTATTCATCGGTTCCCTGTCATTGCTCCTGCCGGAACTCGCGGCAATTCCTCCGGCGATCTGTCAGCCAGCGCCTCGTTGCGGAAAGCGGCGGTATCCCATTGCAATGTCGTAGTATATGATTATCGTCATATAACAGCGATCGAACAGGAGTACCCCAATGGCCGCGAGCCCCGATCCCGTCGTCATCCTTTCCGCCGCCCGCACGCCGCTTGGCCGGTTCATGGGCGAGTTGTCGCCCTTCAGCGCGCACAAGCTCGGCGCTCACGTGATCGGCGCGGCGCTGGAACGGGCGAAGCTCGCGCCGGAGCGGATCGAGGAGGTGTTCATGGGCAACGTGCTGCCGGCCGGACAGGGCCAGGCGCCGGCGCGCCAGGCTGCGCGCGGCGCCGGACTGCCTGACGCCACCGGCGCCACCACGGTCAACAAGGTGTGCGGCTCCGGCATGAAGGCAACGATGCTGGCGCACGACATCATCAATGCCGGTTCAGCTTCGATCGTGCTTTCCGGCGGCATGGAGAGCATGTCGAACGCGCCCTATTTGCTGGCCAAGGCGCGCGGCGGCTATCGCGCCGGGCATGACCGGATCATCGATCACATGATGATGGATGGGCTGGAAGATGCTTACGAGACCGGCCGCTCGATGGGCGACTTTGGCGAGGCCACCGCGGAAGCCTATCAGTTCACCCGCAAGGATCAGGACGCTTACGCGATGGAGACCTTGACGCGCGCCCGCAAAGCGGTCGAGGGCGGCGGGTTCAGGGCCGAGATCGCGCCGATCACATTGTCCGAGAAGGCGGGTCCGCGCGTCATCGCCAATGACGAGCATCCGCTCAAGGTGGATCCGGCCAAGATTCCCGGATTGAAGCCCGCATTCCGCGCTAGCGGCACCATCACGCCGGCCGCCTCGTCCGCGAATGCCGATGGCGCTGCCGCGCTGATTCTGGCCAAGCGCTCGCTCGCCGATCGCGACGGGCTGCCGGTGCTCGCCGAGATCAAGGGCCATGCCACCCACAGCCAGGAGCCGCAATGGTTCACCACCGCACCGATCCCGGCAATCCGCAAGCTGCTCGACAAGGTCGGATGGACTGTCTCCGACGTCGACCTGTTCGAGATCAACGAAGCGTTCGCGGTGGTGGCGATGGCGGCGCAGAAGGATCTCGGCATTCCCGGAGAAAAACTGAACGTCAATGGCGGCGCCTGCGCGCTCGGCCACCCGATCGGCGCCACCGGCGCGCGATTGATCGTGACGCTGCTGCATGCGCTGGAAGCGCGGAACTTAAAGCGCGGTGTCGCTGCGCTCTGTATCGGCGGCGGTGAAGCGACCGCGATCGCCGTCGAGCGCGCCGTGCGCTGACCGCAGCCGCGCTTAGGAACCAACCATCGCAACCACTATTGAACAAGTGGGTGGCTGCGAAGGGATATTGACGGCTGTGCCTGAGACCGCGGCGAGGGCGCCTCACCAACCTCGGAAAGATGGCAAGCGCCGCGGCTTCATGCGCGCGATAGGCCTCGGCGTCGTCACCGGAGCCGCCGATGACGATTGCTCGGCCATCGGCACTTACGCAAGCGCGGGCGCTCAATTCGGCCCCGCGCTGCTTTGGACCGCACCCGTCACCTTTCCGATGATGTTCGCTGTCGTGTATCTGTCCTCCAAACTTGGGCAGGTGACGGGACGCGGTCTCTTCCACGTCATCAGGGAACACTACCCCGGCTGGATCCTATGGCCCGCCTTGATCGCCGTGCTGATCGGCAACACCATCGAGGCCGCCGCAGACCTCGGCGGCATGGCCGCCGCGCTGAATCTGTTGATACCGCTGCCCATCCCCTGGATCGTCATTGGAGTGGCCGCGACCATTCTCGCCGTGCAGATCTGGGGTTCCTACCAGCTCATTCGCAACATCTTCCGGTGGCTGGCTCTCGTGTTATTTGCATATGTCGGGTCGGCCATTCTCGCCAAGCCCGATCTCCAGGAAGTGTTGCGCGGCACCTTCGTTCCCACGATCGAATTTTCACGCGAGTACCTGTCCATTCTGGTTGCGATTATCGGCACCACGCTTTCCGCTTACCTCTACACCTGGCAATCCAACGTCGAGGTCGAAGAAGAAATCGCTCAAGGGCGCACGAAGCTGAAGCAGCGCGAGGGCGCTTCATCCGACGAGCTGCGCCAATCCCGCATCGATATCGTGGTCGGAATGCTGTTCTCCAACCTGATCATGTACTTCATCATTCTCTCGACGGGCGCAACGCTTCACAAAGCGGGAGAAAAAAATATCGAGACGGCCGCCCAGGCGGCCGAAGCGTTGCGCCCCCTGGCAGGAGACGCAGCGGGGCTGCTTTTCACTGTTGGAATCATCGCTGTCGGGTTTCTTGCGGTACCCATCATGACGACCGGCGCCGCGTATGATCTCTGCCAGGTGTTGGGGTGGAAGAGCAGCCTTCACGCCAAGCCGAAAGAGGCAGGGAAATTCTATGCACTGATCGTTTCCTTTACGGTGGTCGCGGTCGTCATGAATTTCCTCGGCTTCAATCCAATGAAGGCACTTGTTTATTCCGGCATCGTGCAAGGCTTTTCGACGCCGCCACTGCTGCTGTTGATCATGCTGATGACGACCAGCCGCGCGGTCATGGGCGACAAAACCAATAGCGCCTGGATGAATCTGCTGGGTTGGGCGACAGTGGCGGCGATCTTCTCGGCAAGTGCAGGCCTGGTCGTGTCCTGGTTCTTGTGAACGAGTTCGTGCTCAGCCGGGGATAGTGCATGCAGCGTGTGATGCTCATGCGTCCCCTCAAGCCGCCAGGGTGGCACGCTTTAAACGCCTTGTCGCCGCACGCCTGACCTTTTCGAAGGCCAAAGCTTCGATCTGCCGCACGCGCTCCCCGGAAATCGACAGTTCACGCCCGAGCTCCTCCAGGCTCGGCGGATCCTCGCGTAGCCGCCGGGCCTCGAACACGCGGCGCTCCCGCGGGGTCAGCACATCAAGGGCCGAATGGAGCGCTTTCGTCCGTTGCCCGCCTTCATCCTGTTCGGCGATCATCGCCTCGGCGTTCGGCGAAGGGTCGACCAGCCTCGCTTCCCATTCGGTAGGCCCGTCATCATCGACGGAAGCATTCAGGGAAAGGTCGCCCGTCAGACGGCTGCTCATCTCGATGACTTCGCGAACGGGGACCGCGAGTTCCCGCGCGACGGCCTCGGCCACCTCCGGCGTAAGGCCCGTCCTGTCGCCTCCGAACTTGCGCATGGCGCGCCTGAGGCCGAAGAACAGCTTCCGCTGCGCGGCCGTCGTCCCGATCTTGACCAGCGAGCGCGACCGCAGAATGTAATCGTGGATCGCGGCCTTGATCCACCACAATGCGTAGGTGGAGAACCTGGCACCACGGCCCGGCTCGAAATGCGAGGCTGCGATGACAAGGCCGAGATTGGCCTCGCCAATCAGATCGGCAAGCGGCAGGTCGTATCGCTGGTAGCGGCGCGCGACCTTGGCCGCGAGCCGGAGATGGCTGGTGACGAGCGCATCGGTAGCGGTTCGGTCTCGATGCTGCTGCCAACGCCGGGCAAGCTGCTGCTCGCGCGTCGGTTCGAGCAGATCGTATCGCTTGATGAGCGTGGCATATTCGTCGACGATATCTCGCGATCTGTCACCAGTCAGCATCTCGCGCCTGTCTGACAGTATGGTCGTGCTGTGGGCGTTCATGGGTGGCTCCAATCCATCGGGTCCGGCAGAGAGACCCTAGGAAAGACGCCGCGATGCAGCCATTAAATAGGAATTGAGGAATCTAAATTCGCTGTTAGCGTCCGTGCCGCTTTGTCTCGATTTCAAAATCATGATCTCGTTCGAGGCAAGATCGCGAAACGTCGAGCGGTGAGCTTCGGCGCGCTGGTGCGAATTCCAAGCGACCGCCTCCCCTGCAAACGCTTTGAAAGACGGCTCAAGACCAGTTGAGATCTGTAAAAGCCAATTTAGTGGGACGAGATCGCGCCCGCCCTACATCTCCGTCATGCATCCGCTGCCTGGATGCAGCCTCAAGCGAGCAGTTCGCATTCGGAAGAACACGCGCCCGTTGTGGCGTGCGATCGCACTTACGCGTCCGGCGAATTGCGCGTCGAAGATATGGAGAAAGACAATGACCTCGATCAAGACAATCGCTGTCGCAGGACTGCTGACGATGATGGCCGCAGCGCCTGCCTTCGCGCAAGAAGCCATCCAGGAGCCGGGTAATTTTGCATTTTTCTATCCGAATCTGGACGTCCTGAATGGCGGTGCGCCCACGCCGGCTTACAGGATGGAAGGGCTGCCGCCCTCGGTGATGCAGGCCTATAACGAAAGGGAAAGCGGCATGGCCGGCCCCAGCGTCTGGCAGCATCGGCGTGTACACCACGCATCCCGCGCCGAGCATGATGACCGCCGGCACGGGTGACGTCGGCGGATAGCGACCTATGTCCGGCCACCTTGCTCATCGGGGCAAACGATCTCCACCCGGCCTCCCGGGCCGGCGTGGATGATCAAGCGAAAGCCGTGCAGCTTCACGATTGCCGAAACCAGGTTCAATCCGAGTCCGACACCCGGCGTGTTGCGAATCTTGTCCGAGCGATAGAACCGGCGCAACACAGCGTCATGTTCGTGCGCGCTGATCCCCGGACCCGTATCGGTCACGCGCAGGATGGTTTCGCCCTCACCGCGCAGCAGCGCGAGCTCGACCCTGCCGCTCGGGGGCGTGAATTTGATGGCATTGTCGACGAGATTGGCCACTGCCTCCAGCAGCAGGTCGCGATCGCCGCGCACGGAAAACTTGTCGGCTATGTTCACGCTCAGCGCGATCTGCTTGTCTTCGGCGATCGGCTCGTACATGTCGCAGACCTCGCGCAGCATGTCGCAGAGCGCAACGTCGCCGAACGCCGACGACCGGCGGCTGTTCTCGATCTCGGCAAGCCGCAACAGCGCCGTGACGATCGACAGCGACTGGTCGATGCCGGCAATGGCCTTGTCGACAACCTCCTGGAGCTGCTCCAGGGTCGTCGCATTGGTGCGGCCGCGCTCGAGCGTCAGGCGCGCGCGCGTCAGCGGCGTTCGCAGATCGTGGGCGATATCGTTGCCGACGCCGGCTAGCGCGTTGATCGTGGTCTCCAGCTCATCGAGCATGCCGTTGACGATAGCAGCGAGCCGCGAGAACGGTTCATCGACATTCCGATGCGGCAGCCGCTCGCGCAGATCTCCGGCGATGATGCGCTGGACCCGCAGGTTGACCTCCTCGACCCGCCTGTGGGCGCGCGCACTCAACCAGGCGCCGGCCAGCAACCAGAGACAGAACGCAGGCAACAGGCCAAGCGCGAGCGCCGCTCCGACAACCCTGAAGACTTCCGCCGTTTCGTCGACATTTCGCCCGACCACCAATATGTCGCCGTTCTCGAGGCGCCGCGCGACGGTTCTGACGGAAGTCGCACCGGCTTGCTTGTCATCAAGGCGCACGAGCGGCATGCTCCGCGCCGGTGCCCCGATGTCGAGCCCGTCCGGCAGGGCTGCGACGTTGCCGGCCAGCCGATTCCCCTTCGGGTCGAACACGCCGGCGAACTGGACGCCGCGGGAATCCTGCCCGAGGTGGTCACTGAGCGCACCGAGCAGACGCTCGCGCGGTAATCCGGCAAAGAAGCCGATCTGGGTCGTGATCATGCGATCGGACCGCGCGATCAGGTAATCGTCGATCCTCACGTAGATGAACCCGAACAAAACCGTGACGAAGATCGCGAACAGGCCTGCCAGCACCGTGGTCCAGTGAAACGTCTTCGAGCGAAAGAACTGCAACTGAAGCTTCCCGATCCTGCCGTCCGGTTGCCTTGCCGGCCCGACGGCGCGAGCGCCCGGCGAGGTCGCCAAAAAAAGTCAGGGCACGGCACGAAGAATGAACCCGGCGCCGCGGACATTTTGAATCATCGGGGCGTCGCCCGGGCCGTCGACCTTGTGCCGAACGCGGCCCATATGCACGTCAACCAGGTTGGTGGCCGGAACGAACTTGTAATTCCAGACCTCTTCGAGCAGCATCGCGCGCGTCAAGAGCTGGTCGCTCCGCCGCATCATGTATTCGAGCAGGCGAAACTCGCGCGGCAGGAGGTCGATTTTGCGCTCGCCGCGTTTGACTGTGCGTTCGATCAGGTCGAGCTCCAGTTGACCCACCCGCAGGATGGTTTCCCGCGTTTCCGACGGGCGGCGGAGCAACGCTTCTATTCGGGCGACGAGCTCGACGATCGCAAACGGCTTGGTGAGATAGTCGTCGCCTCCCATCCGCAATCCGCGCACGCGGTCATCGACGGCGCCAAGCGCGCTCAGCACCAGCACCGGCGTGCGCACCTGATCTTTCCGCAAGGACTCGATGACGGTGAGGCCATCCATTCCCGGCAGCAGGCGGTCGACGATCATGGCGTCCGGCCGCAGGTCGCGCGCCTTGGCAAGGCCATCGAGCCCGTCGGGCGACCATTCCACCTCGAAGCCACGATCGGCCAGTTCGGCCGTGATTTCCCCCGCCGTCTCGCCGTCATCTTCTATCAGGAGAACCTTCGTCATCTGATCCGTCCGATTGCCATCAAGATACCGTTTCGCCAAGTGGCAATGATACGCTGGGCAGCCGATAAAGCCATGGCGGTGCGCACGAGTCTCACGGTTCGGGGGAGCCAGACAGCGTCGCGAGCCCTTCCGGACCCCGCACGCGCCATCAGCCAGGCGGCCATTCCGCCGCCTCGGTACGAGCACGGCGGGCCCGCCCGAAACAGTTAGCCGTCGGCGGCCTGTAGCGCCAATAAATAGCAATTTAATAAATCGGCAGGCCTGCACTGCCCGATCCAGCCGGCGCGAATTCGAGCAGGAATCGAGGCCCACGTCACCTTCACGCCGAGTTGAGAGCGCGCGAAGCGATATTCGCTTTGGACGACGGCAGGCCAGCCGCACGTCACAGGAAGAAGCCGGCCTGGCTTCCCCACCTATGGAGAACACCCATGCACAAAGTCAAACTTCTATCGGCTGTGTTGCTCACCGCAGCCACCTTCGCCACTCCGGTACTGGCCGCCAACACGCGGCATGTCGTAACCGATGCCAATGGCCGCGTAATGTCGACGATGCATCGCGACGAAGGCGATAGCTGCGTTCGCGCTCCGCGCGTCGGCGCCTATGCCACGGCACCGTGGACCAACGCGGCGCCTTGCGAACCGAACACCGGTTACTGATCCGCTCGCGTTGCATGTAACAACGACATATGCCGGGCTGGCGGGATTTCCCCACCAGCCCGCTTTCTTTGCCGCGCTCCGGAGCATCCGCCTTCGCCTGCGTACGCTGTCCCAGTTCGTGAATGCGACTAACGCCGAATTTAATGGATGCCTTGTGCATCGCACCTACCTGTCACTCATCCGACGTTTCGTTCGCGCGTCCCGTTAAAGTTCGCGCGCCACGGCGCCGAGCAATCTGACTGAAAAGGAGTGTCACGATGAAACGAATGATCACGATACTGGCAACGGCTCTTCTCGCTTCGAGTCTGGTGGTGGGCGCGGCCGAGGCCCGCGGTGGCGGTGGCGGTGGTGGCCACGGCGGAGGTTTTGGTGGCGGCGGCCATATGGGCGGTGGCTTCGGTGGCGGTGGCCACATGGGCGGCTTTGGCGGCGGAGGCCACATCGGAAGCTTTGGCGGCGGCGCGCATATCGGCGGCATAGGCGTCGGCGAACATGTGGGAGGCCTCGGCGGTGACCACATCGGCGGCGGCCACATCGGTACGCACGGTTTCGGACTCCACCAGCACGCCGTGCATCGCTTCGACAGGTACGGGCCGGGATACGGCTACGGGTACTACGGTTATCCCGATTGCTACGACTGGTACTACCTGCACCCTTACAGCCCCTTGCCGCTGAGCTGCAGCTGAACCCGCAGCGCGGGACCCTGCGCGCAGGCTGTCGGTTCGGAGGACGTTTTGCTGTTTTCTTTAAACGTCCTCCGGACGGATCCCCCAATAGCCCGAATGATATCGCGTGGACTTCGCGCCACGCGTTGTCGTGCCGGTCGAACGGTGCTGGAGAGCAACATGAAACGTTTCCTGATGATCACGGCAGCCTCTGCCTTGCTGTGCGGCCCGGCCTTTGCGCAGCAGGCCGCGGTGATGCCGACACCTTCGCTCTCGGCCACGTCGCCGCTCGGCATGGTGCCAAGTGCGCCGGTCGGTGGCACCGGCATCCCCTTAGGCGCAACGGAAATCGCTTCCCCCGGCGTAAGTCCGGCGCCGAACTCGTCGACCATCGGCAGCACCGTGTGCTCGACGATCGGTACGGCACCGTCAACGATGTTCGGATCGGCGACCACCTTTGACGGCGGCGGCGTTGATGTCGGGAGCGTCACACCGCAGAGCACGATGTCGACGATGCCGGGGATGACGACGACACCAGCGATGTCGTCGTCGGGCATTCCGCCGACATCGGCCCTGATCGACACGTCGGGTGCCCAAAGCATGTGCGGTGCCGGCTCGGGCAATCTTGCTGCGTCATCGACGCCGACATCTCCCAAGACGCCAGGCGGCGTGCCGCGCACCGGCATTCCGATGGGCTCGACCGAGCTCGGCAATCTCGGGATCAGCTCCGCCGCGATGGTGCCAACCATCACCGTCGGCCCCACCGTCAGCACCATCGCGCCGACGATCCCGACGGTGCCCGCCGTCACGCTGCCGGCACCGAACACGACGGCCGTCGCCGCGCCCACCGACCCCATCACAGGGATACCGAACATCACAGGAACGCCGAACACGATACCAGGCCTATCAACCGCCGCCACGATGTTCCGTTGAGCGGAAACCCACGCGCGAGAAGCAGCCATGAAAAAGAAATTCGCAATACCTGCAGTCGTGTTCGGTGCCGTCGCCGCCGGCGGCCTCCTCTACTTCACACAGGCCGATGCGTTCAGAGCCGCTGTCGCGGCCGCGCCGCCACCTCCGGTTCCGGTCGTCGCCGGCGTGGTCGCGCAGCGTGACGTGCCGATTTACCAGAACGGCGTCGGCACCGTGATTGCGTACAACACCGATGTCGTGCGGGCCCAGATCCAGGGCCAGCTCATCAGCATCAATTTCACCGAAGGCCAGACCGTCCATGCCGGCGACCTGCTCGCGCAAATCGATCCTCGTCCGTACCAGGCCCAGATCGACCAGTTCGAGGGAAATCTGGAGCGCGACCAGGCCCAACTCACCAATGCCCGCGCCAATCTCGCGCGTTACAACCAGCTTGGCGACAAGGGCTGGGCCACGCCGCAACTGATCGAAACCCAGAAGGCGCAGGTCGGCCAGCTTGAGGCCGCGATCAAGACCGACCAGGCGCTGATCGAGGCGGCCAAGGTGCAGCTCAGCTACACGCGGCTGACCTCGCCGATCGACGGCGTGGTCGGCATTCGCCAGATCGACGTCGGCAACATCATCAGCCCGACCACGGCCAACGGACTCGTCGTCGTGACCCAGCTCGATCCCATCTCGCTGATCTTCACGCTGCCGGAAGGCGTGCTGCCGCAGATCCTAAGGCAACAGCAGGCGACCAAGACGCCGCTTCCGGTCCTTGCCTATAACCAGGATGACACCCTCCAACTGGGCCGGGGCGAGCTCGCGCTGGTCAACAACGAGATCCTGCAGACGACCGGCTCGATCCAGCTCAAGGCAACCTTCCCCAACAAATCTCGCGAGCTGTGGCCGGGTGAATTGGTGAACGCGCGGCTGCTTGTCACGACCCGACATAACGGGCTGACCGTCCCCGCTTCGGTCGTGCAGCAGGGACCGAACGGCGCCTATGCCTATGTCATCAAGCCCGACAGCACAGTAGCGATGCGCCCCATCAAGGTCGCACAGATCACCGACGGCGAGGCGCTGATCGATTCCGGCCTGAAGCCCGGCGAGCAGGTCGTCGTCGACGGACAATACCGGCTGCAGCCGGAAACGCATGTCACGATCCTGCACGGCGAAGCGGCTGACGAAGCGGCGGCACAACAAGCACAACAGGCGACAATCCCATGAACATATCCGCACCCTTCATTCAGCGACCGATCGCGACCGCGCTCCTGATGGTCGGCCTTCTGGTCGGCGGCCTGATCGCCTACCCGCTACTGCCGATCGCAGCGCTGCCGAACGTCAACTATCCGACACTTCAGGTCACCGCGCAGCTGCCGGGCGCCGATCCACAGACCATGGCGGCATCGGTGGCGACGCCGCTCGAGCTCCAGTTCGGCCAGATTCCGGGTCTCACCCAGATGACGTCGGCAAGCGCACTTGGCTACACCCAGATCACGCTGCAGTTCGATCTGAACCGCCAGATCGACGGAACGGTCAGCGATACGCTGTCGGCGATCAATGCCGCCAGTCCGTTTCTGCCGCCCGGCATTCCCTATCCGCCGACGATCCGCAAGGTCAATCCGGCCGATACGCCGATCCTGGTGCTCGGTCTGACCTCGGACAGCCTGCCGCTGACCACGGTGGACGCCTACGCGGAAAACATTCTGCTGCAGAAGATTTCGCAGATACCGGGCGTCGGCCTCGTCGGCCTCGGCGGCCAGCAAAAGCCCGCCGTGCGGGTGCAACTCGATCCGCAGGCGCTTGCCGCGCGCGGCATCAATCTCGAGGACGTCCGCACGGCGCTCGGTCAGGCCAACGTCGATCTGCCGAAGGGCACGCTCAACAGCCCGCGCCAGACCTTTACGCTGAACACCAACGATCAGCTCCTGAAGGCAGAGGACTACGCCAATCTCGTGATCGCCTACCGAAACGGCTCGCCGGTTCGCATCCGCGACGTCGGCCGCGCGGTCAGCGCGCCGGAAAACGACCTGATCGCCGGCTGGTACAACAACCGGCGCGCGGTCATCATGGCGATCCAGCGTCAGCCGGGTGCAAACGTCATCGACACCGTGGAGCGGATCAAGGCAGAAATGCCGGTGCTGCAGGCTTCGATCCCGCCTGCCATCAAGGTGAATGTCATTTCCGATCGCACCGATACGGTTCGCGCATCTATCCACGATGTTCAGTTCACGCTGATCCTGACGGTTGCGCTTGTCGTGATGGTGATCTTCATCTTCCTGAGGAATTTCTGGGCGACCGTTATCCCGGCAGTCACTGTTCCATTGTCGCTGATCGGCACCTTGGCTGTCCTCTACGAATTGGGTTACAGCCTCGACAACCTGTCGCTGATGGCCCTGTCGATCGCCGTGGGCTTCGTGGTCGACGATGCCGTCGTCGTGATCGAGAACATCGTGCGGCACATGGAGGGAGGCGCGACGCCATTCGAAGCGGCCCTGAAAGGCGCCGGCGAAATCGGATTCACCATCATGTCGATCACGCTGTCGCTGATCGCCGTGTTCATTCCACTGTTCCTGATGGGCGGATATGTCGGGCTGCTGTTCCGCGAATTTGCCGTTACCGTCAGCGTAGCCCTGGTGCTGTCGCTCCTGATCTCGCTGACCTTGACGCCGATGATGTGCGCGCGACTGCTCAAGCCCGAAAACAGGACGCACGGGCGGCTGTTCCGCATCCTCGAAAGTGGCTTCGATTCACTACTGGGAGTCTACGAGGCCGGGCTCAAGATCGTGCTTCGTCACCGTTTCATCACCCTGTTGACGATGTTTGTCACCATCGGGCTGACCGGCTATCTCTACATCGTCATTCCCAAAGGCTTCTTTCCGCAGCAGGACACCGGGCTGATCATCGGCCTGTCCGAAGCGGCGCAGGATATTTCCTATTCTGCGATGACCGAGCGCCAGCAGGCGCTGCTCAATGCCATCATGCGGGATCCGGCCGTCGCATCCATCGGCTCGGCGATCGGCGCAGGCGGCGGCAACACCACGGTCAACAATGGCCGCATCTATATTGCGCTCAAGCCCTACAAGCAACGCGACAGCATGGAAACGGTGCTTGCCCGCCTGCGGACCAACCTGGCCAAGATCCAGGGCATCACGCTCTATATGCAGGCCGCGCAGGACATCACCATCGGCGGCCGCGTCTCGAAAACCCAGTATCAGTACACGCTGGGCGACGCCGATCCCGGCGAGCTGAACCACTGGGCCGCGCTGTTCCTCGACAGGATCAAAAAGGTCCCCGGCATCACCGACGTCGCGACCGACCAGCTCAATTCCGGTCCCCTGCTCGACATCTCGATCAAGCGCGAGGTGGCTTCGAGCTACGGCATCCTGCCGTTCACCATCGACAACACGCTCGATGACGCCTTTGGCCAGCGCATCGTTTCGACAATGTACACCACCTTGAACCAGTACCACGTGATCATGGAGGTCAATCCGAAATTCCAGTACTCGCCCGAGGCATTGACCGGAATCTATGTCAAATCCTCAACCGGCCAGGAAGTGCCGCTATCGACGCTGGTCGACAGCGTCGTCAAGGTCGCCCCGCTCGTGGTCAACCACCAGGGACAGTTTCCGTCGGTGACGATCTCCTTCAACCTTTTGCCGGGCACGGCGATCGGCCAGGCGACCAGCACCATCCAGAACATCGAGAAGCAGCTCGGCAAGCCGCTTTCGCTGCAGACCAGCTTCCAGGGCAACGCGCAGGCGTTCGGCGATTCGTTGTCGACAACGCCGATCCTGATCGTGGCGGCGCTGTTCGTGATCTATCTCATCCTCGGCGTCTTGTATGAGAGCCTGATCCACCCCATCACCATCATCTCGACGCTGCCGTCGGCTGGGCTCGGGGCACTGTTGTTGTTGATGGCAGTTCACCTTGATCTCAGCGTGATCGCGATCGTCGGCATCATCCTGCTGATCGGTATCGTCAAGAAGAACGGCATCATGCTGGTCGATTTCGCCCTGCATGTCGGCCAGCAGGAGCGATTGTCGGCGGAAGACGCCATTTATCGCGCCTGCGTCATGCGTTTCCGGCCGATCCTCATGACCACGATGGCGGCCATGCTTGCTGGCGTTCCCATGATGCTCGGCACCGGCGCGGGCTCCGAGATACGTCAGCCGCTGGGCTACGCCATCGTCGGAGGATTGGCCGTGTCGCAGCTTCTCACGCTGTATACGACGCCGGTGGTCTACATCTACCTCGACCGGCTGCAAACCTGGCTGTTCGGCAAGAAGAAGCCGGCGATCGACGGGAGCAGCAAGCTGACGCCGGCCGAATGAGAGAAATCGAACGGACATATCCGATCTGCGTTGACTTACTAGGCCAACGCTCTTGCCAGATCATCAGCCTCACGTAGGTCGCGGGAAGTTTCCGCGGACGCAAATTTCGCCCTGGTCGATATCAACAGATCTCGTGCCTCGACGCGTCCGGATGCGCTCTCGCCGGCCGTGACGAGGTGCGCGATGCTGATCGCCGTACGCAATTCCCAACCGACCGCCCCGAGCTTCCTGGCAGAGGCAAGCGAACGTTTGAACAGGCGCATGGCTGCCCGGTCGTCTCGCAGCGGTTCGCGACATAGCAGGGAGCCGTAGATCCGATAAATCTCGGGAGCAGCCCAGCGCTCGCCGGTTTGCTTCATCAGGGATTCGGCCGAAGCGGCGAAGCTTCGAGCCCTTTCTATCTGCCCGACCCGTCCGAATTCCGTGGCGAGCAGGATTCGATAGAGCGGAAGCTGAATGCACCGGGCGGGTAGCTTGCCGAGCAAGCCGCATAGTAGTTCGAGCACTTTCGGCGCAGGACCACGTTCCGCCAACGCGGCGGTCGCCCACAACGGACCGATGACCCGGTACATTGGATAGCCATACTCATCAGCGACCTTCATGCCGCGCTCGACACTGGCCAGGTTGGCCGCAAGGTCGCCTTCATACCAGTGATCGGAAACGCCCAGAATGGAGGCAAATGCCAGCATGAACGGATGGCCGATCTCATTCGCGAGCTGCCGTGCCGTCTCACAGCATTCTCTGGCCCGGCCTGGCCGACCCAGTAACCATTCGATGTGTCCGGAATAGACGAGCGATACAATCAATGGATCATGCTGATAAATCTGGACCAGCTTGCCGTGCTCACGAGGATTGTAGCGGGCGCTGATCAAAGCCGCGAGCTCGCTCGCCTGCTCAAGGCGGCCGAGAAAGAAATTGGCGATCACGGCAGCGGCATACGCCATGAGAGCAGCCTCGTCGTCGCGCCACTCCTCTGCCCGGCGAACGAAATCTTCGGCGTGTTCGAGGCCCTTGTTGAGCTCGCAATTGACGAGCTTGGCGATCGTACTTCCCCAAAGCACGGTCGCCTTCTCACGAATGGTGCCGTGGTTCGCGCAAAGCTTGAGTGCGCGACTGTAGGGGCCATAGACGTTCGGATCGGACCACCCCGCGTTGGCGGTGTACGCCATCGCCAAGTTGGATTGCAGTGCGATTTCAGCTTCGAAGCGCCGTGGTGAGGCAGGCATCTTGGGTATCAGCGAGAGGCCTTCGCGAAGATGGGCCACGGCCTCCTTGGTGGCCGAGCGGCGGAGCGCAGATTTGCCCGCCTGAAGCCAGGCCTCGATGGCTTCCGGAACGTTACCTGCGCGCGCGTAGTGATAGCCGAGCACGGCGGGCTGGCTGCTCTCTCCGATTGCGGCCTCCTGAAGCAGCCACGATGCAACGCGCGCATGGAGCTCGCGCCTTTCCTCCTTGAGCAACGAGGAATAGGCCGCTTCTTGTATCATCGCGTGCTTGAACGTGAAGATGGCGCCTTGAGGTCCCTCGATGCGATACACGATCCCGGCGCTCTCCAGTGCCCACAACGCGTGTTTCAGCGTTTGGCCTTTACCTGGAAATACGTTGAAAATACCTTCATAATTGAATTGCCTTCCGAAGACGGAGGCGATCTGGGCGACGCGCTTGGCCGGACCGAGACGATCAAGGCGTTCCATCAGTGAATCGTGAATACTTGCCGGCACCAGAGGTTCCGGCAATTTTCCGCTCGGCACAGGGCCGTCGACGGCGCGTGGGACCGCTCCGGAATCAACGACAGCCCGCGTAAACTCCTCGACAAAGAGTGGCACACCGTCGGTTCTTTCCACGATCTGGCTGGTAATCCGGCGCGGTACGAAATCGCTACCTGCCACAGCCGCGACCATTTGCTCGCATTCGTACACTGCCAGTTTCTGCAGAGTAATCCGTCGAACCGCCGAGCCCGACAACCAGTCGGCCCGGTAGTCATCGCGATGCGTGATCAGGATCATGATCCGCTCGCCAGAACAGTGAGCTATCGCGCGTACCAGCAGCTCGATGCTAGTCGGATCGATCCACTGGACGTCCTCGACAATCATGAGGATCGGCAGCCTGCGCGAGGCCGCAATGAGAGCATCGACGAACACCTGAAGAGCGCGCTCGCGCTCGAAGGGAGATCCGAGATCCGCAGGCTCGTATCCCGAGCAGGCGGGTATCGACAGGACCGCTCCGTAGTAACGAAGTGTGTGCTCGACGTTGGTGACGGCTCTTGCCAAAAGCGAACGCAATTTTGCCAATGCGAGTTCGGCGTTGTCGGCCTCCTGGATGCCGGTCGCGCGCGTGAGCCGCTCGATTTCCGGAGCAAGCGGCGTGTTGATGTGAAACGGCGAGCATTGCAGCGATAGAACCTCACGCGGAGACGCATCAAGGGAACTGCGGAACTGGCGGATCAGGCGCGACTTGCCGATGCCGGGTTCGCCGGAAACGACGCCGACCTGTCCCGAGCCCGCCACGCTCTGCCGCCACATCTCGGCAAGCAGTGCGATGTCGCTGGTTCGGTTGATCATCGGGGCAAGAGGCGACCTCCGCGCCCTCTCGAACCTGCTTTCGTTGGACGCAAGAGCCTCCGCACGCCAGGCTTCGACCGACTCTTCCACGCCCTTGAGCGGTCGTCTGCCAAGCGGCGCGTAGCTGAACGTTCCGCGGGTCAGCTCGTAAGTGCTCGAACCGACCACGACATCATTCTCACCGGCGAGCCCTTGCAGGCGGGCCGCGACATGAGCCGAGCTGCCAAACACTTCCCGCCGATCGGGCGGTTCGCCGGGCACGCTGCCGACGACGACCAGCCCGGTATTAACCCCGATGCGCACACCCAGGCGAACGAAGCTGCCATCCGACAGCAGAAACTTCTGCTCCTTGATCGCCGCGGCCACCGCCAGCGAGGCGCGGACCGCGCGTTCAGGATCATTTTCATGGGCTTGCGGCACGCCAAAATATGCCAGCAATCCGTCGCCAATCATTCTGGCGATGTGACCGCCGTAGCGGCGAATCTGCTCGTCGCAGATATCGCGGTAAGTTCTGATAACCGCGAAGAACTCTTCGGGATCAATCCGCTCGCTCAGGGGTGTCGAGCCGACGATGTCGATAAATACAACGGTAAGCTGCCGCCGTTCGGCGTGCAGCGCTTCGTTCTCGACATGCGGCGGCGCCTGCATCTGCTGAAGTCCGTCCGACCGATCGGGCCTCGGCTGGCTACTCATTACGCCACCATGTTCAGTTTCCGCCGTACCTGCCGCGAGGCAAGATAGACCGCCAGCCGCATCCGGTTGACGCTGCCGAGCGGCCTGTGCTCGGGCAGACAATTCCAGGGATTGAACACCATGTGCTCGCAGTCGTACAGTTGATTTTGCGCCAGCAGGCTCTGCCTTGGAATGGCAATGCTACCCAGTCGCACGACTTCGTCTTGAGGGCGGCTCCACCATCGCGAGGCGTCCTCGACGTCATCCGGCGTTGCCGCATGCCGTACCCGTATGGAGAAATCGAGCACGACGTCAGCGCCGGGTTGATGCGGGTCCAGGTCCCTCACAAGCGCGTCCCGGAGAAAGTTTTCCGGCTTGGTCCAAGGCACAAACGTGCGCCATCTGGCGCCCTCATCCTGGCCGTCGCGAGGACCGACCAAATAACGCACGACCTTGTGCTCGCCGAACAAGAACGGCGACATGCTGTGATAGGTTGCGGTCAGCGGATTGCGGATAGTAAGCAGCCCTTCCACCGCAGTTCGCGCGAACAGGTAAGACTGGCGTGGACACCGAACAATGAACTCGAGCCCTCGCAGGCCCCGGCCGAGTTTTTCGCGCCAGGTTGCATGTGGTGCACTCACCGCATTCATCAACAGCGTATAGTCGATCACATTCTTACAGAAGAAGATCGGAAAACTGCTGAGCGCAAAATCATGTTCGCCGGCGGACGCCTTGTCGGGCGCCAGCATACGAAGAACAGTGTCCGTTCCGACCTTGTGAAGCTTGATGGACAAGCCACGCGCGTCGATCCTCCGGTCGCTGCCCGCCGTGCCGCGGCCGTTGGAAAAGCGAAGCGTGGCCGGATAGCGGGCGCCTGGACGAAACAGATCTGTCGTAAACTCGGCAGGAAGATCGTCGCGAACAATAAATTCCGCGCTCACGCACCCATGCGTTTTGGCATGCTGATCGCGCATCGCAGGAGTGGAGCAATCCGAAACCTTCATCTCGCAGTAGTTGGTAACCACTGCTTCTGCGGCAATGCGCGCCATTTGTCGGATCATGGTTGCCTCGCCGGGCACGGCGCGCTCAAGTTCATGCAACGGCATTGGCCGGTCCGGCGGCGGCTCCAGCGCGTTCACAAGCTCCCGATATCGCGCCGGGGTCGCGGACGATCTCCGCGCGTCGCCCGTTTGCGCCGGGCGCACCATCGCGAGCAGCACCTGCCCGAATTCAGGCAGCGCCTGCCCGAATTCAGCCAGACGGCGTAGTGCGCGAAAGCCGAGGCTGAAGAGGCGGTCCATGAGCCTCTTCCCGCTTGCGCGACCGTCGAACCGCCGAGTATCGGGCCGCGTCATGACGCGTGAACTCTGCCGGAGGCCAGCAGCCTGAGTGCGGCAAGACTCGGGACGAAGAAATAATCGCCGCCCTTGGTTTCGACAAAGCGCGGAATGTCGAAACAGATAAATGGCCGCCGCCCCGCGGCCTCATCGCCCGGAATCACCATTTGGCCGCGTCGGCCAACGCCGACAATCGGATCGGCGTCGTTGCCCTGTTCGAAATCGTCGCCAAAATTGACCCAGAACCGCTGCACGAACTCGAACTGATCGAAGCCGGAATTGAAGGCGATGAAGATAATGCCGCGCCTCTCATTATCCTCCTTGCCGGGCGGCAGAAACTTGCCATAGGTTATCCCGCGCCGGATCAGACGGTGCCTGCTCATCGTCTTGCCGCCGAACCCGAGCGCGTCGCGCGGATTGGTGCGTCGCACATGTGCTCCCAATGGACATCGCGCGCCCGCGGGATCGCCGGCATAGGCGAATGCATTGGCGAGAGACTTGCCCGGCCTATGCGGATACTCGATCAGTGAAGATCCGTCTTGCCAGCGTCCCATCATCTTGGCCGCCAGAAATTCTTCCGCGCTGACATCGTCCGGCAGGCCGCCGGGGATCGTCCGGGCAAACTTGTCTGCTTGCGCCTTGATGTAGTCTCGAAACGCCGGCACATTCTGTTCGAGCTTGCGGAACACCATATAGGTTGCGTTGTGCGCTAGCAGGTTCGGCAGCGGCATAGGCGCGAGATCGCCACCTTCACCGGGGTAACCGAGAATGAACTCTCCCAGCGGAATTTTTCTAAACCGTCCGCTGTGATCGGGATTGCCGATATCCTTGCCGGCCTCGCGCGGTACGCCCTCAACGTCGGGATTGCTCAGCCCGTCGGCGAAGCCAAAATGCTCACGGCGCGCCGCCCCGTCACCGATGCTGAAAGACTCGGCGGGTTGATCGGGAGCTAACTCCTCTACGCCGGCCTGCAACAACTGCCTGAGCGTTCGGCAACGTTCTTCGAGCGCATCCGCCGTCCGGCCGTAGATCATAACCAAAATATGCACACGGCGCGTCTTCCAGGGTTCATCCCAATTTTCCGGCGAACTCAGGCCGACATCGCCGAGCACCTCTGCACGCACCTTCATGCCCTCGCGAAACTCAGCCGGGAAAGTCGCGAGACTTTCTTCGGGAACGTCGAGGGCGCGCAGTCCGTCGAAGGTCAGGGCGAGATTGAGCGTCGCGTCCGGCTTTTCCTGCCACTGGCCGGGAGTGACGTAGCCCGCGTCCAGCAGTTTCTGCATCAACCGCCTGGCAGCGCCCACATCACCAATCGCCAAATAGATGAAACGTGCATGCTGAAAGGAGGCGTAGCCACGGAGAATATTGCCTTGAATACTGGAGAAATCAAACATCGCAGCCCTCACTATCAATCGCTATGCCCTTACAAATCCCCTGCGTGCGGCCTGACCTCTTGCAGGCTTTGCCACATCCTCTCGAAATCGGCTTTGAGGTCTGCCGGATTTGGCTGCGCGTCCTGAACGTGTTTGATGAACTCCGCCAGCCGGCGCCGATACATCAGTCCCTTCAGAATGTCGTTCACGGTCGCGTTGGGTCGGTCGGCCAATAGCAAATTGGTCGTAATTTGGCATTGCTCGAAATATGCAGCGAGATCGTCACAGCTCTCGATGCCGGGAAAGCCGCGGCAGTGCCGCCAAATGGCCTCTAACTCACACGGAATATACTTGACCATTGCACGGATCAGGACGTCGATGCTGAAACCGTCGAAGTCGCAGGCGAACAGCAGATACGCTGACTTGAGTGTATCGACTTTCGCCGGCGTACCCTGATAGGCAAGTCTGTCGATCACGACAAAGCGGGCCATGTGGACGATCGGCACCTCACTCAAGGGCGAACCGCGCGGATATTCCAAGCTGTCGTCCAGCGTACGCAGGAATGTGCGCAGCTCGGCTGTTTGCCCAACCTTGATTGGAAACAGACCGGTAAAGCCGTATTTTTTTCCGTTTTGATTTGCCATACGCGCGTACTCCGCTCGATAGGCCCGCTACTCCGGGATGGGACCGAACGTACCTAACTTGTTCTGCACACTCATGAGCAGGCGGTTGAATTCCGTCGCAAACTTATCGGGCGCTAGATCGAGTGAATTTTTCGCAAACTGTTCGAGTTCGCGGTGCACTTCGAGGCCCGCGCGAACGTCGCGCACCGAAGCGCCAGGGTAAGCACTATACGAGTGATCCGACTCGACCTGATTGCGCCTAATGTACGTCTTCAGTGGCCCAACAGGCCTCGCCATGGGATAGCGAATGCTCGCGAACCATACGGCGTCGAGCGGCACATAGAGGACGTCGGCGAAGGCCTCGATGTAAGGCCCCCACGGGCCGTTGAACGTGCTCAGGAAGAACAAATAATCGTAATTAAGTTTTTCCGCCGGCTGACCGTCGTCAACCCGCGGAAAACAATCACGCTTGACTACGACCCAATGGACGAAGGGCAAAAACGCCAGCGCCTTGGCCGTGTTCTGAGTTCTTTTCACATTATCGAATATCCAAAGCAACAGACGGACATAGTAGGTGCCGAAGCGATTCATCGGGGTGATCACGTTGAAGGTAACGGCTTTGCCAAGTCCGTCCTTATTGCGCGCACGATCGGCCATAAAAACCTCCTCGCAATGAGGGGTGAATGAAGCGCAACGCCGCTCGCCCCAACACCCTTACTATAATTCTCTAATTCGCTAGGTATATTGCGTCAGTATGGGAGATCGCTCACCCACTGCAAAGCCTTCACAGCACAATCCAAGCGACCGCGCGGCAAACGCCTTCGGGCTTCCTTCGACATTAGATTTTGTAACGATTTCGGCATTTAGAGCTGACATTTTACGATGTCCGCTTTGCGCAGGGATTATTCTTCCGGATGCCCTGTTTGGTCCGCCGCTGAGACGGGCCGCGCGGCGTCTTAGCAAACCTGGGCCTGCGGTGTCTGTGAAGTACATCACAGATAGCGCCATGATCTCGATGGGCATTGAACACCTGATCCTCTAGGCCACAGCAAGAGGATGAGCTAGCGGCAAACGACACGGCAAAACTTTTTGAACAACCGCGGCACTGAGGCGGCACGAATTATGCGGCAGCCGGAAAGCATAGTTTGACGGACGGACGGATGTGACTGCGCATGCGGCACTCACGTAATGGGAATTCCCTCGGCTCCCGAGGCCTCAGGAGACTCATCAACTGTCAGGCTCTCTTCGGGTGCAAGGTCAAGACCGAGCGCGAAGCGGCCTGTGCGCGCATCACCTCATCAATGGCGGCCAGGAGCGCCGCCTGGTCGAACGGCTTGGAAATGCGAGGCAGGTGAGGCTGCGTCGAGCCCAGCAGTTCGGCATATCCTGTGCAGAGCACCACGGGCGTACCCGGACGCTCGGCGGCCACTGCCTCGGCAAGCAGCAACCCGTTCATCCCCGGCATGGCGTAGTCGGTCACCACGATATCAATCTTCGGCATTCGGCGCAGCAGCTGGACGGCCTCCTCGCCGGAGCGCGCCTCGATCACGGCGTGGCCGAGATCATCGAGCATCGCAGCGATGCTGTCGAGGACGAGAAGGTCATCATCGACGACCAGCACCGAAAGAGGTCGGCTGCTGCGGGGCGCGGAGCATGACGGCTCTGCCGCATCGGGCGCCTCCACCTTTTCGTCCTGAGCGGCAGGCAGCCAGATCTCGGCCGTGGTCCCCTCGCCGATGCGGCTCTTCAGCCGCAGCACGCCTCCGGACTGTTCGGCCAACCCTTTCACCATCGAGAGGCCGAGACCGGTTCCCTTGCCGACGCCCTTGGTCGTAAAGAACGGCTCCTGCGCATGCTTGAGCGTCTCCTCGTCCATGCCACATCCGGTGTCGCTCACCGAGAGCGCGACGTATCGTCCCTCGGTAAGGCCATCGATGGCCTGCTCTTCGCGTGCGGCGATGCTGATGACCCCGCCACTTGCCGCGATCGCGTCGCGCGCATTGACGGCGAGGTTGAGGATCGCGAGCTCGAGCTGGTTGGCATCGACCTTCACCTTCGAAAGCTCGATCGGAAAACGGGTCTCGACCCGGATGGCTGGATCAAACTTCAGGAGAGCTGCCATTCCGCGCACCAGCTCCGGGACATCCACGACGATGGGCTTGAGGTCCTGCTTGCGCGCGAACGCCAGCATGCGCTGGGTCAGCGAGGCGCCGCGCAGCGCACCCTGAATCGCGTTATCAAGCAGCCGGTGAATCCTGGGATCTTCCGGCTGGAGGCGCTTCTTTGCCAGTTCGAGGCTGCCCAGGATCACGGCGAGTATGTTGTTGAAGTCGTGGGCTACGCCGCCGGTAAGCTGTCCGACAGTCTCCATCTTCTGCGATATCACGAGCGCATCGCGCGTACGCTCCAGCGCTTCCTGGGCCCGGCGGCGTTCCGTCACGTCCCGCACGATGTTGGCGAAGCCGATGGCCTCGCCACGCTCGTTTCGCACCGCGCGTATCGTCGCCTCGGCCCAGAAGCGGCTATCATCCTTGCGAACGCGCCAGCCTTCGCTTGCCGACTTGCCTTCCTGCTTTGCTTCCAGAAGCACGGCGTCGGGAATCCCGGAGCCGCGGTCCTCCTCGGTGTAAAGGATGGCGTAATGCGTCCCGACGATCTCGTCGCCATAGCCGATCAGCCGGCGAGCGCCGAGATTCCAGTTCGCCACCCGCCCTTCGGGGTCGAGCATGAAGATGGCATGATCGGCCACACCCTCCACCAGCAGGCGGAATTTCTCCTCGCTTCGCCTGAGTGCCTCGGCTTCGCGATCGGCACGTTCTGCCGAGGCGCGGTCGTACACGGCCGCGGCGAGCCCGATGACGAGGACGACGATCGTGGTGCCGGCGACCAGGAACGCGAGCGGCGCCTGCCCCACGGCGCCATGGGCTGCGCGGCCAAGGAAGGCATCGGTGGCAACAAAGGAGGAGCCCTGCATGGCGGCGTAGTGCATCCCGGAGATCGCCAGGCCCATGACGGCGCCGGCCGATATGCGCTCCAGCACGCTCGTCGTGCGAAAGGCGAGCCACAGCGCGATGATGGACGCGCCGATCGCGATCGCGATGGAAAGCACGACCCAGACGGGATCATAGTGAATGGAAGCCGCCATCCGCATCGCGCTCATGCCGGTGTAGTGCATGCCGGAGATCGCGAGTCCCATTCCAATGCCGGAAACGACGAGCGCGTTCGCCCGCTGACTTACGACGACGAACGCGGCTGCAGCGACCAAAATGGGAAGGGCGAGCGAGAGCAGCGTCAGGAGCGGATCGTAGGAAATTTCGACGCTGGGCAGGCTGAACGCCAGCATGGCGACGAAATGCATGGACCAGATGCCGCCACCCATGGCCACCGCCGCAGCCCCAAGCCAGCCCAGGCTGGCGGAGCCGGAAGCAGCCCGCATGCGAGTCGCGAGATCCAGCGCCGTGTAGGAAGAAAGCGCGGCGATCAGGACTGACAGCGCGACAAGAACGGGGTCGTGGTTGCCTGGATGGTGATGCATTCCGTCGACGATGCAAGGGAAGCATCTGAATAGCACCGTTTTTCCAACAGTGCATTGTTCCGGTGCCGAATAGTTGAAGAGGCCAAGTTCGGCGGAAAGCCTAGCTGGGGCGGGCGGGATTGAACGTCCGAATGGCGGAATCAAAATCAGCTTGATTATTCAACGGTTTCAAGGCGCATTTGGGCAAATGTCAGAAAATGCCTCTGGCATTTTCAATAGCTTGGCAGTCGTTTCCAAATAAAGAAGTAGCCCACACAGGGAGGATCAGTCCCGAAGACCTGATGCAACGATCACAGCTCCTTCTGGGCAAGTTCGCGAAACGCGTCGGGAACGGAACGAGAGATGCCGAGCACCACCGAACCGTACCCAATAGCATCCCATCCGAAGCGACCGCGAATCAGATCGACGGCACGGTCGGCCGCCCAACGTGCCATGCCTGTTTTGGTGCCGGGGCGGCGGGATTCGTCTTGAAGTCCAAGCGGAAGCTCCAGTTCCAGATCCCAGTGCTCCTCGAGATGCGATACCGAGATCGCCAGGAGCGAGATGATCTTCTCGTCCGGGTGATCTGCAAGGACCGCGCGCACCAGCTCCTCGGCAAGCTCGGCAAGGATTACGGTTGCTGAGATTGGCGCGTCGAGCGTCACCGAGCGGGTGGCTGAGTTCAGATTGGCGAAGCGAACGCGCACCGTCACGGTTCGGCCAGGCCTGGACTTTGCGCGGAGCCGGGTGCCAATCCGGTCTGCAAGATGAAACAAGGTGGGCCGAAAAACCCGCTCTTCGGCAGGCTTCCTGCCAATCGCCGACTGGGCTCCCGCGGATCGAGCTCGTCGGTGCGACTTGATTTCTCGCGGATCGCGATTCCAAGCCAGCGCTGCGAGTTTCTCTCCCGCGGCGGGACCGAGCAACCGCTCGAGCGACCATCCCGGCGTCTTTGCCAGCTGCCCGATCGTGAGCACGCCGATCTCGGCCAGCCGCACCTTCGTGACCGGGCCTACTCCCCACATCAGCTCAACCGGCAGGTGGTGAAGGAATTGCAGCTCGGTGTCGGGATCGACAACCACCAGCCCGTCGGGCTTGGCCACTTGCGAGGCAATTTTTGCCAGATGCTTGGTGCGGGCTACGCCGACTGAGATCGGAAGGCCAAGCTCCGCCCGCACGCGTCGGCGGATCGTCCTTGCAATTTCGGCGGGCGAACCGAAGAGATGGGTGCAGCCCGCAACGTCGGCAAAGGCCTCGTCGATGGAAATCCGCTCGACGAGGGGCGTGAAATCCCCAATCACCTTGATGGCGGCGTCACCTAGCCGTTGGTATTCGCTGAAATGACCGCTGACAAAGGTGAGTTGCGGACAGAGTTCGCGCGCTTGCCGTCCCGGCATGCCGCCGCGGACCCCGAAGGCCTTGGCTTCGTAAGAAGCGGCAAGCACAACTCCACCACCTACGGCGACGGGTTTGCCGCGCAACGAAGGGTCAAGGAGCTGCTCTACCGAGGCATAGAAAGCATCCAGGTCCGCATGGAGGATGGTGGCTGTCGTTGCCATCCCGACCGTTCGCCTATGACGTTACGAAGAGGTTCTCGACGATAAGAACATAATGAGAACAAATAGGAGGAGCGTCAAGCGATCGGTGAAGAATCGCGACACCAGTCCTGACAGAAAGCCTCCACCTGTCACGTCAGTGTCTGAGCGTTGTTGCGGAGACTAGCTGATAGTGCCGTTTGACGAGTTCGCGCCCCTTAGGCGCGGCCCGGCACCTCGCGATTGATCGTCGTTCAGCCATGATACGTAAACAGCTCGATTGGGTCGTTGAAGCCGCGCACCGGGTATTCGCCGACGCGTTCGAGATCGAAATCGCTTTCGACGAAGTCGGCGAACGCGCGGGACAGCAGCACCGTTCTTCCTAATTGTTTTGGTGAGGGCTTCGAGACGCGAAGCCATATTGACCGCAGGACCGATGACCGTGAAATCGAGCCGGCTGCGCGACCCGATATTGCCGTACATGACGTCTCCGACGTGGACGCCGATGCCGTAATTCAGCGGCGCACGACCGGTCTCGCTGTTTTTCTCATTGAGGGCAAGCATAGCCTGACGGGCTTCAGCCACGGCATGCAGCAGATTTGCGCAGGCCGACGGCTGGCTGAGCGGAAAAATGGCAAGCAGACCGTCGCCGATGAATTTCAGTATTTCCCCGCCATGTCGCGCAATCGGCTCCGACATCGCATCGAAATAGCCGTTCAGAAGATCAATGACGTCATCGCGCGGCCAGTTGTCGGAGATCCTGGTGAAATCACGCAGATCGCAGATCATGATGGCGGCGCGTACCGTCGTTCCGCTGCCGCGCCTGGTGGCGCCGGCTAGAATGAGCTCGCTGGCATGCGACCCGACATAGGTTTCGAGCAGCGTTCGCGCCAGCCGGTTCTTGACACGAATTTCGCTGACCAGCGCCAGAACCGGCAACAGCTTTAACAGGCTGGCGATATGCGCCTCGTCGAAACCTCCTGGCCGGTCGGTTGCAAAGGTCACGATATGCCTGCCGAGCGTATGGTACAGCGGCCACGCCACATAGTCGGTCAGGCCTTTCGCCCGCAGCTCGTCAAAGACGGCGTGCTTGCGGCCCAGTGACGCCTCCCGTTCGAGATTCTCGCGCACCTCGGTGGCACCGTCATGGATTTCGTTGGCAGGACTATCGATGTACTCGGATCGCTCCCTGACATCATAGTCGACCCTCGCAATCTCCGCCTCGCGCATCCCGTCGGCCCACATGATCCGGGCGCCAAGCCATTGCGGATGGTGGATCAGGATATGAAGCGACGCCCGCTTGACGGGAATGCCTGCTCGCTGAAGCCGGATACACAGCTCAGCGAAAATGTTGTCAATGAAGCGCTCATCGCGCGTGTCGTTTGTCAGCCAATGCAAGATGTCCCCGTCAGAGCGCGCGGTAACGGGATCGATTTTTGGCGGCGCGTTCATATCTTGCTCCTGAGCAGTGACCTGGATCGACGGCACAGGATATGTCGTGCTCCCGCGCGACGTCGTCAACGGAGTCCGCCGCAATCTGCTTGTGCGCATCGGGTTGCCGGCGAGTTGCCGCGTATCCGACCCGAGAGGACGCCGCGGCTGTGCCGGACTGGCGCTTTGTGCCCTGGCTGGGGCGGGAGGGATCGAACCTCCGAATGGCGGAATCAAAATCAGTTTGATTATTCAACGATTTCAGTGCGCGTTTGGAAAAAAGCGCAGAATTTCGCCTCAGCAAGATCAATAACTTGGCGGTCGTTTCCAAATGAACAGGGAGCCTGCGAGACGAAATCGGTCCTCAAAGTTTCAGTCGGAACTTCCGTACGTGAGCTGAGCCTCGACCCTTTCCGTCAGTTGTTTCGCGACGCCGATGGGCCCAGGCAGCAGGCGCCCGATCTCGTTCAGAGGATTCTCCAGCGGGCCAGGTTGGGAGCCCCCAATTCCTACTGCTCACAACTGTCCGATCGTTGTGCCGTGTCTGCAGAATGTATGTGCCGCCATGCGATCGGGGGTCGAGTCGCTGGTCCGCTACATCGCGAAACCTACTACTGCGGAGGCACTGTTTTCGTATCTTCGTGCAGCTTAAGAGACGAAACCGAGCTATTTCGCGCTGATGGCAAAACGTTGAGTTCAGGCATGTTGCCTGCGAGCGGGCGCCCCTTTCGCGGCCGGCGCTGTAAAACCGTGTAGGAACAGGTCCACCACCATGTCGGCGAATTCCTGCGGCTCGATGTCGCCTTTGGGATCGTACCAGGTGTGGCTGAAGTTGAGCATGCCGAACAACATCATGGTGTAGACCTTCTTCGACCGCTTGACGATCTTGCCCTCCGTATCGAGTCGGATCAGCAGATCCGAGATGGTGTCGACCAGCTGGCGCTCCAGCGTCTTTATGGCCTGCTGTTCGGCTTCCGCAAGGAAAGATAGATCGTTCAGGATCAGGCGCTGCTCGTTCGACGAGCGCGCGTTGAGCTCGACGATGGCGCGGATAGCCGCGCGGAAGCGGTCCAGCGTCGTGGATTGGCGGGCCATCGCCGCTTCGACATCGGCGATCATCTGGCGGACATGCGCATCCAGGATCGCGAACAGGATCGCTTCCTTGGACTCGAAATAGTGATAGAGCGCGCCCCGTGACAGCTTGCAGGCGTCAGCCAGTTCGGCGATCGAGGCACGCATGTATCCCTGCTTGGCAAACAGATCGCAGGCAGCCGTCAGGATGCCGCGCTGAATGTCGTCGTAATTCTCCGAGCGCGTCCGGGCCATCCTAAACTCTCAATTGTTCCGGCCACCGGCACCGTCCGATGCACCGCACTTCTTTTCCTACACCAACGACCTAGCAAAGGCTTGCCGCCCTACGCTCAATCCACCGCAACCCAGAAGGGTCGGCTCGACCATACTGACCTATCAAAAAATTGATTGAACGGACAGTCGGATTATAATATGCTTCCTTCCCATAAGACAAGCCGGACACGTCAGGGAACTGGCGGCCGCGGCTCTCGGGGAGGATTGGCTGTGACCCAGCAACGGGTGGATGTTGTGGTGATCGGTGCCGGCGCCGGTGGGCTTTGTGCCGCGGCCCGGCTGGCTCATGCCGGGCTACACACGCTTGTGGTCGACGACAAGGACCGGATTGGCGGGCGCGCCTCAACTGAAGAGATCGACGGCTTCAAGGTCAATATCGGCGCGATCGCCATCGAATTCGGCGGCGTGTTCGAGGAGACCTTTCACGCGGTCGGCGCCCCCCTCGACATCCGCGCGCCCGAACCCGCCAGTTCGTTCCTTATCGACGGCAAGCTGATCGATGTCGGCCGCGGCGGCTGGTCGCTGCTGCTCGGGCAACTCACCAAGCAGGCCTCGCGCATCCTGGATAAGTTCGCCGACGCGCGCTCCGGCAACCTGCCGGACGGGAGGCAATCGACCGAAGACTGGCTGAACGGCTACACCGGCAACGCCACCGTGCACGCCCTCTTCCGCAATCTTTGCGCGGCTATCTTCGCCTGCAACGCCGCCGAACTGCCGGCGCGCGCCTTCCTCACCTATTTCACCAGCAAGGGTGCGTTCAAGCGCTTCGGCTTTTGCCCGCAAGGGACGATCGGCGTCTGGAATTCGCTGGCCTCGGTGATCAAGCGCAAGGGCGACATCTGGCTCGCGACGCCGGCAGTGAAGATCCACAGCAGCGGCGGCCGCGTCGAGGGTGTCAGCGTGATGCGGGATGGCGGCGAGGTTCGGATCGATACCGACCTCGTCATCAGCAATGCCGGCCCCAAGGCAACCGTCGCGCTCGGCGGCGAAGCAGCCTTTCCACCGGACTATATCGAGCGGGTGCGTAAGGATCTGCGCCCGGCCGCCAACATCGTTATCAATATCGCAAGCCGCGAGCCGCTGATCTCGCATCCCGGCATCGTCACCTTCGGCAAGACGCGCCGGCTCTGCAACATGGCGAACCTCACCGCGACCTGCCCTGAGCTGGCGCCGGCCGGCTGGCATCTTAATGTCGCTTATGCCGTACCTGTCCCCGCGCTCGGAGATTTCGACTCGGAGGCCGAAACCGCCCTCGCGTTGCAGGATCTGCGCGAGCAGGTCCCCAACTTTGCCCGAGCAAAAATCCTGTCAATCCGCGTGATGCGCGACGATTGGCCGGCGCAACGAAGCTGCGCCGGTTACGATCTTCCACGTGAGACCGGGATCGACGGCCTGTGGTGCGTCGGCGATGCCGTCAAGCAATATGGCAATGGCGGTACGCAGGCGTGCGCGGAAACGGCCAAGCTGGTCACCGATGCGATCCTCGCCCGGCGGCCGCGCGTGCCGCTGGCCGGCTGAGAGCGCTGCGATGACCATGACAACCCAGACCGGCGCGATGGGAGAGGAAACGGCACCCGAGAGGCCCGCGCTGCTCGAATTCCGCAACATCCGCATCGTCTATGACAACGCGATCGAGGCGATCCGCGATGTGTCGATTGCCGTCCCCGAGGGCGGCATTGTCGCCCTGCTCGGCTCCAATGGCGCCGGGAAATCGACGCTGCTGAAGGCGATGTCGGGCATTCTCTACACCGAGGAAGGCGCGATCGAGAACGGCGCGATCCGCTTCCGCAACGACGAGGTGCACCGCCTCGCCCCCGACGAGCTGGTGCGGCGCGGCATCGTGCAGGTGCCCGAGGGCCGCCGCGTCTTCCCGGCGCTGACCATCGAGGAAAACCTGCAGATGGGCGGCTATACAAGGAGCAAGGCCGAGGCGCGCGAGCGGCGCGACAAGGTTTTTGCGCTGTTTCCCCGGCTGTTCGAACGCCGCGAACAGATCGCGGGCTACATGTCTGGCGGCGAGCAGCAGATGCTGGCGATCGGCCGCGCCCTGATGACCGATCCGGTGCTGCTGGCGCTGGACGAGCCGTCGCTGGGCCTCGCACCGCTGATGATCGAGCGCATCTATGAAGTGATCGTGCGGCTGCGCGACGAGATGAAGATGACGGTGCTGCTGGTCGAGCAGAACGCCCAGCGCGCGCTCGACATCGCAGACTACGCCTACATCCTGGAAACCGGGCGCGTCGTGCTTGACGGCACGGCGCAAAAGCTTTCCGCCAACGAGGACGTCCGCGAATTCTATCTCGGCGTTTCCTCCTCCGGCCGCAAGAGCCTGCGTGATGTCAAGCACTACAAGCGGCGCAAGAGGTGGCTGTCGTGACCCCGCTGCTCAGGGCCGAAAATCTCAGCAAGCGCTTTGGCGGGCTGCAGGCCGTCGCCGATGTCAGCCTTGATGTCGCTGCCGGCGAGATCTGCAGCGTGATCGGCCCTAACGGTGCCGGCAAGACTACGCTGTTCAACATGATATCCGGCGTGCTGCGGCCGAGCGGCGGCCGCATCGTATTCGACGGCATCGACCTTTCGACCATCTCGCCCTGGCGCTTCGCCGCGATCGGCATCGGCCGCACGTTTCAGAATCTTGCGCTGTTCAAGCACGGCACCGTTGTCGAGAACATCCTGACCGGCCGCCACACCCATCTGCGCTCCAATGTGCTCGACGTCGTGCTGCATTTCGGCCGCACCCGGCGCGAGGAGATCGAGGCGCGGCGCAAGGTGGAGCACATCATCGAATTCCTCGAGATCGAGCACATTCGCGACGCGGTGGTGGGAACACTCTCCTACGGTCAGCAGAAACGCGTCGAGCTTGCCCGGGCTCTGGCCTGCGAGCCAAGACTGCTGCTGCTCGATGAAATGGTCTCCGGCATGAACCAGGAGGAAACCGAGGACATTGCGCGCTTCGTGCTCGATATCCGCGACGAACTCGACATCACCGTGCTGATGATCGAGCATGAGATGCGCATCGTGATGGACATCTCCGACCGCGTTCACGTGCTCAATTTCGGCAGCAAGATCGCTGAGGGCACGCCTGCCGAAGTGCGGCAGAGCCCGGCTGTCGCGGAAGCCTATCTCGGCGGTCACCGCCCCGAGACGCAGGCCAGGGTGAACGCCTGATGTCGACGCTGGACACCATGCGAACCGTACACCCGTCGATAACCGAAGCGACCAAGCCGGTCGCGCGATCGTCGGATTCCGGGCAGCTGCGCAGCGCGTTAAGGGACGCCGCCATCACCATTCCGCAGCTCCTGCGCCAGCGCGCCGCCCTGCACGGCGACAGGCTGGCGCTGCGCGAGAAGGAATACGGCATCTGGAATCCCTATTCGTGGAGTCATTATTACGAGACCGCGCGGGAGGTGGCGGTCGGGCTGATGTCGCTCGGCATTAAGCCCGGCGACCGCGTGGCGATCGCCGGCGAAAATACCCCTGAATGGTTCTATGCCGATCTCGGCATCCAGATGATCGGCGCCGTTGCGGTCGGCATCTACCCGACCAATCCCTGGGTCGAGCTGCAATATATCGTCCGCCATTCCGGCTCGCGCGTCGTCATCACCGGCGATCAGGAGCAGACCGACAAGGTGCTCGACGCGCTGGTCAACCAGGGCGGCCTGCCCGCGCTCGAAGCCATTGTCTGCATCGACACCAAGGGCCTGCGCAACTACCGGCAATCGCAACTGATGTCGTTCGAAAAACTCTGCGAGCGCGGCCGGACTTTTGCGCGCGAAAACCCCGATGCCGATGCGACGCTGGACCGGTTGATCACGCAAGGCGCACCCGACGACGTCTGCATCCTCGTCTACACTTCGGGCACGACGGGTCCGCCGAAGGGCGCGATGCTCACCCACCGCAATCTGATCTACGCGGCCTATGTCTATGCCGAGACCGTCGGCATTGCGGACAAGCCGTTCGAGGCGGTGAGCTATCTGCCGCTCTGCCACGTCGCCGAGCGCTGCTATGGCGCGGTGACGCAGCTCGTGCTCGGCGGCACCGTCAGTTTTGCCGAATCGATCGACACGGTGGCGCTCAACATTCGCGAGATCGCGCCGACCTTCTTCGTCGGTGTGCCGCGCATCTACGAGAAACTGCAGCAGGGCTTTCTGTTCCGGCTCGGCGAGAGCGGCAAGCTGCGCCAGCGTTTTACCAATGCCTGCCTTGCCTGGGGCCGCACACTGTCGGACCACCGGCAGGACGGAACGGAAAACTGGCTCCACCGCATGGCCTATGTGGCGCTTTATCTCCTGATGTTTCGCAACATCCAGCGTCATCTCGGGCTGGCCCGCAGCCGGCACCGGCTGTGTGCGGGCGCGTCGATCTCGCCGGAAACGCTGCGGTTCTTCGACATTATCGGACGCCCGGTGTCGCAAGGCTATGGCCTCACCGAATCCGGCGGCGTCGCCTTCATTCAGACGGAAAACCATCACCGGCTCGGCGGCTGCGGCCTGCCGCTGCCGCACACCGAATGGAAGCAGGACAGCGACGGTGAGATCCTGCTGAAAAATCCCGGCGTGTTTAAAGGCTACTTCCTCGACGAAAAGGCTTCCACCGCTTCGCTGGAGCCCGGCGGCTGGCTCCGCACCGGCGACATCATCGATGTCCTCGACAATGGCGAGATCGCGGTGGTCGACCGCAAGAAGGCGATCATCATCACCGCCGGCGGCAAGAACATCGCGCCATCCGAGATCGAGAACGCGCTGAAGGACAGCGAGTTCATCAAGGAAGCCATCGTGGTCGGCGAGGCGAAAAAATATCTCGGCGCCATCGTCCAGATCGACTACGACAATGTCGGCCGCTGGGCGCGCGACAGGTCCCTGCCCTATACCAACTACAAATCGCTCTCGCAGCTCCCCGAAGTGCACGAGCTGGTCGAGCGTATCGTAAACGACACTAACAAGCGTTTTGCGCGGGTCGAAAGCATCCGCCGCTTCGCCATCCTCGAGAAAGAGCTTGACCACGATGACGGCGAGCTCACGGCCACCCAGAAGGTCCGCCGCGCCATGATCGAGAAAAAATTCGCGCGCGAGCTTGCCATCATTTATCCGGCGGAGGGCTGATGCAGTACCTTACCCAGCTCCTGATCTCCGGCCTTGCCATCGGCGCCATCTACGGCCTGATCGCGATGGGATTTGCTGTCATCTACAAGTCCACGGGTCTGGTCAATTTCGCGCAGGGCGAGATGACCATGATCATCGCCTATGTCGCCTGGACCATCTCGACCACGGTCGGCGGCAATCTCTTGCTGGTTTCCATCGGCGCGATCATCGCTGCGATCGTGCTCGGACTGGTCATCGAGCGCGTGGTGATGCGGCCGATGCTGGGCGAGCCGGTATTCGCCACCGTGATGGTGACGATCGGCCTCGCGGTGATCCTGCGCTCCTCGATCAATTTCATCTGGGACGCCTATCCGCACGGCCTCGATGTCGGCTTCGGCCGGGACATCGTCCGCATCGGTAACATCGGCGTCCGCACCGGGCAGATCGCGGTCATCACGACATTGCTCCTGCTACTGGTCGCAATCTGGGCGTTCTTCCGCTACAGCAAGTTCGGCGTCGCCATGCGCGCGGTGGCGGCCGATGACCGCACGGCGCTCTTGATGGGCATCAGCGCCCCGCGGGTGCATGCGGCGGCGTGGGCCGCGTCGTCGGTCATCGCAGGGATCGCCGGCGTGTTCTTCGCCATCTCCTATGATCTTTCGCCCGCGATGTTCCAGCTCGGTCTGAAGGCGTTCCCCGCCACCATCCTTGGCGGACTCGATGCCGTGCTCGGCTCCGGCATCGGCGGCCTCCTGATCGGCATCACGGAAAATCTCGCCGGCGGCTATCTCGGCTCCGGCATGAAGGAGGTTGCGGGTTTCGTCATGATCATCGTGGTGTTGATGATCCGCCCGTTCGGCATTTTTGGCGAACGCGACATCGAAAGGGTCTAGGCGATGCGCACCGGCGATTACAAGCAAACCTATGGCGAACTGGTCGCGCTGATCGATTCACCGCCGGTCTGGCTGTGGTCGGTGGTGCTGGTCGTGGCCCTCGTCGTTGCGCCCTACGCGTTGAATTCCTACGCCCTCTCCTTTGTGACGATCATCCTGATCACCGTCGTCGGCGCGCTCGGGCTGAACATCCTCACCGGCTATACCGGGCTGATTTCACTCGGCCATGTCGGCTTTCTCGTCACCGGCGCCTACGCCTATGCCATCCTCGTCTCAAAGTATCAGATGCCGCCATTGGTCGGCTTTCTCGGCGCGGGTCTCGTTCCTGCCATCGCCAGCCTCATTGTCGGCGCGCCGTCGCTGCGCCTGAAGGGGCTCTATCTCGCCATCACCACGTTGGCGTTCTCGTTCATTATCAGCACAGTGATCCTGGAGGCGCGCTGGCTCACCAACGGCGCGCGCGGCATCGCCGTGCAGCGCCCGGAACTGTTCGGCATCAGCTTTGACAGCGACGCGGCCTTCACCCATCTCTGCCTCGTCTTTGCCATTGTAACCCTCTTCGCCACGCTCAATATCCGCCGGAGCCGGGTCGGGCGCGCCTTTGTTGCGATCCGAGACAATGATACCGCCGCCCGCGTCATGGGCATCAATCTGCATGCCTACAAGCTGCTCGCTTTCGTCACCTCCGCCTTCATCACCGGCATCGCCGGCGCGCTGTATGGGATCTATCTCTCCTTCGTCAGCGTCGAAGGCTTTCCGTTCCTGCTCTCGATCGAGGCGCTGGCGATCCTGATCGTCGGCGGTCTTGGCTCCGCGCTCGGCGCCGTACTCGGCACCGTCCTGATCGTGCTGTTGCCGGAAGCCACTCGCTTCATCTTCAGCCTGTTCAGCACCCAGATGGACGCGATGTTCTCGACCGGCGCCCAGGAGCTCAAGAGCATGCTCTATGGCCTCGCCATCATCCTGTTCCTGCGCTTTCAGCCGCGCGGCCTGGTCGGCGCGTGGCACGACATCCGGCGGACGTGGGTGCACTGGCCGCTGCGCTACTGACCGAGACAACAAACAAGGGAGGAAGGGAATGAAAAAATATTTGACGACCGCTTCGCTGTTGTTCGCTGGCATCCTGTTTGCCGGTGGACCGGCGCTCGCACAACAGGGCATCACCGACACCGAGATCGTGATCGGCGACGTCGAGCCTCTCACCGGACCGCCGGCGCTGTTGGGCGTGGCCGCCTCTATCGGCCACAAGATCGCGATCGCGGAAGCCAACAACGCCGGCGGCATCAACGGCCGCAAGATCAAATATGTGCTGGAAGACGACGGCTACGTCACCGCGCGCACCATCCAGGGCGTGAAGAAGGTCATCGACGTCGACAAGGCCTTTGCCCTGCTCGGCATCTCCGGATCCGGGCAGTCCATTGCCGTTATGCCGGTGCTCGAGAAAGCCGGCATTCCGACTGTGATCGACGTTGCCCCAGTGAAATTCCTGTGGGAGCCGCCGCGCAAGAACGTGTTCGTGGTCGGCCAGTCGTACGAGGAAGGCATCATCCACCTCGTCAAGTATCTTGCCGACAAGAATCCGAACAAAAAGTGGGGTCTGATCACGCAGGACGACGATTACGGCATCACCGTGCGCGACGGTTTTGACACCGTCGTGAAGGACAAGAAGTTGAAGGTCGTCTACAGCGGCAACTACAAGAAGGGCCAGCAGGATTTTTCGTCCGACATGCTGCAGCTGAAGGATTCCGGCGCCGAGGTCTTCCTCGCCGGCGGCATTATTGCGGAAAATATCGCGATGATGAAGGAGCTGGAGAAACTCAACGTCAAACCGGTGACCGGCATCTTCTGGCCCGGCCGCGTCGAACCCGTGCTCAAGCTGATGGGCCCCGCCGGCGACGGCCTCTACGCCGTCGACTATGTCGAGCCGTTTGCCGGCGAGGCAGGCAAGGCGTTCCTGGACAAGGCAAAATCGCTGGTGTCGGAAGCCGAGTTCAAAGGCGTTAACCGCTACACCATGACCGGCTATGCCGCCGCAAAGGTGCTGATCGCGGCGATCGAGCGTTGCGGCAAGCAGCCGACCTGGGCTTGCACCATCGCCGAGCTCGAGAAGACCAAGAACGTCGAAACCGGCGTCATGGCGCCGATCAGTTTTGGTCCTGGCGTGCGCTTTTCGAACCAGAAGCTGCAGATCATGCAGGCGGATTTTTCGACGCTCAGCTTCAAGCCGGTGAACTAGCTTACCGGCAGAGCCCCGGCGCTTCTTTCGTCGGGGCTCTGCTGATCCTGACTATCGGCCCTGAAATTGCGGCCGGCGTTTTGCCATGAAGGCGGTGATTCCCTCGCCGGCATCGTCGCTGCGGCTCGCCGCGACAATCGATTCCTTTTCCGCATCGAGCTGGTCCGAAAGGCCGGTCTCAAAGGACTGGCGCAGCATGCGGCGCACGGCGCCATGGGCCAGCGTCGGGCCGGCGGCCAGTTTTTCCGCAACGGCGGCTGCTTCCGCTTCGACCGCGTCGCTGGCAACAAGACGCGACACCAGCCCGCATTCGAGCGCTTCCTGCGCGGTCAAACGACGATTGAGCAGGAAGAGTTCTTGCGCCCGCCGCATTCCGACCATGCGCGGCAGGAACCATGTGTTACCGCCATCCGCCGTCAAGCCGAGAGCTCCGTAGCCCAGCGCAAAGCGCGCATCGTCCGCCGCCACGACGATGTCGGCGGCGTAGAGCAGGCCGAGACCACCACCGCCCGCGCCGCCGCGCACGGCCGCTACGACCGGCGCATCGATCCCGGTCAAGCGCTCGATCGCCAGATGATAGGCATCGATCATCCGACGCAGCCGATTCGGCAGATCGGCTCGCTCCGTGCCTGCGAATACGGCAAGATCGCCGCCGACGGTAAAATTCGGCCCATTGCCGGCGATCAGGACCGCGCGAACACCGGAATTTTCGGCAATCTGTGTCGCCGCTTCTAGGAGATCCGCGGCCATATCAGGGTTGATCGCATTGCCCTGATCGGGCCGGTTCAGACGCAAGGTGGCGACGCCATCGGCAATGTCGAGCAGCACGGTGCGCAACGGTGCGGCGGCGTCGCGCCAGCGCGCGGTATCGGTGAACTGCTCGAGCGCCCGAATCTTGCCTTCTTCCACCGTGATCAGGTGCGCGAACGCCGCATCGAGAGCCGCGCCATTTTGCTTGCCGCGGCCGCGATAGCGGCCGGTCACCAGCAAGCGGCCGTCGGCGAGATCACAAAACTGTTCCGGTTCGGCGCGGGCTTCAAAGTGGCGGGCGATCGCGCCCCAGCCGTTGCGGCGCATCGCGGCCGGCCCGTCGTGCTGGCCGCCGATGCCAAAGGGCATACCCTCGGCCGTGCGGCCGACGAACGACGGGTGAAGCAGCCGGTCGAGTTGATCGCGGTCGCCGGCAGCAAGCGCCGCGTAAAGCGTGCGCGCGAGATCGGCAGGCTTACTGCTTTCCATCATGGAAAAATCCTCCGGCGCTATATCCGCTTGGCAACCTCTTCGAGCATCACCTCGGTGGCGCCGCCGCCGATGGTCAGCACGCGGGCATCGCGCACCATGCGCTCGATCGGCGTACCCCGCATGAAACCGGTGCCGCCATGCAGTTGCAGGCAGCCATGCACGACCTCGTGCAGCACCTCGGGCGACAGCGCCTTCACCATCGAGACTTCGCGCTCGCACGGCTTTCCGGCCTCGGCCAGTTCGGCAGCGTGATAGGCCAGCGCCCGCGCCGCGGCTGCCTTGGCGGCGAGCGACGCCAGCTTCAGGCGCACACCCTGCTGGTTCCACAACGGACCGCCAAAGGCCTGCCGGACCTTTACGTAATTTGCCGTCAGCTCGATCGCCTTGGCGCATTCGCCAGCGCAGATGCCGCCGATGCAGATGCGCTCGTTCTGGAACGTCTCCATGATGCCGTAGAAACCGCGGTTCTCCTCCCCGAGCAGATTCTCAAGGGGGATACGGACGTTCTGAAAGGCGATCTCGGCGGTGTCCGAGCAAAGCCAGCCATGCTTGTCGAGCTTAGTCACCGAGATGCCCGGCGTGTTGCGCTCGACGATGAACAGCGAAATGCCGCGGCTGCCCTTGGCGTTCGGATCGGTGCGAGCAGCGACGATCATGAGGTCGCCATAGACGGCATTGGTGATAAACATCTTTGAGCCGTTGATCACCCAATGCTCGCCTTCGCGCCGGGCGCGCGTCTTAAGGCCCGCCACGTCCGATCCCGCATCGGGCTCGGTCACGGCGATCGAACAGATCGTCTCGCCGCGGATGATCGCCGGCAGGTATTTCTGCTTCTGCTCCGGCGTGCCGCGCAGCGTGATGTGGACCGCCGACATGTCGGTGTGGACCAGGGTCGACGAGGTAAAACCGCCGAAGCTGGAGCGGCCGAGCTCTTCGGCGAACACCATCGAGGCCAGCGGGCCCATATCGGTACCGCCATACTCGGCGGCGTGACGCATGCCGAGGAAGCCGAGCGCGCCCATGCGGTGAAAGATCTCGCGCGGAATCTTGCCATCGCGCTCCCATTGCTCGCCATGCGGCACCACTTCCCTCTCGACAAAGCGGCGCACCTGCTCGCGCAGCATCCGCAATTCGTCGGAAAGTTGGGGCAGCTCCGAGAAATGAAATTCGGCTTCGTTCGATTGGCGGGGATCGGAGGCCCTGACGTTCATTGTGCTGTCCTCTCGGCCGTGAGTTGAAGGTGCCGGCGCAGGAATTTTGCGCTCGACCCGATAGCCTGCTGCGCCTGCGGGATCTCGGAAAACATCTGGAAGACGTGGATCATGCCGTCCCAGACTTCAAGCTCGACATCGACGCCGGCGGCCTTCGCTCTGTCCGCCAGCATGGTGGAATCATCGCGCACCGTTTCGCGGTCGCCAACCTGAACAAGCAGCGGCGGCAGCCCGGAGAGATCGGCGTACAGAGGCGAGGCCAGCGGATCGCGCGGATCGCTCTGCTGGCCCAGATAGTTCTTCGCGAGCGCCAGGATCATCGCCCGCTGATGGATCGGATCGACCTCGGCGCGGTTTTCGTAACTGGCGCCGGTTGCGGTGAGATCGGTCCATGGCGACATCAGGGCGGATGCAGCCGGCAGCGGCAAACCACGGTCGCGGAGGCTGCACATAACGGCGAGCACGAGATTGCCGCCGGCAGAATCGCCGGCAAGGGCGATATCGGCCGGCTTCAGGCCATGGTCGAGCAACCAGTGCCAAGCGCTCAGAGCGTCCTCCAACGCGGCCGGAAACCGATGCTCTGGCGCGAGCCGATAATCGGTCGCCAGTACGCGACAGCCGCTCGCCTCGGCAATTTGCGCTAGCAGGCCGCGATGCGACGCCACCGATCCGATGCGAAAACCGCCGCCGTGGAAATACAGCACCGCCTTGGCTGACGGCGCATGCGCCGGAACAATCCATTCACCGGAAATGCCGCCGATGGAGACAGCCTCGCAATGTACGCCGGTCACATTGCCAGCGAAGGCAGCGTCCCAATCCCGGCGCATCTGCGCGACCGGCGTATCGCGGTTCCAGCTCCGATACACCGTGCGGATGCGCGCGATCGCCTGGTCGACCGGGTTTATCACGATCTGTTCGCTGGCGCGGATCATGCACTTAGCCCCATGCCGCCGGAAACGCCGATCGTCTCGCCGGTGATGTAGGCGGCCTGATCGGAGGCGAGGAACAGTGCAGCCGCGGCAACCTCCTCGGGCTCGCCGAACCGGTGTAGCAGCGTCGCTTCCGTCATCGCGCGAAGCAATTTGTCGCCGCCTTTGGCCACCGCCTGCTCCAGCATCGGCGTGCGGATCGGCCCCGGCGCGATCGCATTCGCGCTGATACAAAAGCGCGCATTCTCGCGCGCGATGCTTTTGGTGAACGCGATGACGCCCCC
The DNA here is from genome assembly GCF_023073815.1 of Bradyrhizobium sp. 157. NCBI lineage: Bacteria > Pseudomonadati > Pseudomonadota > Alphaproteobacteria > Hyphomicrobiales > Nitrobacteraceae > Bradyrhizobium > Bradyrhizobium sp. 157. The sequence goes on along the minus strand of NZ_JADPKF010000105.1, from coordinate 16,810 downwards.
CTTCGCCGCGGAATAGACCGCGCCACCCCTCGAGCCCAGCCGGGCGGCCTCCGAAGTGATATTGATGATGCGGCCGAAACCAGCCGCCTGCATCGCCGGCAAGGCGGCATGCGTGCACGCGAAGGCCGAGACGAGATTGATACCGATCAGCCTTGCCCAGTCTTGCGGCGTGGTGTCGGTGAAGAAGGCATGCTGGTCGGCGCCGGCATTGTTGACGACGATATCGAACGGGCCGTGTTGCGACATCATCGCACCCACCGCGGCAGCATCACTGACGTCGAGCTTCGCCGCGACGGCCCCCACCTGCCCGGCCAGCGCGGTGGCGCTCGCCGAATCTAGATCGCCAATTACGACCTTGGCTCCCGCTTCCGCAAAACTCCGCACAATCGCCGCGCCGATGCCGTTTGCGCCGCCGGACACAAAAGCGCGGCGGCCATCCAGCCGTCCGAAAGGCAATGTGCCCTTGGCTGCCACTTGCTAGCGTCCGGTAAATTTTGGCTTGCGCCGCTCGATCACGGCGGCAAGGCCTTCGCGGGCATCGGCCGTGCCCGAAAGCTCGGCGACCGTGCGCGCTTCCTCCGAAAGGCATTGTTCGACGCTTGTGCCGGTCCCGGCCCAGACCAGGCGCTTGGTCGCGGCCAGCGCCTTTGGCGCGCCGGCGGCCAGCTCTTTGGCCAACGTCAGCGAAGCATCGGCAAGCTCGCCATCGGGCACGACCTTCGTGACGATTCCCATTTCCAGAGCTTCCGCCGCCGAGATCACGGGATTGGTCAAGAGCACCGACATTGCCCGGCGCAGGCCGACCAGCCGCGACAGCGTCACCGACACGCCGGCATCCGGCGCCATGGCCACGCGCGTCGCGCCGGCAAGAAATTTTGCCGACTCCGCGGCGATCACGATGTCGGAGGCGCAGACCAGCCCAAAACCGCCGCCGCCCGCCGCAAACCCCTGCACGGAAGCGATCACCGGCGCCTCCAGCCGCAGCAGGCCCGTCACCGCGTTCTGCAGATAGGCCGTCGCCTGACGAATATAATCCGGCAGCTTGTCGCCTTTGGACGCAAAGGCGCGAACGTCTCCGCCCGCGCAGAAATTGGCGCCTTCACCCGACAGCAGCACCACGCGCAGATCCGGGTGGCCATGGCAGGTCATGATGGCGTCGCACAGCGCGCTCAACAATTCGGCGCTCATGCCGTTCGCCACATCCGGCCGGTTAAGCCGCAACCTAGCGATGCCGTCGCTGATATCGAGCAGAACCGGAGCCTTGTCGGTCATCGCGGGCTTCTCCCGAGATCAGATCAGGAAGGAAAGCGTGAACAGCGCTTTCTCGTTGTTGACCAGCACCACCTTCTTGTAGGCCATCCGCAGCTCGCCATCGACATGGCGCAGACGATACTCGTTACGTGCGGCCCACACTGTGTCGTCACGCAGGCTTGACTCGAAGATCATGCTGTTGCTGGCGACCGATATGTCGCCGCCCGGCTGCCGGTCCAGAAGTTCGATGTTGGAGACGAGCCTCCGCAGCCGCGATTGCGGCGATTGGGTATGATGCTTGCCCGTCATCAACTGCCTGACGCGCAAGGCGATGCGCGAGCGATTGTCGTAGATGATCGACATTTCCTTTTCCGGATCGATGTCAACGCCGTTGGCCGGCACCCAGTAGACCCCGTCGTCGGTCCACAGCGCTTCCCAGGCCTCATATTGGTGCTCGTCCTGAAAACGCGCCTCCCTGTAGATGAAGGCGGTGACGGCATTCAACAGCGTGGCGTCGCTCTCGCGCGACAGCATCAGCGCGCCTCCATCAATTCGCAATAGTGACGCCAGATTCCGCGCGAGGGAATCTCGTCGGTGACATGGCCGATCTTGTAGCCGAGCTCGTCGGTGCGCTCGCGCTTCTCGCCGCGGCCGAGATAGATCCATTCCGGGTTGCGCGCCAGTACGCCGCGGTGGCAGCGCTCGTACATTTCGGAATCGTCGGCCAGCAGGAAACCGGCGGGGCCGACCGAGCCCATGGTCTGCTGCCGCAGGCGGCGGTTCAGGTCGGGAGCGCCCTTGAACTGCAGCGCGGTGACGTGCTGCACGCTGTCGTCGACGGCGAGCGGCTGGATCACGAACATCTGGATTTCGGCGATGAACAGGTTCGGGAAGATCATGACATGAGGCGTGCCGTCGATCATGATCTCGCGCGCTGCCTTGTCGCCATAGGCCGCATTCATGCGCGCGGCATAGTCCGGCAACCGCTCGGCCGTTGTGCCGAACCAGCTCATGGGCGCATCGCGCTTGCGAAACTCGGGGCGCAGGTCGATTTCGGTGTGGCCGCCACCATAGTCGCGCGTCAGCGCGGTGGACGCGCCGCCATAGAGTTTTCCGATCGCGCTGTCGGCAACGCCGAAGATCGACGAGTGCACGAAAGCCGGATGATAACCATCGCACTCGTTCTCAAGGATGAATTTCCAGTTGGCTTTCACGCGATGCTTGAGAAAACCTGCCGTGATCTCGACTTCCCCCTCCGGCGACGTGCGCACCAAGCGATCGATCGTCTCCGCGGCGCCTCCGAGATGTTCCTTCAATGTCGGCCCTTCCGCGGCAAAGGATCCGAACACAAAGCCGCGATAGGATTCCACGCGGGTGACGCGGCCGAGCGCAAGCTGCGACTTGTCCTGGCCCCCATAGCCATCGGGAAATGCATAGCCGACCAGCCGGCCGTCATTGGCAAAAGTCCAGGAGTGGAATGGGCAGGTGAAGGAACGCGCGTTGCCACGGTCGTAGGAGCAGACCTGATTGCCGCGATGCGAGCATCGGTTGAGCAGCAGGTTGACCTTGCCCCGCTCGTCGCGGGTCATGATGACAGATTGCGGGCCGATCGACTTGACGACGTAGTCGTTGGCGTTCGGGACCTCGCTCTCGTGCCCGACATAGACCCAGGTGCGGTACCAGATGTTCTGCAGTTCGGCCTCGAAGATCGCCGGATCGCTGTAGAGCGAGCCGTGCACCCGATCGGCGCGGATCAACTCCTTCCACTGCGACGCGCGCGGCATCACGTTCATCGCTACTCCTCCCACAGGCAGATCGGGCCGCCGCCGTCCTCTAAACGGGTCGACGGCTGGGCATAAATAATCCGAACGACCGTTTAACTATTAGCACCGCCTATTGCCGCTTTCAAGCCCAATCGAGAAGCAGGATGCCGCTCGTCTCGGGACTGTCGCTGCAATCCGGACCACAGTAATGCTGTGCTGGGCCGCTGCCTTTCTTGCGAGCGGGTTGTCGGTCGCTCACAAAAAATCAGCGTTTGAAAAGCCGTTTTAGTTCGGTCTTCTCAAACGGTTTCTCTTGCTAAGGTCTTGATTTAGTTGGTGGAGGCACCAGGACTCGAACCTGGAACCCGCTGATTAAGAGGCGTATGATTTCGTTAGAAATCAATAGTCCAGACCCACACAAGGGCAGTATTGATGCAGCTTCAGCATGTGGCCGCCTGCAATGCGCTGCATCCTGTCGAAGCCCGCATGGCCCGATGGTTGCTCCACATCCACGATAGGATCGACGCTGATGCTGTATTGCTAACGCAGGAAACGCTTTCAGAGTTGCTTGGAGTACGACGAACGACAGTGACGCTGGTTATGCGCAAACTACGGGCGTCGGGTGCTGTACGATCTGGCCGGCGGGGCTTGGTCGAGATTGACAGACCGCGGCTCGAAGGAGCGGCATGTGAGTGCTACAAGGTCATGAGCTGCCAATATCACCAGATTTTTTCCGCTGGATACAACGAAGCCTCGCAGTCAGTCCGCTCCGGCAACCAAAACTCCGGCGATCTACATTCCGTTTTTGGCCGAATAGGAATCCAAGATCGTTCTTCGTGAAACGATGCATCGCCTCCCGAGTAGGCTCCACATGCCGCGATCCCCGGAAGAACGACTATCGCCCTTGCTCCGCATGGCTTCATTCAGCGGAAGCGGGATGATTTGGCAATTATCCATTGGCAACGACTCCCGTTCCAAGAGAACGGCGGAAGCGCATTGATTGTTGTACGTCCGTGTTCTGCCTCCTAATGCCGGTCGGGCTTGCGCGATCACCGAATCCAGCGGGTAGACAACAGGAGAAATAGAGCCCGATTCCCCCGGTAGTTGGCCGCTGGTCGGGTGCTTTCAAACCCGCCTATAATGGTGGCCCCGTAGCGGTCACAGACCCGCCATTCCCACTTGGTCGGGCCTCGCCTGGTAATCAACACTTCCAACACGGCCGCGTCCCGCAACCCTCATTGCGTACCATCTAGATACCAATGGGCCTCAAGTGTCGGTTCGCTTTTCGACTCTCAGCCGTAGTTTGGTGAAGGTGAGTGTTTGAAACAATGTTTGAAACACAGCGTGTCTATAGCGATGTCTAAGCGACCCTTCTGGTGGGCAAGCCACAGCTCCTACTTGAGAACCGGCTACACCATGGTGGTATCGATGCCGAGTTGCTCACCAATCCTGGGATGCCATCTCGGCTGGCCCGCAGTTCGATAATTCTCGCCTCTACAGCGGGCTTGACCCGATGCGGCCGAGCTTAGTCCCATGCGTCCTAGCGCGCGTGAATAATAGCGCCTGTTTGATGCGGTGAAGGAGTCCGATGATCGCGTCATGTCGCAAGCAGCATCTCGGGGCAACCGCGCTAGGTGCGCTTCGGGTCAGTCGCTAGCGGAAGCAACGAACTTCCCGCAAGGGAAGCCGCCAGCCCCCATAAAGGTCTGGGCTTGAGCACCTTGGTTGCTGACAAGGGTCAGCGCCAGCGTGGCGCTAATCGCTGCACTGGTGAACGTCAATCGCGTCATGGTCGGTTAGCTTCCTCGCGGGTTGGGAAGAGCCCTATCGACCGACGTAAAGGTCACCGTGGTCAACGTCGAGCCATCACGGTGCTTTTCAACAGCTTAAGATTTAGAGGGCTATGGCGGTGATCCTGACGTCGGATGAAAAGCGCGATGTTTGTCAGAAGGAGAACCGAATAGTGAACTCCATCACTGACCATCCGGCACCGTAAAAATACGGAAGTCGTGCAACCGCCGCTTGAATATCTGCATCGGTAAGGTTGAGCAGTTAGCTTAACGCGCAACATGCGTTGCTCTATCGAGAAGTTGAGCTATCGATAGAACCGCCGGGCAATTGCCCTCGTCCGGTCCCCAAGCAAAGCCGTCAGCGAACATACTCCGCTCGGCGGCTTTGTCTTTTGTACGGAGCGCTTCACCGATGGCTGGCAAGTCTTGGTCTTTTGCAGATGATCGTCGCCTTATCGAACTTGCCAAAGCGTCGAAGTCTTTAGAGGAAGCCGCTCGTATCATGAAGCGCACCCCTGAGCGCATTCGCAAAGTTGCAATGCGGTTGGGCGTCTCATTCAAATCCGAAGTTAAGAAGAAATAATGTGCCCCGACCATGCATGCGTGCTTTAGCGGCTTTTCGTCGGCGTTTATATCTTGCCTCCGCAGTCGGTCCGTCTAAACTCAATGCCGTGCTAATGTGATTGCTTTTGAAGTGGTTTCCATAGGGAGGCGTTCATGAAAAGGCTCTTTCTCGCATCGTCTCTTGCAATGCTGATTGGTGCCGCGCATGCGCAGGGCATCACGCGTGATGAACTTAAGAGAGCAGATCTAACCGGAAAGGACATGGACGCTCGCGGCTGCCATACGATAGCCCCAGCGATTTTTTGAAACCTCCACGCGTTCATAATTCGTGAGTTGTGTTTGCCCTTGACAGGATCATCCTGCCGCCGATCGATAAGGTCGCGTGTGGCCGAATTCGACATCCAGCCAATGGATGCCACGTTTCGCATCTCGCCGTTATGCGACTTGTTTCGCTGCTCGGCAACGCAATGACACGCGACGGTTCGAGCCGAGTTGACACGGTTCCAAAAGGCATCAGTCAGCCCCCACCTTCCATCTTTTCCACGACACATCAGCGCCGCTGCTTGAACCCGCCGCCGTTGGTGCGGCACCCCCTGAGTACTGCTCGTCGAAGTTTAAGGCCTCGCACGTAGGCGGTCGCAGCGATCGGCGTTGTTCGCGAAGTGCCATAATTCGTTAGGTTTCTGCGGACCTCGCGACGCCGCGATGTCCGCCAATGTCTCGATCTCCGGGAGGGAGGGACATGATGAGGCGTCCGCCCATTTTTTTTCTGGTGCTTGTCGCGAGCTTCGTCGTCATATGGCTTGCTGCCTTTTTGTTCTGGGTGCTGATCTGCATTCCAAAAAGGCGGATGCCACTGCATCAACAGCCGTACCATCCAGGGTATTAGCTCCCGAGCCTTCTAAAAGGCCTGCGCGGCCAACCAAACGACGACGAGGATACTTGCACTGGATCAGGCCAGGCATCTCGCTTTCTGGACCTCCGTTCTGAAAAACAAAAAGCAGGCTTGCGGTGTTGTTGTTAGGACCGTGTATCAAGGCGGCACCGAATCCGGGATCGATAGCTGGAGCATTGGCTGTCGGGATGGTCACAAATATTCGATAAATGTTAACCCAGACGCGCAGGACTCAGTCTGCACTCGAAACGCTTTCGCCCGAATTGCTGAATAGCGCCTGGTCTTTCAGCGCGCGGCGACATCGCCCTCTAGTCTTAGATGCCATCGGCTACACCACGGCCTCGGGTGCGCTGACATTTCACAGCGCCTATTGTGAAATTTTGGAGTAGGCTGAAGGATCTGGTGTTCTGCGGAGCAACCGACCAGGAGGCACCCATGAACATTGCGGCTTGGCTGCACGGTTTGGGGCTGGGGCAATATGAGCAAGCGTTCCGCGAGAATGACATTGACGCCGACGTCCTTGCCCAGCTAACCGGCGACGATCTGATCGGGATTGGCGTCACCTCGGTCGGCCACCGCCGCAAACTGCTTGCCGCGATCGCGGCCTTGCGTGATGGAACGGCGCCGACGCCCCTTTCTGTCTCAGGCGCACCGGCCTCGATATCGCGGATGGCTTCATCTCTGCCGGAGGCTGAACGGCGGCAGGTAACGGTGCTGTTCGCCGATCTCGCCGGCTACACGAAGCTCGCCGACGAACTCGACGCTGAGGAAGTCCACGCCATCCTGGGAAGCTTCTTCGACCTTGCCGATGCAAGCGTCGCCGATCACGGCGGGACTGTCGACAAGCACATCGGCGATTGCGTGATGGCGGTCTTCGGTGCCCCGATGGCATATGGCAACGACCCCGAGCGATGCGTGCGGGCTGCCCTCGACATCGGGCGCCGCATGCCCATGCTCGCGGCCGAGCTCGGCCGCCCTATTGGCGTGCACATCGGCATTGCCAGTGGCGAGGTTATGGCGAGCGGCACCGGCAGCTCGCGCCACGTTGAGTACACGGTCACCGGCGAGTCCGTGAATCTCGCCTCACGCCTGACGGATAAGGCGGCCACGGGCGAGATACTCATTTCGGATTCAGTCCACCGTGCGCTCGCCGAACGGGTCGACTGCTCCGAGGTCGGCGAACTGGCCATCAAAGGGCTCGCAAAGCCGGTCAAGGCGTGGCGACTGAGCGCCTTTCGTGAGCCGGCCCGCTCGGACCGCCAAGGCTTTGTTGGACGGCACCGCGAGCTGCGGCAACTCGAAGCAGCGCTGGCGCAGTGCCGGGACACAAGACGCGGCCGCACCATCTATATCCGCGGGGAGGCCGGCATCGGCAAAACCCGCCTGCTCGAGCAGTTGCAAGAGAGGGCCGAAGGGGAGAACTTCGCCTGTCACAGCGGGCTCGTGCTGGACTTCGGAATGGGCTCCGGCCAGGACGCGATCCGCTCGCTCGTCCGCAGCCTGCTCGGTCTGTCGGGCGAGAGCAGCCAGGAAGAGATCGCGGCTGCTGCTGAGAAGACCATCGCCGATGGCATGCTGGCCGACGAGCGGCGGGTGTATCTGAACGACCTTCTGGACGTGCCGCAATCGACCGAGCTCCGTACACTCTATGATGCGATGGACAACGCCGCCCGCAACCGCGGCAAGCGGGCGACCGTCGCCGAACTCGTCACCCGCGCGAGCGGCCGTCGTCCTCGGCTGCTGGCGATTGAGGACCTGCACTGGGCTGACCAGCCGACTCTCGATCATGCAGCGAACCTTGCCGAGACGGTTCTTGGGTGTCCAGCGGTTCTGGTCATGACTTCGCGGATCGAGCGCGAGCCGCTCGATGGAGTTGCCGGCCAGCCGATCGTGACGATCGACCTTGGCCCGCTTCAGCCGAGCGAAGCCAACCGGCTCGCCGAGGCCTATTTCGATGCACTTGGCGAGCGCGCGCAGCGTTGCATCGAACGGGCTGCCGGCAATCCGCTGTTTCTGGAGCAATTGCTGCGTCATGCCGAGGAGAGCGCCGAGGGCAGCATCCCGGGGTCGATCCGGAGTTTAGTACAGGCACGCTTGGATCGGCTCGCATTGCCCGACAAACGGGCGCTGCAAGCAGCGTCAGTTCTCGGGCAGCGCTTTACTGCCGAAGCACTGGCAGCCCTGCTCGACCAGCCCTGGTGGAATTGTGCCGACCTGGTGCGGCATCGCCTAGTGCGCCCGCAGGGCGATAACTTCCTCTTCGCCCACGCGCTGATTCTGGAGGGCGTCTACGACACGCTGCTCAGGAGCCGGCGCCGCGAGTTGCACCGGCGGGCGGCCGATTGGTTCAGGAGCCGTGATCTAACGTTGTGCGCACAGCATCTCGATCGAGGCGATGACGATGGCGCTCCCCGGGCCTACCTGGAAGCGGCACGCGCGCAAGCAGCGGAGTACCGGACCGAACGGGCCCTGCGTCTCGTCGAGCGCGGGGTTGCCTTGGCCAGGAAGCGGGCCGATGTGAGTGCGCTATCCCTGCTCCGGGGTGAGATCCTGCACGACCTTGGTTCAATCTCAGAATCGATTGCTGCTTTTGAGCAGGCCTTGGCAGTCGCCGATGTTGACGTCGAGCGGTGTCGAGCCTGGCTTGGGCTCGCTGCCGGCCTGCGCGTGACGGATCGTTTCGACGAGGCCTTTGCATTGTTGGACAAGGCCGCGACCGCGGCGGCTACCGACGACCTCGCGGCGGAGCGCGCGCGGATCCACCACCTGCGTGGCAATCTCTACTTCCCGCTCGGAAGGCTCGTCGAGTGTCTGCAGGAGCATGAGCGGGCGCTCGACTGCGCCAGAATAGCTCGTTCGCCAGAGCTGCAGGCGCGTGCGCTTGGCGGCTTGGGCGATGCCGAATACGCGCGCGGTCGGATGGCCAGCGCCCATCGGCACTTCAGCCGGTGCGCGGAGCTGTCGCGCGCGGCCGGCGCCGGGCGCATCGAAGTCGCCAATCTCAGCATGGTCGCGCATACCCAGGTGTACCTCAACGACTTCTCCGATGCGCTCGCGACCACTCAGATGGCAGTCGAGTTGGCGGCACGGGTCGGGCATCAACGGGCGGAAATCATTGCTCACAACGCGGCGTGCAACGTGTTTCGCACGACCGGCGAGTTTGCGCGTGCGAAGGTGCATGCCGAGCGGGCGCTGATCCTCGCTCGGCAGCTCGGCGCCAAAAGGTTCGAGGCGACCAGCCTCCTTGATCTGGCCATGGTCGCTCGCGCAGAGGTGAGTAGCTCGGAGGCGATGGACCTGATGTACCGTGCCTTGGCGATCAGCCGCGAGACCGGGGTCAGCTTTGTGGGCCCGTGGATCCTCGGCAGCCTTGCGGCCGCGACTGAGGATCCAATTGAACGTCAAGCGGCGCTGACGGAAGGCGAGGAGATCCTCCGGGAAGGCGCGGTGAGCCACAGTCATTTGTGGTTCTTGCGGTACGCGATCGATGCCGCGCTGGACTCTCAAGATTGGGACGGCGCGGAGCGCTATAGCGCGGCCCTCGAGGATTTTACGCGGCCAGAACCGTTACCCTGGGCCAACTTCTTCGTCCGCTATGGCCGCGACGTTGCTGCATATGGTCGGTGCCGGCTTGGACAAGAGACGCCATGCAAGCTTGGCGACCTGTTGGCCGAGGCCGAGCGTCTCGGCATCGGTCCGGCGCTTGGGCAGTTGCGCTACCGCACCAGCCCCCCTCGGCAGCAAGAAGCGTGATGTGAATGTAGACGGAGTTTTTTTAGCGGAGATCCGCTCCGCATCAAGGGACGCCATTTCTGCGATGACGTTCGCTGGCTCCCTGCCGTTTTACTGAGCAACCGCCGGGAGCCCAACAATGGGAGTAACCTCAGGCCCAACTGGCCGATCATTGCGTGGAACAGGAGGAGATCATGCAAGCCATGGCCACTGAAACCTTTATCGGCAATATGCGCGGCCCGGTCATCAGGCAAACGGATGCCGATTATGACGGTGTGCGCAGCCTCTACAACGGAATGATCGATAAGAGACCCGTGATGATTGCGCGATGCACCGACGTCGCTGACGTTGTCACTGCGGTCAACTTTGCAAGGCAGAACGATCTCCAGGTGGCGATCCGCGGAGGCGGGCACAACGGGCCCGGCCTTGGTAGTGTCGACGACGGGCTGATGATCGACATGTCGCTGATGAAAGGCGTGCGGGTCGATCCCACCGCTCGCACCGTCCGCGTTGGTCCCGGCTGCACGCAGGGCGATGTAGACCACGCCACGCATGTCTATGGGCTCGCTGTGCCGGCCGGCATCGTTTCGACGACCGGTATTGCCGGCCTCACGCTCGGCGGCGGCACCGGATACCTCACCCGCAAGTATGGCCTCACCAGCGACAATCTGCTCGAGGCGGATGTCGTGCTCGCCGATGATCGCATTGTCACCGCCAATAAATCTGAGAACGCTGACCTCTACTGGGGCCTGCGCGGAGGCGGCGGCAATTTCGGCATTGTTACGAGCTTCCTGTTCCAGGCTCATCCGGTGAACATGGTCTATGCCGGTCCAATCTTCTGGGATCTCAAAGATGCCCGGACTGTCATGCAGACGTACAGGGATTTCCTGCCTGGTGCTCCTGAAGAGCTTGGGGCCTTTGTCGGGTTGAAGACCGTTCCGCCGGTAGACCCGTTCCCGGCTGAGCATCAGGGTAAGCGCGCCTGCGCCATCATCGCCTGCTACAATGGTCCGACAGAAGACGGCCAGGCGGTCATGGCCAAGTTGCTTGGAACGCTACCCCCGCCGCTCTTCAGCTGGATGGGCGAAATGCCCTATCCAGCCCTCCAGTCCATGTTCGATCCGTTCTTCCCGAAAGGCCTGCAATGGTACTGGCGCGGCGATTTTGTGAAAGAACTGACTGACGAAGCGATTGACGCCCATATCGCCCAAGCACAGAAACTGCCGAGCTCGCTCTCGCTCATGCATCTTTATCCGATCGACGGCGCCGTCCGTCGCATCGGCAAGAGCGACACCGCCTGGAATACGCGCGACGCGACCTGGTCGATGGTCATCGCCGGCATCGATCCCAATCCGCAAAAGGCGGGCGAAATCACCCGCTGGACCAAAGGCTATTGGGAGGCCGTGCATCCTTACTCGGCTGACGGAGGCTATGTGAATTTCATGATGGACGATGGAGACGAGAGCAGGCTCAGGGCTACCTATGGCGACAACTATGATCGCCTTGTTGCCTTGAAAGCCAAGGATGACCCGACGAATTTCTTCTGCGTGAATCAGAACATCAGACCGCTGCAGAGGATCACGTCTGCCGCACGGTTCAATCGTGCCAAAAGGGTCTTAGTTCTTTCATTCATGGAATGAAGGAACGCTCGGGCTTGCCAAATCATCATTTGCGTCCGCCGCTCTTGCCGTCGACTTCCGCTCCGGGTCGATACTGTTGCAAAAGTCGAAAGTTGCATCAGTCCAATTTTTGCTGAAAACTTAAAACGCGAGGCGATCGACGATTCGGATAACCTCAATCGCGTTACCGAAGTCGCCTATTAGTTTAGCATGAGGCGATGAGGTCCCTCAGATCTCTACACGAAAATCGCGCCTGCGGCCCCCAGAATTTTTGACACCTTCGGCAAAACGACTTTTGCAACACAATCGGTCAGAAGGCGACATCGACGGCCAAATAGGCGAAATCTGCTTTACTCTTGATTGTGTTGCAAAAGTCGAAAGTTGCAGGGCTCAAGATTTTTCGCGAAAACACTAAGCAGCGAGCGAGCGTTGATTCGTATGACCTCAATCGCGCTACGAAAGTCGCCTGTGAATTTTGCGCGAGGCCGTGAGGTCCCCTCACATCTTGTACACGAAAGTCGCGCCCACGGCCCGCAGAATTTTGGTCATCGGCGAAAATCGACTTTTGCAACACAATCCTCTTAAGAACGGACATGCTCAGGACGTCCCCGCCATGTCTGAAGCACATCAGTCCTAGCATTCCCGTCGTTCCTGGCACGTCATAGGCAACCGCTACGTTTATGCGGCTCAGACTGATCGGCGGCGCCGTTCTCTTATCGCGTGCTCTCGCGATCCTGCAGAAAAAGCCGCCTACCCCCAACTTCGAGTGCGTGTAGCGGCTTGAGGGAGAATGCACCAAGTTCGTTCCCCTCGCCTCGTCGCGTCACAATCCAAGTTAGCGCAAACCAAACCCCAGCCACGATCTGAAGCCCTACGTTGAAAGCAAACGCGGTCTGGTAAGCGACTTCAGGGTAGTGCCCATCGATAGGAGCCCAGACCTGAACCACTAACCCCGTCATATATTGCACGACAAACGCGGTACCGATGTGGAAGACGTTCAGCGCTGCATTGGCCCTACCCGCCAGTTCCTTTGGGAAATACTCGGCCAGGATCGCGTAACTGAGGACAGTTCCGGCACCGACTGCCGCCACGATGATCCAAGGCACGTACGACGGGAGTGGCAATCGGAGGATCAATGCCAATTGAGCCGCGATGAACATCGTGGCGACAAGGCCCAATAGCGGCCGCGGTCCAATCCCACGTCGGCGCGCCCGATCGACCGCAACGCCCCACAGTAGCCCGCCCAAACTCAATGCGATTGCCATGATGAGCAAATGCCAGAGTAGTCCCGGCCGGTCGAGGTCCTCGACATCGCTGAGCCATGGCGCCGCCCACAGTCCCTGCAGCGCCCATGCCGTTCCGATGCAGGTGGCCGAAAGTGGAGCCAGGCGCCAGAAGCGTGGGTCGGCATAAACCGTCCTTAGACTATTAGAGCTTGGTGCGCCCGTGCCCGACATAGCTGCCGGCACCTCTGGGACGACAAGATAGATGATAAGAGCGCATCCGGCCGAGACAATCGCGAGCAGCTCAAACAATGCTGGGATGATGGGGAACTCGCTTCGTTCCGGGAATGCCTTGCAGCATGGATGAACCGAGCCGCGGTCTGGCGGCGCCCCAACGCGCTGATGACGACAAGCTTCGGCCTGAAGAATATGGTGTCCTCGGAGCGGCTGCTGAACGCCTGCCGCTGGCTTGAGGACATCCCTATCGCGAAAGCGCAGCCGATCCTCTCTCCCGGAGATGTCGACGCCATCGCCTCCGCAGCGGCCGCAAAAGCGCAAGAGCTCGGTCATGACGCCACGATTGGCGATCGGGTCGCCGGCGCCGTCCGTGGATCAGGGCGGAAACGGCCGAACAGCAATTCAATCGCCTCGTCGGCACGGTCGAAGGCAAGTTCGGCAAAGGGATTTTGCCCGATGAGGCCGTCGAGCATCTCAAGCGCGCAATCAACTTTCGCGGCAAGAGTGCCCATGGTCACTTCAATCCGTAAAGCGACGCCCAATTCCGCGCCTTCTCGAAATCAACGCGGGCGATGGAATCGCTTTGCTATCTGCTGACCGCGCTCGATTTACCAATCTCCCGAGAGGGACTTACGCGGGTTGGGTCCAATCCTGTGCTCCGGGACTATCGAATGGCGTACGACTAGACGAGGACGAGTTGCGGAAAGAGAGACGCGATGTACGCAAAGAACCTTAGTCGCATTCTTGGGCTACTGTGCCAGAACAGCGATGTCTCACACAGCACGCCTCAGGAATTCGATCAACGCTTCGATTCGCTGCGTCGGTGCGGCCAGCTCCCACGTGGACGGGAGCGACGTGAGGAGAAGCTCACTCACGACCATATTGCCGCTGCGGTGTTTGGGCTTGTCCCGACGCATCCCGCCTGGGCGGGACATGTGGCAATCGTCCTCGACGGGCTACGGCCCGTGGGAGGCCCCGGCGCGTCTTTCTTCGAGGCCGAGACGATCAGCCACATCATCGCCACGCTCCTAACAAATGAAGAAGCCCGAAAGAGCTTCATTCGCATGACTCTGACCGTCGGGGAAACCGGCGTCAACAGTCATGGCGGCGCAGAGGTCGTGTTCCTGCGCGATGGAGAGAAGCGGCGCGCTTTTTTTGTCCCGAAGGAGGCGGTTTCGTTGCTTTGCCCGGGGCGCGACGTCGGCTTCGATCCGGACCGCGACCGGATGGATGCGCCGACGCTGCGCGAACTCTCATTCACCAGAGAATTCTTTCGGCGGCTGGCGCGGGAATGGGATCTCGCTGAGCGCTTCCCCACGCCGCCCGAAGGAGATGGTTCCGAATACGATCCGGAGGATGCCGAGCGGGCGCGCTACCAAAAGCTTGGCGTACGCAACGGGTCGCGCTTCCTCTATGTTGGCGTTGACAACCAGGTTACGTGGCCGAAGGAGGAGCGGCTTGTCCGGTTCGACCAGTATCAGCTGGTCCTCATGCCCAAGACTAAAGATAACGTGCAGTCGATCCACATCGACTTGGTGGCGAACCACGTCGACGAACGCACCGCCATGACGGTCATCAACCGCTTTCTGAGCGTGATGGCCTGGTGCGACGATAACTTTGCGATTGCGCAATATGGCTGGTCGGGAAACGCGGTTCCGGTTCCGGCCTCGAAGCGCGACCTCGCGCTCACCGCGGCCCACGAATACATCTTTGACCGGAGGATACCAGAGGCCGAGGAGGCACGACGCGCCCTCGCCCTCTACCGCGAGGCGCGTAACGCCCAGCGGAACGGCTTCATCAGCTATGCCGTGCTGAACTACTACAAGATCATCGAAATCCGTAACCACGGCAAGGAAGCGGCACGTAAATGGTTTCTCACGAATTTCGAGGTGTTACGCGACGCATCAAAGCAGAACGACGATGTAGGCCGGTTCCTGGCCCTATGTGGTAACGTGTGGCCGGTGGCCGCAGCGACAATGGACCATCGGCAGCACAACAAGCCGGTTTTCAGGGTGAGGTTTCGATTGTCAGGGGCTGGAAAAGCTTTGGCCGCGCTGCTCCGCTGCCACCAGGGCTGTCCGTCACCACAGTGCCTCCCGAATTCGCGGCTTTGCGCATCAAATCAGCTTCCAGTCGGGCCGGAATCGGCGATATCTCGATGCCAATGAACAAACTCCCGAACATCGTCAGTTGCGGCCTTCCGGGCATCGGTCCGCTGTTCCTCTCCATCCTGTAGAGCGGGATTGATCAAAACTAGGGGTCTACGTATGTTTGCCTCAAAGACGCTCGTCACCATCTTCGCCATACTCCGGTGATCACCACTTCGGAGAAAATGCGTTGCGCCCAAATCCATTGAAACCCCGCCTGGCGGCCGGCGGCTGTGCGTTCGGAACGATGGCGTTCGAATTCTTCACGCCCGGCTACCCGACGATTTGCCGAGAAGCAGGCGCTGAGTTCATCCTTTACGATATGGAGCACTCAGGCGTCGGCTTCGAGACGATGAAGGCCCAGTTCGCATTCTGCCGTGGACTTGATCTAGTGCCTCTCGTGCGCGTTCCGTCGGATCACTATCACCACATTGCGCGTGCGCTCGACATTGGTGCGATGGGCATCATGGTGCCGATGGTCGAAACACCCGAGCAGGCAAAGGCGGTCGTCGTCTGCACCAGGTATCCGCCGGCAGGGCGGCGCGGCGCGGCTTTCAATGTAGCGGCCCACGATGACTATTCGAGTGGGCGCGAGACCGATAAGATCGCCCAAGCGAACGCACGCACGATGGTCATCGCGCTGGTGGAAACCGCAAAAGGCATCGCGAATGTCGATGCGATTGCGGCGGTCGACGGTGTCGACGTGGTCTGGCTTGGTCACTACGATCTGACGAACTTCATCGGCATCCCCGGGGAGTTCGACAATCCAAAATTCCATGCGGCCGTCGATAGCCTGGTCGAGGCGTGCAAGAAGCACGGCAAAACGCCTGGCTTTCTCGCCGGAAACGAGCAGTGGGCGCGCAGTTTTCGCGCCAAGGGTTTTCGCATGATCGCTTACGGCGTCGACACGCTGTTGATGCAGAACGCGCTCGCACATGGCATCAAGCTATTGCAGGGGACCGTGACGAATTAGGGCGACGCGAGCGTGAGAGAACCGGCAGATTCGCAAAATAGGCGTTATGGAATTTGCTTAGCAATGAAGGCCGAGGTTGTCCGTTTCAGTTGCGATTGTGTTGCAAAAGTCGATTTTCGCCGATGACCAAAATTCTGCGGGCCGTGGGCGCGACTTTCGTGTACAAGATGTGAGGGACCTCACGGCCTCGCGCAAAATTCACAGGCGACTTTCGTAGCGCGATTGAGGTCATACGAATCAACGCTCGCTCGCTGCTTAGTGTTTTCGCGAAAAATCTTGAGCCCTGCAACTTTCGACTTTTGCAACACAATCGTTGCATAAGCAGACATCGATCTCAGCCGCAGGTACGTCCGCTTTGTGCCAACTCCTGACAGCCGCTCTCGACGTAGAGAAGGTCACTACCCGACCCCATTGCGGACAACGGTGGGGCGTTCCATCGTAAACGGATGCCATGAAGCGAGCTGAGTTCAACCACCGGCTGGCCAAAGGAGGAGTCCAACAATGAGCGACCTGTTCGTAGAATCATGGGGGGCGGGCGTGCCCGTGGTGTTAGTGCACGGCTCCCTGGCAACAGGATCCGACGAGTGGCAGGCTCAGCGACCGCTGGCCGACGGCG
>NZ_JADPKF010000050.1:0-130646 GCF_023073815.1 Bradyrhizobium sp. 157 | reverse complement strand
GGCAAAAGAAATGCGGGCTCCTCTTCTCCCTCTCCCGCTTGCGGGGGAGGGCTGGGGTGGGGGTCTCGCCGCATAAAGAGTGTCAGAAGTCGGGGAGAGAGCCCCCACCCGCCGCGCTGCGCGCGTCGACCTCCCCCGCAAGCGGGAGAGGTAAGCAAGCGGATAATCACGCCTTCAAAAATTCACCCGCCTTGTACAGCGAACGAAACTCAAGCCCTGCCTCGGCAAACGCTTCGCTCGCGCCTTCCTCACGGTCCACCATGGTGAGCACCAGCACGATTTCGCCGCCGGCATCGCGCACGGCCTCGACCGCCTTCAACGCCGATCCGCCGGTGGTGGTGACGTCCTCGACGATCACAATGCGCTTGCCCTGCAGGGTCTCGCCCTTGGCCAGCCCCTCGACTGCGAGGCGGGCGCCATGTTCCTTCGGCTTCTTGCGCACGAAAAACGCCGCGATCGGGTGGCCCTTGAGCCAGGAGAGCTGCGCGATCGCGCCCGCCAGTGGGACGGCGCCCATCTCCAACCCGCCGACGAAATCGAGATTGTCGTCCTTCAGCGCCTCATAGGTCAGTTCCGCCAACAGCGCCGCGCCTTCGGGGTCGAGCATGGTGGGCTTGAGGTTGAAGTAGAAGTCGCTCTTGCGGCCCGAGGCCAGCGTGATCTCGCCGCGGCCGAACGAACGCTTGCGGATGATCTCGGCGAGACGGGCGCGGGAGGCTGATTTGGACACGGCGGTTTCCCCGGGGTTTCTCAAGCGGGGCGCAATCTATCGGCGCTTTCAGGCACATTCCAGCGCCGATCCGGCGCCGTCAACAGGGCACAATGTCCGTCCCGGCGCAGGCCGGCCAGCTCGTATTCCATAGCCGCTGTTGTAACGCCCCGAAGTTCCGGGGTAGTGGATACCGCGCTTTCGCGGGGTACGAAAAAATGACCATCGAACTGCACACCTGGAACACGCCGAACGGTCGCAAGATCTCGGTCGCATTGGAGGAAATGGGGCTGCCCTACAAGGTGATCCCGGTGAACATCACCAAGGGCGAGCAGATGGCGCCCGAATTCCTCAAGCTCAGCCCGAATAACAAGATCCCTGCCATCGTCGATCCCGACGGTCCCGGCGGCAAGCCGGTCAGCATTTTCGAATCCGGCGCGATCCTGCTCTACCTCGGCGAGAAGACCGGCAAGTTCCTGCCCAAGCCGCTGGCCGAGCGCATTCCTGTCTATGAGTGGCTGATGTGGCAGATGGGCGGTTTTGGGCCAATGCCCGGCCAGGTCCATCATTTCATCGCGCTGGAGAACGAAACCGACCGCGCCTATGGCCTGAAGCGCTTCATGGCCGAAACCCGCCGGCTCTACGGCGTTCTCGACCGCCGGCTGGAGGGCCGTGAGTTCGTCGCTGATGCCTTGTCGGTCGCCGACTTCGCCATCCTCGGCTGGGCCTGGCGCCACCCACGCCACAAGGTGGAGCTGAAGGACTTTCCGAACGTCGAGCGCTGGTACAACGCCCTGATGGCCCGCCCGGCGACCAAGCGCGGCATGGAAGCGAAGTTGGATTGATTTTCTTCCCTTCTCCCACAAGGGGAGAAGGAAGAAGTCACGCCCG
The DNA here is from genome assembly GCF_023073815.1 of Bradyrhizobium sp. 157. Classification (NCBI taxonomy): domain Bacteria; kingdom Pseudomonadati; phylum Pseudomonadota; class Alphaproteobacteria; order Hyphomicrobiales; family Nitrobacteraceae; genus Bradyrhizobium; species Bradyrhizobium sp. 157. Next base: position 129,046 of record NZ_JADPKF010000050.1, on the reverse strand, counting down.
CTTCGCCTCGAACGCCATCTTCACCGCAAGCCCTGCCAGCACCGTTCCCATCAGCCAGCGCTGCAGCAACAGCCACGTCGGCCGGTTGCCTAGAAACATCGCGATCGATCCGGCGGCGAGCGCGATAATCGCGTTGACGCTGACGCTGATCACGATCTGGATCGCGCCGAGCGCCAGCGACTGCGTCAGCACGCTTCCTACGGCCGGATCGATGAACTGCGGCAGCAGCGCCAGATACAGCATCGCGACCTTCGGATTGAGCAGATTGGTGACGAAGCCCATCGCAAACAATTTGCGCGGGCCGTCGACTTGCAGCTTCTTCACCTGAAACGGCGAGCGCCCGTTCGGTTTCAGTGCCTGCCACGCCAGCCACAGCAGATAAGCGGCGCCCGCGACGCGCAGCGCGTCGTAAGCATAGGGCACTGCGAACAACAGCGCGGTGATCCCAAACGCCGCGCACAGCATGTAGAACACAAAGCCGAGCGCGACGCCGCCGAGTGAGACGATGCCGGCCGCAGGTCCTTGCGTGATCGAGCGCGAGATCAGATAGATCATGTTCGGCCCCGGCGTCAGCACCATGCCGAGCGAGACCAGGGCAAAACCGAGCAGCGTTGTGATGTGCGGCATGGGGAGACTCGCGGGGAGCAATGCGCACGTTTCTAGAGTGCGAGCCGTCGCGATGTCATTCCGCAAATTGCTCCGAGGACATTTCTGTGGAGCCGCATCGGCAGTGCACTCCCTCTCCCGCGTGCGGGGGAGGGCTGGGGTGGGGGTGCCGCCGCATAAGAGGTATCAGAATTCGCGGAGAGAATTCCCCCACCCGCCGCGCTTACGCGCGTCGACCTCCCCCGCAAGCGGGAGAGGTAAAACTAATGCGCCTCGTCCCAATTATTCGCCGCCCTTGCATCGACCTGCAGCGGCACCGAGAGCGCTACCGCCGGGAACGGCGCGTCCTGCATGACGTGCTGCACCACCGGCAGCGTCGCCGCCACTTCGTCGTCGGGCACCTCGAAGATCAACTCGTCATGAACTTGTAGAAGCATCTGCGCCGATAATTTCTTCTCCGCCAGCGCGTCTTCCATCCGGATCATGGCGCGGCGGATGATGTCGGCGGCGGTGCCTTGCAGGCGCGCGTTGATCGCGGCGCGCTCGTTGAAGGAGCGGATCGAGGCGTTGGATGCCTTGATGTCGGGATAGTGCATCTTCCGGCCAAATAGCGTCGTGACGTAGCCGTTGGTGCGGCAGAAATCCCGCGTCTCGTCCATATAGGCGCGGATGCCCGGGAAGCGCTCGAAATATTTCTTGATGTAGGCGGAGGCTTCCTCGCGGGCGATGCCGAGCTGGTTGGCGAGGCCAAACGCGGAGATGCCATAGATGATGCCGAAATTGATCGCTTTCGCCCGGCGGCGCACCTCGCCCGGCATGTCCTTGATCGGCACGCCGAACATCTCTGAGGCCGTCATGGCGTGAATGTCGAGCCCGTCGCGGAAGGCCTGCTTCAGCACGGGAATGTCGGCGATCTCGGCCAGCAGCCGTAATTCGATCTGCGAGTAATCCGCCGATACCAGCTTGTGGCCGGGCGTCGCGATAAAGGCGCGGCGGATCTTGCGGCCGTCCTCGGTTCGAACCGGGATGTTCTGCAGGTTCGGCTCGTTTGACGACAGCCGCCCCGTAGTGGTCGCGGCCAGCGCGTAAGTGGTGTGCACGCGATGGGTCTGCGGATGCACGTAATTCGGTAGCGCGTCAGTATAGGTCGATTTCAGTTTCGAAACCTGCCGCCACTCCAGAATCTTCTTCGGAAATTCGTGACCCTGTTCGGCGAGCTCATCGAGAATCTGCGCCGAGGTCGACCACGCGCCGGTCTTGGTCTTGGTGCCGCCGGGGATGCCCATCTTGCCGAAGATGATGTCGCCGATCTGCTTGGGGCTGCCGACATTGATCGGCTCGCCGGCGATCTCCTGCAACTCGGCCTCGACGCGCGCCGCGGTCTGGGCGAAATCGCCCGACAGCCGCGACAGCACCTGGCGGTCGATCGAAATGCCGCGCCGCTCCATCCGCGCCAGCACGGTGACCAGCGGCCGCTCCAGGGTCTCATAGACCGTCATCATGTGCTCCGCGGCGAGCCGGGGTCTGAGCACGCGATGCAGCCGGAGGATCACGTCGGCACTTTCGGCTGAATAGGCGGTCGCCTTGTCAATTGCCACCTGGTCGAACGTGAGCTTGCTCTTGCCGTTGCCGATGAGCTCGCTTTCGCCGATCACGGCATGGCCAAACCAACGTTCGGCGAGTGACCCCAGCGCATGTGAATTGCGTCCGGCGTCGAGCGCGTACGACATCAATTGCGCGTCGTCGACGTTGCACAGGGTGATGCCGTGCTGCGCCAGCATCACGGCGCTGAACTTGATGTCGAAGCCGATCTTGAGAATGCCCGGTGATTCCAACAGCGGCTGCAACCCCGCCAGCGCCTCGGCGACCGTGATCTGGTCCGGCGCGAGGCCAGCGTCGAACAGGCCTGCGCCGCCGGATTGCTTGTGCGTGAGTGGAATATAGCAGGCGTCGTTCGGCGCCAGCGCCAGCGCGATGCCGCAGATGTCGGCCTGCATCGGATCATCCGAGCTCGCCTTGGCGTCGATCGCAAAAGTGCCAGCGTCATAGGCCCGCGCAACCCAGGCATTGAGCTCATCGAACGTGCGGATGGTCTGGTACTTGGTCCGATCGACCGGCAGCTTTCGCGCAGCTTCCGCGCGGGCCGCTGCGAGCGAAATCGGCGTTCCCTTGTGGCTCGCCGCCTTATCCTGCTTGTCGCCGCCGGTCTTGCCCGGTGCGGTGCCAGCTTTGCCGGCGGGCGGACTGTCGAACAGCGTCGCGCCTTCAACATAGCCCTCCGGCTTCTTGCCCGATGGCGGTACCGCGAAGACACTGGCGCCGCTCTTGTTTCCCGCATCCGGCTCGATATCGGCCGGATCGATCTGCGAGTATTCGGCGACGCGGCGGGTGAGGGTGGAGAATTCCATCGCCTTGAGGAAGGCGATCAGCTTGCGCGCATCCGGCTCGTGTACGGCAAGGTCATCGAGCGGCACTTCGAGATCGACCTTGTCGTCGAGCAGCACCAGTTGCCGCGAGATCCGCGCCTTCTCGGCGTTCTCAATCAGCGCCTCGCGCCGTTTCGGCTGCTTGATCTCGCCGGCGCGCTGCAAGAGCGTTTCTAGGTCGCCATATTCGACGATCAGTTGCGCCGCGGTCTTGACGCCGATGCCGGGCACGCCCGGCACGTTGTCGGTGGAATCGCCGGCCAGAGCCTGCACCTCGACGACCTTTTCCGGCGGCACGCCGAATTTCTCGATCACTTCTGATATGCCGATGCGGCGGTCCTTCATGGTGTCGTACATGGTGACGCAATCGGTCACGAGCTGCATCAAATCCTTGTCCGAGGACACGATGGTGGCGGTGGCGCCGCGCTCGCAGGCGATGCGGACATAGGTCGCGATCAGATCATCGGCCTCGAAGCCGACCTGTTCCAGGCACGGCAGATCGAACGCCCGCACCGCCTCGCGGATCAGCGCGAATTGCGGGATCAGATCGTCCGGCGCCGCTGTCCGGTGCGCCTTGTAATCGGGATAGAGCTTGTTGCGGAACGTGATCTCCGATTTGTCGAACACGACCGCCAGATGCGTCGGCCGGTTATCCTCGGGCATCTCGCGCAACAGCTTCCACAGCATGTTGCAGAAGCCGAGCACGGCATTGACCTGCAGCCCGTCGGATTTGCGGTTCAGCGGCGGCAGCGCGTGATAGGCGCGGAAAATGTAGCCGGAACCGTCGACCAGGAAGACATGGTCGCCCTTGGCGGGGGCTTTGGCGGGCGCCTTGGCAGGGGCTTTGGCGGCGGGAACGGGTTTCGGGGCGGCTTTGGGGGCTGATTTCGGCATGGCCGAAATTTAGGGATTTTTGCGCGGATTGACAGCCTCGGGAGAGGGATTTTGAACCCAATACACACCCGTCGTCACCCCCACAGCCGTCATCACCCGCGAAGGCGGTCGCCCGGTCAAGCCGGGCGACGACAGCCAGGTGTGTCGAGCACCTTACTCCGCCGGCTGCAACGCGGGCCTGGCCTTCTTCGGCACGATCCAGAACGCGGCCGGGCGCTCGAACAGAAAATTCGCCCGCAGCGCCAGCGCCAGCCGCCAGATCACCACCGCCCCCGCGACGCCTGCAACCGTCACGATCAGCGAGACCATCCCGATATCGGTAATCAAGCCGGTCTTCAGCAGCACCGTTCGGGTCACTGCCATCGGCAGGAAGAAGGCGAGATAGATAACGATGGAATGTTCGCCGCAATAGCGCAGGAAATTCAGCCACTGCATGCGTGCCAGCAGCGTGCCCATGACGATGATGGCGCCCGCGCCCGCGAAGCCGAGTGCCAGTGAAACGAGCGGCCATTCGTCAAAGCCGGATAGGACCAGCGCGCCGTTGACGAGCGTCCACAACGCGACACCCACCAGTGCGAAGCCCGGGCGCGCCCGCGCGCGGTCCGACAATGCGAACACGTAGTTGGCAAGCAGGTAACCGGAATAGAAATAGACGAAACGCCCGCAGAATTCGTCGATCACGGTCCAGCCGGTCGTGATATGCGCCATCTCGAGCGCCGCGGCCGCGAGCCAGATCGCAAGCGGCGGGACGCCGCGCAACAGTTTTGTGACAACGAAGAACACCGGCAACAAATAAATGAACCACAGCGTGCCGAACGGCTCGATGAAGGATTCCAGATACATGACACCGACATGCCGCCAACCCGATTCAGCGGCGAAGCCAGGAGCCTTGAAGCCGAACTGGATCGTCACCCACAGCACATAAAAATATGCGAAGTGCAGGACTTTGCGGTCGAGATAGGTGCGCCAGTCACGGTCGATGACGACGGCGAGAAACAAGCCCGAAAGCAGGAAGAAGTCCGGCATCCGGAACGGTTTTGCGAACATCACGAACGCATGCATGAAGCCGGTCTGGCCGGCCGCCGCTTCGACCCCCAGCACCGAATGCATCATCACCACCATGACGATGCAGATGCCCTTGGCATAGTCCACCCAGTCAATGCGGGTGGAGCGTTCCGTGACGGCGGATGTACCGTTTGAGATCATCGGTGTCCCTTTTTGGCGCGACGTGGCCGCATCTTCGGCCTGATCCGTTGCTTTCTTCTTTATCCATACAAAGACCATGCCGGGACCGGCGCTGCTTTTCCGGTTTCCCCTTTGATGAAAAATGCTCTAAGACGCCCGCAAATCGGGATCGGCGTTAACCATCAAATACGGATTGTTTTCATGCGAATCGCCATGATTGGCACGGGCTATGTGGGGCTGGTATCCGGCGCCTGCTTTGCCGATTTCGGCCACCAGGTCACCTGCGTGGACAAGGATGCCGGCAAGATCGAAGCGCTGCGCCGAGGCGAGATCCCGATTTTCGAGCCCGGGCTCGACGCGCTGGTCGCGTCCAACGTCAAGGCCAAGCGGCTGGATTTTACGACCGACCTGACTGCGCCAGTTGCCGAGGCCGATGCCGTGTTCATCGCGGTCGGAACGCCGTCGCGGCGCGGCGATGGCCACGCCGATCTCACTTACGTCTACAGCGCCGCACGCGAGATCGCAGCCGCGCTCTCCGGTTTCACAGTGGTGGTGACCAAATCGACCGTGCCGGTCGGCACCGGCGACGAGGTCGAGCGGCTGATCCGCGAGGCCAATCCCACGGCTGACGTCGTGGTCGCTTCCAATCCGGAATTCTTGCGCGAAGGCGCCGCAATCCGCGACTTCAAATTCCCCGACCGTATCGTAGTCGGCACCGATGACGAACGCGGGCGCAAGGTGCTCGGCGACGTCTACCGGCCACTGTCGCTCAACCAGGCGCCGTTGATGTTTACGGCGCGGCGCACCGCGGAGCTGATCAAGTACGCAGCGAATGCGTTCCTCGCCACCAAGATCACCTTCATCAACGAGATTGCCGATCTCTCCGAAAAGGTCGGCGCCGACGTGCAGCAAGTCGCGCGCGGCATCGGGCTCGATAATCGCATCGGCTCAAAATTCCTGCATGCGGGTCCGGGCTTCGGCGGCTCCTGCTTTCCGAAGGATACCCGCGCGCTGGTCAAGATCGCCCAGGACCATGACGTGCAACTGCGCATTGTGGAGGCTGTGCTCGGCGTCAACGACATCAGAAAGCGGGCGATGGCGCGCAAGGTTTCCAACGCAACCGGCGGCCTGCGCGGCAAGACGGTCGCGGTGCTCGGCCTCACCTTCAAGCCCGATACCGACGACATGCGCGAGGCGCCGTCGATTCCGCTCGTCACCGGCCTGCTCGACATGGGCGCCAAGGTGCGCGCGCACGATCCGGTCGGCATGGAGCAGGCGAAGAAGGAACTGCCCGAGATCGAATATTGCACCGACCCCTACGAATGCGCGCGCGGTGCCGACGCGCTGGTGATCGTCACCGAGTGGGTCCAGTTCCGGGCGCTTGATCTGGAGCGCCTGAAGAATGAAATGGCGCAGCCCGTCGTGGTCGACCTGCGCAATATCTATCGTCCCGAGGACATGGCCGCGCAGGGCTTCGTTTACGAGAGTGTGGGACGGGCGCCTGAGCCGAAGGTGTAGCCGCAACTACAGTTGTCATACCCCGCGTAGGCGGGGTATCCAGTACGCACGGTCTTCGTAATCAGTAGCGTCTGCGTTTACTGGATCACCCGCTTGTCGCCTCCGCTAAAGCTCCGGCGGACCTATTTTCCAAACCCTCGGCGAAGCCTTGGCGGAGACGGGTCGCGGGTGATGACGGATGAGAGATATTGCCTCTTACCTTCGATACCCTTCTCCCGATCGATGTGGTGCTCGACGAACTCGGGCGCACACTCGCGGCTAACAACACCGCGGTGCTGGTCGCCCCGCCCGGCGCCGGCAAGACCACGCGGGTGCCGCTGGCGCTGCTCGATGCGCCCTGGCTGAAGAACCAGAAGATCATCATGCTGGAGCCGCGGCGGATCGCGGCGCGGGCCAGCGCCGAACGGATGGCACGAACGCTCGGTGAGCGGGCGGGGGAGACCGTCGGTTATCGCGTCCGCTTTGGCTCGAAGATTTCGCGCGCGACGCGCATCGAGGTCGTCACCGAGGGAATCTTTTCACGCCAGATTCTCGATGATCCCGAGTTGAACGGCGTTGCGGCCGTGCTGTTCGATGAGTTTCACGAGCGTACGCTTGATGCCGATCTGGGGCTCGCGCTGGCCCGCGATGCGCAGACCGGCCTGCGCGAAGATTTGCGTATCCTGGTGATGTCGGCCACCCTCGATGGCGCCCGGGTCGGCAAGTTGCTCGGCGATGCGCCTGTCGTTGCCAGCGAAGGCCGCGCCTTTCCGGTGGAGACGCGCTATCTCGGCCGCAAGGCGGACGCACCCATCGAGCGGCAGATGGCTGATGCGATCGCCACCGCGCTGCGCGCCGATCCCGGCTCGGTGCTGGCGTTTCTGCCGGGCGCCGCCGAAATCCGCCGCACGCAAAACTTTCTCGCCGAGCGGGTTCATGATGCAAGCGTCGAGATCGTGCCGCTGTTTGGCGCGCTGGAGGCCGCCGTGCAGGACCGCGCCATCGCGCCGGCGCCGAAAGGAACGCGTAAGGTCGTGCTGGCGACTTCGATCGCCGAGACCTCGCTGACCATCGAGGGCGTCCGCATCGTCGTCGATTCCGGACTGGCGCGGGTGCCGCGCTACGAGCCCGATATCGGCCTGACCCGGCTGGAGACCGTGCGCGCCTCACGCGCCGCGGTCGACCAGCGCCGCGGCCGCGCCGGCCGCACCGAGCCCGGCGTGTGCTACCGGCTGTGGGACGAGCCGCAGACGGCGTCGCTTGCCGCCTACACCCAGCCCGAAATTCTGTCGGCCGATCTATCCTCGCTGGTGCTCGACCTCGCACAATGGGGCGTCAGCGATCCGGCGACGCTGGCGTTTCTCGATCCCCCGCCGGCGCCGGCGCTGAAGGAAGCGCGCAGCCTGCTTCTCGAACTCGGCGCTCTCGATAGCGACGGCCGCATCACCGCAGAGGGCAAGAGCCTGCGTGCGCTGGCGCTGCCGCCGCGGCTAGCACGCATGATCGTGGATTCGCATCGGCTGGGCGCGGGCGAAGAGGCCGCCGAAATCGCCGCAATCCTCACCGAGCGCGGCCTCGGCGGCGACAGCGTCGATCTCGACCACCGGCTTGACCAATTCCGCCGCGACCGCTCGCCGCGTGCCGCGAGCGCGCGCAGTCTCGCGCAGCGATGGGCGCAGCAGGTGGCAGCGACGGAGCGCGTTCTCTCTTCTCCCTCCCCCCTTGCGGGGTCCGAGGCGAGCGAAGCTCGCTCTCGAGGCCGGGGAGAGGGGGCCACACGGGAAGTCTTTCCTGCGGCCACCCCCTTCCCCAACCCCTCCCCGCAAGGGGGAGGGGAGCCCTACCATTCGCGCTCGCCTGACGCAGGACTTTCCACCGGCGTCATGCTCGCACTTGCCTTCCCTGATCGCATCGCCCGCAATCGCGGCAATGGCAGTTTCGTGCTCGCCAACGGCCGTGGCGCCGTCGTAGAGCAAGCCTCGTCGCTGGCGCGCGCGCCCTATATTGCCGTTGCCGAATTGACCGGCACCGCAGCCCAGGGGCGCATTCTGCTGGCGGCGCCGATTGCACAAGCCGATATCGAGGCGCGCTTCGCCGATCAGATCAAGGACACCGAAGAGATTTCGTTCGATCGCGGCGCAATGGCGCTGCGTGCCCGCCGCAAGCGGACGCTGCATGCGATCACGCTGTCGGAGGCGCCGGTGGCGCTAACGCCCTCGGCAGAGACCGCACGCATTTTCGCTGCGGGTTTGGTTGCCGCCGGGCTCGACAAGCTGCCGTGGTCGAAATCGCTGAAGCAATGGCGCGACCGCGTGATGTTCCTGCGCAAGGCGGAAGGTGATGGCTGGCCCGATCTGTCGGATGGTGCGCTGGCAGCCGAAGCCGAGAACTGGCTGGTGCCCGCGCTGTACGACAAGACCTCGCTGAAGGATTTTTCGCCCGGCGATCTCTCTGACGCGCTGATGACGCTATTGCCATGGGAGTTGCGCGCGCGGCTGGAGCGCGAGGCTCCGACGCATTTCGAGGCGCCAACCGGCACCATGCTTGCGATCGACTACGAGGCGGAGCAGGGGCCGACCATCGCGGTGCGCTTGCAGGAATTGTTCGGACTGAACACACATCCCTCGATCGCCAAAGGCAAGGTGCCGCTGGTGCTGGAATTGCTGTCGCCGGCACAGCGGCCGGTGCAGGTGACGCGCGACCTTCCAGGTTTCTGGCGCGGCAGCTATGCGGCCGTACGCTCGGACCTGCGCGGCCGCTATCCCCGTCACCCCTGGCCGGAAGACCCTGCCACCGCGCTGCCGACCCGCCGGGTGAAGCCGCGCGGGACGTGAGCGTTTCGGGTGTCATTGCCGGGCTTAACCCGGCAATCCATCGTTCTTGAGAAGAGGCTTTTTCTGAAGATTGATGGATACGCGGGTCAAGCGCGTATGACGATTGTTCCCGTTAACACTTCGCTCATCCTTTTCGTCAAAATGGCCTGCCCGGTCATCGCCGTTAGTCGCGATTTCGCGGCTGGCGTGGTGATATCGGCGGTCTGGCAATCGAGTGTGGCGTGATGCGTAACCTGATGATCCTTGCCGCCGTCCTGGTCGGCCTCGGCACCTACATGGCGCAGATGGCAGACAAGATGTCGCCGGCCTCGGCCTCCGCCAGCACGTCGTCAAACATGGCTCCAGCGCAAACCGTCGCGCGAGCCTCCGGCCGCAGCCTCGACATTCCCCGCGATGCGCGCGGCCATTTCCAGACCGACGGCCGCATCGATGGGCAACGCATCAACTTTATGGTCGACACCGGCGCCTCGATGGTGGCGCTGAACGAAAAGTCGGCGGCCCGCTTCGGCCTGCGTCCCTCGCGCAGCGACTACAATGCGACCGTCAGCACGGCCAACGGCACCATCAAGGCCGCGCGCACGCGGCTTGCCGTGATCGAACTCGGTGGCCTCGTCGTGCGCGATATCGACGCGGTGGTGCTGCCAGACGAGGCGCTGTCCGAAAACCTGCTCGGCCTGTCGTTCCTGTCGAAGCTGAAGCGCTTCGAATACGCCAACGGCAGACTGGTGCTGGAACAGTAAGGTTACCCGGCTACCAAACCGCCGCATTTGACCGTCAAAACGCGTCGGCCCGCCTTTCGCCCGGCCTGCGCTTTCGCTATGGCTGCGGTTCCCTCGCATTCACGACAAGGTCATCTCATGTTCCCGAAGCCCAAATCCGTGCTGGTTCCGAATACCTATGACTACGAATCCGGGCCGATGGTGAAGGCGACCGGCTTTCGCGAATATGACGCGCGCTGGCTGTTCGAGAAGGAAATCAATTTGATGGGCGTTCAGGCGCTGGGCATGGGGCTCGGTGCGCTGATTGCGGAACTCGGCGTCAAACAGGAAATCGTCACCGGGCACGATTTCCGCAGCTATTCGGCCTCGATCAAATACGCGTTGATTTCCGGCCTGATGGCCGCGGGCTGCAGGGTGCACGACATCGGGCTCGCGGTGACGCCGATGGCCTATTTCGCGCAGTTCGATCTCGACGTGCCCTGCGTCGCGATGGTGACGGCCTCGCACAACGACAATGGCTGGACCGGCGTCAAGATGGGCGCCAACCGCCCGCTCACCTTCGGCCCCGACGAGATGACGCGGCTGAAGGAAATCGTGCTCAACGCCGATTTCAAAAACCAAGCCGGCGGCTCCTATCAATTCCACGAGAACTTTCCCGCGCGCTATATCGCCGATCTCACCAAGCGTCCGAAGCTGAAGCGCAAGCTGAAAGTCGTGGTCGCCTGCGGCAACGGCACCGCGGGCGCGTTCGCGCCGCAGGTGATGGAGGCGATCGGTTGCGAAGTCATCCCGCTCGACACCGAACTTGACTATACCTTTCCGAAATACAATCCGAATCCGGAAGACATGGAGATGCTGCACGCGATCCGCAACGCCGTGCTCACGCACAAGGCCGATGTGGGCCTGGGCTTCGACGGCGACGGCGACCGCTGCGGTGTCGTCGACAACACTGGCGAGGAGATCTTCGCCGACAAGGTCGGCGTGATGCTGGCGCGCGACATGTCGGCGATCCACAAGGAAGCGCAGTTCGTGGTCGACGTGAAGTCGACGGGATTGTTCGTCACGGATCCGGTGCTGCAAAAGCAGGGCGCGAAAACCGCCTACTGGAAAACCGGCCATTCCTACATGAAGCGCCGCACCAACGAGATGGGCGCGCTGGCAGGCTTCGAAAAATCCGGCCACTTCTTCTTCAACAAGCCGTTCGGCCGCGGCTATGACGACGGCCTGGTCTCCGCGATCGCGATCTGCGAGATGCTCGACCGCGCGCCGGATAAGTCGATGGCGGACCTGAAAAATGCGCTGCCGAAAACCTGGTCATCGCCGACCATGTCGCCGCATTGCGCCGACGAGGCCAAATACGGCGTCGCCGACGCCGTGGTGAAGCACTTCGAAGCACTGCAGAAGAAGGGCGACAAGGTCGCCGGCCAGAAGATCCGCGATCTCGTCACCGTCAACGGCGTGCGCGTGACCGTCGAGGACGGAAGCTGGGGTCTGGTGCGGGCCTCATCGAACAAGCCGGAGCTGGTGGTGGTGGTCGAGAGTCCGGTGAGTGAGGCGCGCATGCGGGACATGTTCGAGGCGATGGATTCCGTGCTGCGCACGCATCCGGAAGTAGGTGAGTATAATCAGAAGATTTGAGGCGGGTGGCCGCGCGGCCACCCCACCCACGATCGTGGTCCCACGCGAAGGCGGGGGACCCAGTACGCCGCGGCCTATCGTTCAATCTCTGACGTCTCTGGAATACTGGGTCACCCGCCTTCGCGGGTGACGACAGCGGAGTGAATGGTCGCGCGGTCGCCCGTTACGCCGCCGGCACTGGCAGCGCGGTCACCGACTTGATCTTCTCCATCGCAAATCGCGAGGTGACGTTCTTCAGCGGCACGGCGCTGATCAGCTTTTTGTAGAACACGTCATAGCTCGCCATGTCGGCGACCACGACGCGCAGCATGTAATCGACGTCGCCGGCCATCCGGTAAAACTCCATCACCTCGGGCATGGCGCTGACGGCGTCGGCGAATTTGCGCAGCCAGGCTTCCGAGTGGTCGGAGCTCTCGACCGAGACGAACACGGAAATGCCGAGCCCGATCTTGTTCTGGTCGACCAGCGCCACTCGGCGCAGGATCACGCCGTCGGCCTCCAGCCGCTGGATCCGCTTCCAGCACGGCGTCGACGACAACCCGACGCGGTCCCCGATCTCGGCGACCGATAGCGACGCGTCCTCCTGCAACACGGTCAGGATCTTGCGGTCAATGGCATCCAGGCGGCGGCTGGCTTCAGGGAGCTGAACGGCGAGCTCGGTCATGAGAAGAATGTTCCATATGAAAGGTCTTATCCTCTCATATATAGAAAATTCTTCTATAGCAAGCCCACTTATTGGCCAGTGGGTGCCCGGTCGGCAGCCTGGCCGTGGCTCAAAAACTCTTCAACTTCAGCACGTTGAGGGGCTGCGAAGGCCCCGCCGAAGCGGGTGCATTTCAGCGCCGCCGCGGCAGAGGCGAATCGGAGCGCCTGCCGCAATTCCTGCTTTTCGGTGATCGCGAGCGCGAACGCGCCGTGGAACACGTCGCCGGCACCGAGGGTGTCCACCGTATGCACCGGGAAGGCCGGGGTTTCCTGAACATCTCCGTTCTCGTCGAGCCAGATCGTGCCCCTCGGGCCTCGGGTTCCCGCCAGAAACGACGGGGTCAGTTTTGCAATCTTCTTCAATGCCTGGGCGTCGTCGGTCACATCTGCGGTCTCCTGCAGCGGCTCGCTCGAGAACACCAGGTGAGTGGACGCATTCAACAGGCCCTCGCGGAGCGACATCGCGCGATCGACGTCGACGATCACGGGAATGCCGCGCCGCACGGCTTCGGCGCAAAGCTCGGTGCAGAATTCCGCGCAGCGGCTCTCGGTGAGAATGGCGGCGCAGTCGTCCAGCAGCGTATCGAAGTCGGGCAATTTCACATGCCACAGTTTCGGATCGCGGAAGGTTATGATGGTGCGCTCGCCGGACGGATCGATCATCACCGCCGAGATCGGCGTCACCAGTCCCGGCATGTGGATGAGATGTTTCGTGTCGATGCCCTCATGCGCCATCTGCTCGAAGATGAAGCGGCTCGATGGTTCCTTGGCATCGCCCATCGGCCCACAGATCGAGGCGCGGCCACCGAGCCGAGCGATACCGATCGCGCCATTGAGCGCGTTGCCGCCGCAGATTTCGTCGAATGCGGTAGCGTTCTCCTTGGAACCGCGCCCGGGGACACCCGGCGTATGAAAAGTGAGGTCACGCACCGGCATGCCGATGCAGAGGACACGCGGAGGTATTTTCGGCGCCTTGTCCTGAAAGTTCATGCGTGGATCCGTCATGTCGATTCAAGTCCCCAGTCAATTGAGCTGGCAAGCGCCGGTTCCCTGCTATGCGCCGTTATCTTTTCCGCCATGCAACCACTGACCGATCAAATGATGCGCAATGGCGAAGGGGTGCGCGGCAAACAGGCCGTCCGGGTGCTGGCGCTTGTGCATGAGAGCGACCTCGGCGCGACCGAACCAACGCGCGTCCTCGAGTTCTGCGCGATCGACCACGATTTCCTCGTTGAGCGCACGGGCAGAGCACCCGATCATCAGCGATGAGGGATAGGGCCATGGCTGCGTCATGTAATAGCTCACGTCGGTGCAACGAATGCCGGATTCCTCGAAGATCTCCCGGCAAACCGCGTCCTCGATCGTCTCGGCCGCTTCGACGAAGCCGGCGAGGCACGACCACATTCCGGGCATGAACTGCTTCTGCCGGCCGAGCAGGCATCGATCACCGTGCGTCACCAGCATGATTACGACCGGATCCGTGCGCGGAAAGTGCTCGGCCTTGCAGCTCGGGCACTCGCGCTTCCAGCCGCCTTCCTTCATCGCGGTGCGGGTACCGCAATTGGCGCAATAGCCGTGGCGCTGATGCCAGGTCACCATCGATTTAGCCATGGCGATCGCGGAGAGTTGTTCCGGCGGCACGGTGCCCTGCATGGCCATGCCGCGCAGCTCGGTTACGGCGACATCGTCGCGCGTCATCAGCTTCTCCACGGCCGCGGCCGAAATGCCCATGCCGAAAACCGGCGCGCCGTCGCGCAAGCCGAGAAAGATCGTGCCGGGATTGGCGCCGAGCTTCACCGCCTCTTCGATGCCGAGCAGCACGCGCGGCCCGTCCGTCTCCTGTTTCACCAGGAGCGAGTCGCGGTAGATCACATAGGCGCTAGCGTTGCGCTGGTTCTCGAGCGCGAACAGCTTTTCGTCATTGGTGCGCAGATGCGCGGCGCGATCCAGAATATGGGTAACGAAAGCAGGCTTCCCCAGCGGATACTTGTCGAATGCGGACATCTGTTCAACCCAACCAGATCTTGCGGCGAAGCGCGTTGATGAAATTCTGGACTTCCTCGGCGTCGTGCGCCAGCGGTGGCATCACGCCCCAGACCGGGCGCGGCCAGGCCGCATCGCTGGTGCGTCGCGCGATGACGTGGACATGCAACTGCGGCACCAGATTGCCGAGTGCCGCAACATTGAGCTTGTCGCATCTGGTGATCTCTTTGAGCGCCCGCGAAACCCGCGCGATTTCGGTCATCAACTGCGCCTGCGCGACGTCGTCGAGATCGATGATTTCCACCGCACCCTCCCGGCGCGGCACCAGCAGGAGCCAAGGGTAGTGCGCATCCTTGATGACCAGCACCTTGCACAGCGGCAAGTCGCCGATGTCGATGGTGTCCTTCTTGAGCTGGGAATGCAGCGACCAGGCGGAGGCGTCAGAGGGCATCAAGAGTTCCCATGCCCGATGCATGTCGGGCCTATAAGTGCCTTCTGGAGGGCACTCCTCTCGTTTCATAGCAAGGCGTCATCACCCGCGAAAGCGGGTGATCCAGTACGCCGCGGCGCTGCCGTTTCACCGATGGGCCGCAGCATATTGGATACCCCGCTTTCGCGGGGTATGACAGGGAAAGCCCCGCTTGCTTTCCGGCCCTTTTGGCCCCAAATAGGGATCGGGAGATTGGCGGTGGACGAGCCACTCGCCAACCGGGTCAGGTCCGGAAGGAAGCAGCCCTAACGAGGTCCGGATCGGGTCGCTCGTCAGTCTCCTACCTGTTTTTCGAGCGAAAAGCGCATGGAAGCGGCCGGGTCCGCGCCGTGCGCCTGATCTTGCTCCGTTCCGCAAGCCGGCCCTGAGAGACAATCAATTGCGGATCGACCGATGAGTGATGCTGGCGCTCCCCCCGATCACCCCGAAGGCGCCGGATCGGCCGGCTTCGATCTCGGCGGCAGGCCTGAGACCGCCAAGCCCTACCGGGTACTGGCGCGAAAATACCGCCCCTCCAGTTTCGACGACCTGATCGGCCAGGAGGCCATGGTCCGCACCGTCTCGAATGCGTTCGAAACGGGCCGGATTCCGCAGGCCTGGATCCTGACCGGCGTCCGCGGGGTTGGCAAAACCACCACTGCGCGGATTCTCGCCCGCGCGCTCAATTACGAAAAACCTGACGGTTCGGTGAAGGGGCCGACCATCCACATGCCGGACCTCGGCGTGCACTGCCAGGCGATCATGGAAAGCCGGCACATGGACGTGCTGGAAATGGACGCCGCGTCCCATACCGGCGTCGACGACGTCCGCCAGATCAATGACAGCGTGCGCTACGCGCCTGCCAGTGCCCGCTACAAGGTCTACATCATCGACGAAGTCCACATGCTGTCGACGGCCGCGTTCAACGCCTTCCTGAAGACGCTGGAAGAACCGCCCGAGCACGCCAAATTCGTCTTCGCCACCACCGAAATCCGCAAAGTCCCGGTTACGGTGCTGTCGCGCTGCCAGCGTTTTGATCTCCGCCGCGTCGAGGCGGATGTGCTCATGAACCATCTCGGCAACATTGCCGCCAAGGAAGGCGTCGAGGTCGAGCCGGAGGCGCTCGGCATCATCGCGCGCGCCGCCGAAGGCTCGGTGCGCGATTCGCTCTCTTTGTTCGACCAGGCGATTGCTCATGCGGCGGGCCCCGTGCGTGCCGACGCCGTGCGGCAGATGCTGGGTCTTGCGGATCGCACCCGGGTGATCGACCTGTTCGAGCATCTGGCGCGCGGCGACATCGCGAGCGCCTTCGGCGAATTCCGCTCGCAATATGACGTGGGCGCCGATCCGGTCGTGGTGCTGTCCGACCTTGCCGAATTCGTCAATTTCGTTACCCGCGTGAAGATCGTTCCCGCTACCGCCGACAACGTCGCTTTCGGCGAGACGGAGCGCGTCCGCGCCCGCGAATTTGCCGCCAAGCTGTCGATGCGGGTGCTGTCGCGGATGTGGCAGATGCTGCTCAAGGGCATCACCGAGGTGCAGACGGCAACGCGGCCGGCGGCGGCAGCCGAAATGGTGCTGGTGCGCATCGCTTATGTCGCCGACTTGCCGACGCCGGACGAAGCGATCCGGATGCTCGACCAAAACGGCGGGGGCGCGCAAATCGCCGTGGGCAGCGCGGCGCCAACGCGGGCTGCGCCCACCGGACCGGTGTCTTCAATCTCTGCCGCTTCGCCGATAAGGACGACTGCCTCGCCCCGCTCCGGCGCGGAAGCTTCCGCGCGCCCGCAGATGGCGCCGTCGGCCCAAACCGAGTCCGCGCCCGTTCTGCGGATCACCACTTTTCCGCAACTCGTCGCGCTCGCCGGCGAGAAACGCGATATTCTGACCAAGACGGCGCTGGAATCCGATATGCGCCTCGTCCGATTCGAGGACGGGCGGCTGGAAGTGGCGCTGGAGCGGAATGCGGCGCGCGGGCTCGTCAACGACCTCTCCCGCAAGCTGGAACTGTGGACAGGGCGGCGCTGGACCGTGATCGTCTCCAACGAGGCCGGCCAGCCGACATTGCGCTCGCAGAACGAGCAGGCGAGAAACGAGCACGCCCGCGCAGCCGAGGCCGATCCGCGCGTCCAGGAGGTGCTGGCGCGGTTTCCCGGCGCCAAGGTCGTCGAGGTGCGAAGGCTTGCCGCCGAGCCGCCGGAATCCAATATTATCACTGACGACTTGAACGAGACTTCCGACGGCGACGACGACTGATCGGACTCTCGAGAGGACGGATGAATGGCTGATTTTCTCGGCATGATGAAGCAGGCGGCGGAGCTGCAATCCAAGATGCAGGCGATGCAGGAAGAACTCGGCAATCTCGAGGTCGAGGGCATTTCCGGCGGCGGGCTGGTTGCCCTGCGCATGACCGCGAAGATGGAAGTGAAGGGCGTGAAGATCGATCCGTCACTGATGAAGGCCGAGGAGCGCGTAGTGCTCGAGGACCTGCTTGTCACCGCGCATAACGACGCCCGGCGCAAGGCGGAAACCGCGGCGATGGAAAAGATGCAGGCGCTGACTGGCGGGCTCGGCCTGCCGCCTGGACTTCTTGGTCTCGGCTGAAATGGCAGCAAGCGTTGCCGGCCCTGAAATCGAACGCCTGATCCAGCTCCTGGCGCGCCTGCCCGGTTTGGGTCCGCGCTCGGCGCGGCGCGCGGCGCTGCACCTGATCAAGAAGCGCGAGGCGCTGATGACGCCGCTGGCTGGCGCGCTGCAGGTGGCAATCGACAGGATTCAGGTCTGCAAGACCTGCGGCAATATCGATACGCAAAATCCCTGCACCGTGTGCACCGACCCGCGGCGCGATCCTTCGACCATCGTTGTGGTCGCCGACGTCGCTGACCTCTGGGCGTTGGAGCGGGCGAATGCGACCAACGGCCGCTATCATGTGCTCGGCGCCACATTGTCGCCACTCGACGGCGTCGGTCCGCAGGACCTGACCATTGACGCGCTGGTCGCACGCGCGCACGAATCACAAGTCAGCGAAATCGTGCTCGCGCTGAACGCCACGGTTGATGGCCAGACCACAGCCCATTACATCACCGATCTCCTGCAGGACGCCAACGTCAAGATCACCCGGCTTGCCCATGGCGTGCCTGTCGGCGGCGAGCTTGATTATCTCGACGAAGGTACGCTATCGGCTGCCATGCGGCAGCGAACGCTGTTCTAACCATCACCAAACGGAACTGATCGAAAATGACGAAACCACGATTCGGCAAGCGCTATTGTTTTGCGGTCATCATGGCGGCGGCGCTGATCGCGCCGTCCGCGTGGGCGCAGCAGGCCGAGCCCGCGCCGAAGCCCGGCAAGCCGATCAATGCCGGCGACGTCCTGTCGGGTGAACTCAACGCCATGAAGGGCGGCAAGAAGCGCGCCGCGACCTACCAGATCATCAGCGAGCCGCGCCGGCTGCCGCCGCCGAACGGGCTCTGCAATCTCGAAACGGGACCTGAGACGTTCCAGCTCGTCACCAGCAGCGAGGCGCAGGCTGCACAGTTGAAAAATTTCATCGGCAAGGAAATTTCGGTCAAGGTCGACGAAGTCGCCTGCGCGCAGGATGCCGGGCAAATCAGCGAGGCCGTGGTCACGAAGTGGAGCGTGGTGACGAAGCATTGAGGAACTGTTGTCCTTGCCACACATACCGCTGTCGTCGCCCGGCTCGACCGGGCGATCCAGTACGCCGCGCTCTCTCGGCTCTATCGCAACTGTTCTGGAACACTGGATCACCCGCTTTCGCGGGTGACGACGATTTGGGTTTGCGGATGCCGGCGAGCAACTAAACCCGCACCGGCCCCACCGCCTCAAAATGCCCGCGCCGTTGCAGCCACGCCATCAGGATTAGGCTCGGCACCGCGAGCACGACGGAGAGGATGAAGAACAGCGGCCAGCCCGTGGCCTCCGCCACATAACCCGCGCCGGAAGACAGGTAGGTGCGCCCGATCGCCGCCAGTGCGGTGAGCAGCGCATATTGGGTCGCGGTGTGCAGCGGATTCTGGCACATCGCCGAAACATAGGCGACGAAGATCACGGTGCCGATCGCGCCAGTGAAGTTTTCCGCCGAAATGGCGGCGGCCAGCGCCCATTGGTTGGTGCCGATAAAGGCGAGCCACGCAAACACCAGATTGGAGATCGCCTGCAGCACGCCGCCGATCCACAGGCTCGCGACCAGCGAATAGCGCCGCGCCAGATAGCCGCCGGCAAAACCGCCGATCAGGGTCGCGACGAGGCCGACGCCCTTGACGATCGTGGCGTAGTCATTGCGCGTAAAACCGAGGTCGATCACGAATGGCGCGGTCATAGTGCCGGAAAACGCGTCGGTGAATTTGAACAGGACCACGAACGCGAGCGCTGCAAGCGCGTCTTTGCGCTCAAGAAAATCGAAGAACGCGCAGATCGCCGCCCTTACAATCCGGGTTTCCAGCAACCGACGAGGCAGAATCCAGCAGATCAGACGGAGCACCAGCCTGAGCCCTCGCTTTTTGCTCTGCGGTAGATCGTATTCCCAATGGCCTTCCGCGCGCTGTGACGCTTCGGGCTCCGTGGCAGCCAGTGCGGTGACGGTGCCGATCAGCACCAAGGCGGCCATGACAACATAGCCCCACATCCACGCTGCGCTGCGCCCGATGCCGGTGTCTTCGAACGCGCTCACTAAAAAAAGCACGCCGGCGGTCGAGATCAGCATGCCGATCCGGTAGGCCGCGACGTAGGACGCCATGCCGGCGGCCTGCTCGCTTTCCGGCAGGCTTTCAACGCGAAACGCATCGACCACGATGTCCTGAGTCGACGACATCATCGCGACTAACAGTGCGCCGAGCGCCACGAACAGCGGCGAGCGCGCAGGGTCGGTCAGCGCCAGCAGCAGGATTGCGCCGATCAGGAGTAGCTGCGAAAACACCAGCCAGCCGCGCCTTCGGCCAAATGCTCTCGTGAAGAAGGGCACATGCAGCGCATCGACCAGCGGCGCCCAGATGAATTTCAGCGTGTAGGGCGTGCCCACCAGCGCGAACAGCCCGATCGTTCCGAGATCGACGCCGGATTCGCGCATCCACACCAGGAGCGTCGATCCGGACAGCGCCAGCGGCAGCCCTGAGGAAAATCCGAGCAGCAGCACGATCAGCACGCGCGGCTGCAGATACACGGCCCAAGCCTCGCGCCAGGAGGGCGCGGGGGCTTTCTCAGTTGAAACGGAAGTGGATTCTGGTGTGGTCATGGAGGGGTGTTAGCAGATTTCGCAACAAAAAGACTGTCATCGCCCGGCTTGACCGGGCGACCCAGTATTCCAGAGGCCTATCCGCCGCCCCCGGCAATTTCAGGATAAAGATCAATCCAGTCCGGATTTTGTTTCTCGATCAGCGAGATCTTCCAGGCTCGGGGCCATTTCTTGAGCCGCTTTTCGCGCTGGATCGCGTATTCGATTTGGTCGAAGATTCCGAAATAAACGAGCCGGGTCACCTCGTGCTTTTTGGTGAAGCTCTCGGCGACCTTCAACTTATGTTCGCCAATGCGTCGGATCAGGTCATTTGTCACGCCGATGTAAAGCGTTCCACCGATGCGGCTGGCCAGAATGTAGACGTAATAGCTGTGTGTTCCCAACTGCGGCCTCTGGGATACTGGGTCGCCCGGCCCCGGCTACGCCAAGGCTATCCCTGTGCGGCTCGCCGAAGCTTTAGCGGAGGCGGCAAGCCGGGCGATGACAGCTGGATATGTGGTTATAGCTTGGCAACGACCCGCTACTCCCCCGCCTGCAGTTTGCGCGGGGCGGGGAACAGTTCGGGCGCGCTGTTCTTGACGAAGCGTGGCACTTCCACCGGCGCATCGGTCTTGCTGAAATCGAGTTCCTCGATCCGACCGGCGCGCTTTTCGATCTTTTCGGCGGAGATCAGGATCTGCCGCACATCCTCGTTGACGTCGCTAAAATGCTTTTGCAGCTTCAGCACGCGGTCGCGCAGGCGGCCGAGGTCATCACCGAGGTTGAGCACCTCGGTGCGGATCTGGTCGGCGGCGTCGCGCATCCGCGCGTCCTTTAAAATCTGCTGCATCACCTGGATCGCCAGCATCAACAGTGAGGGCGATACCAGCACGACGCGGGCGCGGTAGGCTTTCTGGATCACGTCGTCAAAGCCGTCATGGATTTCGGCATAGACCGATTCCGATGGCACGAACATCAGCGCCGTATCCTGGGTCTCGCCGGCGATCAGGTACTTCTCGGCGATGTCATTGACGTGTTTCATCACGTCGTTGCGCAGGCGCTGCGTGGCGAATTTTCGCTCCTCGTCGGTGCGCGCGTCGTGCAACGCGGTCATCGCCTCCAGCGGAAATTTGGCGTCGATGCAGAGCGGCCGCTGATCCGGCAGGAACACCACGCAATCCGGCCGCTTGCCGGACGAGAGCGTGTACTGGAACTCGTACGAGCCTTGCGGCATGCCGTCCTGCACGATTGCTTCCATCCGCGCCTGGCCGAAGGCGCCGCGCGACTGCTTGTTGGCGAGCACGTCGCGGAGCGTGGTCACCTGAGAGGTCAGGTCGGTGAGGTTCTTGTGCGCGTTGTCGATGATGCCGAGCCGCTCATGCAGCACCCGCAAGCTATCCATGGTGTGGCGCGTGGTCGCTTCCATCGACTGGCCGACGCGATGCGTCACCGAATCCAGGCGCTCGTTGACCGCGCGCGCCATCTCGGCCTGGCGTCCGGCCAGCGCCTGCGCCATGGCGTCAACCCGCCCGGTCGATTCGCTCTGCGCCCGCAGCATCTCGCTCAGCCGCTCTTCCAGCTCGTCGGCGCGGATCGCCTGGGCCATCGCCAGTTCCGCGCCCCGGCGGCCGGAGCGGGCGATGACGATGGCAATCGCCAGCAGCAGCACCAACGCGAGCGCGCCGAAGCCCGCCAGCGCCTCGCCCACGTGAATCGGCAGGTCGCCGACGGTGAAGAGAATTTCGTTCATGTCAGCCTTGTAGCCCGATTCGCTGGCTTGCGCGAACGAAGAGGGAACATTTATGGTAAATGCCGGGTTAATTTTCGTGGTTAACGCCGCCTTGAAAATCATGGTTAAGGGCGCCTTAACGGCCGCTGCGGCGCATTGACCCCGGCAGGTCAGCGGCTTAAATCCCGCGCCAGAGAAAAATCATGGCCATCAGAGAAATCATCATCCTGCCGGACAAGCAGTTGCGGCTCGTCTCCAAGCCTGTCGAAAAGGTGACGACGGAGATCCGTAAACTCGCCGACGACATGTTCGAAACCATGTACGACGCGCCCGGCATCGGTCTGGCCGCGATCCAGGTCGCGGAGCCCCTGCGGCTGATCACCATGGATCTCGCCAAGAAGGATGAGAACGGCGAGACCAAGCCGAAGCCGCGGGTGTTCATCAACCCGGAGATCATTTCCTCGTCGGAGGAAATGTCTGTTTACGAGGAGGGCTGCCTCTCGATCCCCGAATATTACGAGGAGGTCGAACGCCCGGCGCGGGTTCGTGTCCGCTACACCGATCTCGACGGCAAGGTGCATGAAGAGGACGCCGACGGCCTGTTCGCCACTTGCATCCAGCATGAGATCGACCACCTCAACGGCGTGCTGTTTGTCGACTACCTGTCGAAGCTGAAGCGCGACCGCGTGATGAAGAAGTTTACGAAAGCCGCCAAGCGCGCGTCTGGATAGACCCCACTCTTTCCACCGTCATGCCCGGGCTTGACCCGGTCATCCACGTCTTTCTTCCTTGCCGCACCAAAGACGTGGATGGCCGGGACAAGCCCGGTCATGACGAGTAAAATAAATCGTTCCCGGGAATCTCTACCTCATGCCACTCCGCCTGATCTTCATGGGCACGCCCGTTTTCGCAGTGCCGACGCTGCTCGAACTCGTGGCCCACGGCCACGAGGTTATAGCCGTTTACACTCGCGCGCCGAAGCCTGGCGGCCGCCGCGGGCTCCAATTGCAGCCGACCCCGGTCGAGCAGGAGGCGCGGCGGCTCGGCATACCTGTGCTGACACCCACGACGCTGAAAACGCCGGAGTCGCTGGCCGAATTCCGCGCGCACAATGCCGACGCTGCCGTCGTCGTCGCCTACGGCATGATCCTGCCGCAGGCCATTCTCGACGCGCCGCGCTACGGCTGCTTCAACCTGCACGCTTCGCTGCTGCCGCGGTGGCGCGGTGCCGCCCCGATCAACCGCGCCATTATGGCCGGCGATGCCGAGACCGGTGTGATGGTGATGAAGATGGATGTTGGCCTCGACACCGGCGACGTCGCGATGGCCGAGCGGCTCGCGATCACGGACGCCATGACGGCGGCCGACCTGCACGATGCGCTGGCGCCGCTCGGTGCCGACCTGATGGTGCGCGCCATGGGCGGGCTCGAGCGTGGCGGGTTACAGCTCAAGAAACAAAGCGAAGACGGCGTGACCTACGCCGCCAAGATCGACAAGGCCGAGGCGCGGATCGACTGGAAGCGACCGGCGCGGGAGGTGCTGCGGCATGTTCATGGGCTGTCGCCATTTCCGGGTGCCTGGTGCGAGTTGTCCACCGACGGCGAGCCGGCGCGGGTCAAGATTCTGCGCTGTGAGTTGGCGAAGCGAGCCGGTGCTCCCGGTGAGGTGCTCGACGATGGTTTGACGATCGCCTGCGGCGACGGCGCAATCCGCATTCTGGAACTGCAACGCGAAGGCAAGGCACGGATGAAGGCGCCGGATTTTTTGCGCGGCACGCCGCTGAAGGCTGGTGCGCGGTTTTCTTAGCACTGTCATACCCCGCGAAGGCGGGGTATCCAGTACGCTGCGGCCTTTAGAGATTGAGCCGCGATGCCGCGGCGTACTGGATCATCCGCTTTCGCGGATGATGACAGCCCCACTGGATTGAGATGCCCCGCTACAAACTCATCATCGAATATGAC
This sequence comes from Bradyrhizobium sp. 157, assembly GCF_023073815.1. Lineage (NCBI taxonomy): Bacteria > Pseudomonadati > Pseudomonadota > Alphaproteobacteria > Hyphomicrobiales > Nitrobacteraceae > Bradyrhizobium > Bradyrhizobium sp. 157. The sequence goes on along the minus strand of NZ_JADPKF010000050.1, from coordinate 105,170 downwards.
GGCACGCCGTTCTCCGGCTGGCAGATCCAGGATAACGCGCCGACCGTGCAGGGCGCGTTGGAAACTGCGGTGAAGGCGATCTGCGGCGAGGACGTGCGCGTCCATGGCTCGGGCCGCACCGATGCCGGGGTTCATGCACTGGCGCAGGTCGCGCATTGCGATATCCAAAAGCCGTTTCCGCCGGGCCGCCTGCGCGACGGGCTGAATGCGCATCTGCGTCCGCACCCGATCGGGGTGCTTTCGGCGGAAATCGTTGCCGATGATTTCGAGGCACGTTTCTCCGCCAAGCGGCGCCACTACCGCTACCGGATCACCAATCACCGCGCCAATCTCGCTCTCGATATCAAGCGGAGCTGGCGGGTGCCGCGGCATCTCGATACGGATGCGATGGACGCCGCAGCCAAGAGGCTGCTCGGCAGGCACGATTTCACCACCTTCCGCGACACCGAGTGCCAGGCGAAATCGCCGGAGAAAACGCTCGACCAACTCGACGTCATCAGGGATGGCGATGCAGTTTCGATCCTCACCTCGGCGCGTTCGTTCCTGCACAGCCAGGTGCGCTCGATGGTGGGCTCGCTGGTCTGGGTCGGCGAAGGCCGCTGGAGCGCCGACGACCTCGCCGCCGCTTTAGCCGCCCGCAACCGCGCCGCCTGCGGCCCGGTAGCGCCGCCGGAGGGGCTGTATCTGGTGCGGGTGGAGTATTAGGTGCCGCGCCGTTCCTACCAACTAGTCGTCATACCCCGCGAAGGCGGGGTATCCAGTACGCTGCGGTCTTAACGACTGAACCGACAGGTCACGGCGTACTGGATCGTCCGCCTTCGCGGACGATGACGGCGGTGAGCTACGCAAAATACCGCTCCAACACCCCGCGATAAATCTTCGTCAGCTTCTCCAGATCGGACACCGGCGTGCGTTCGTCGATCTGGTGCATGGTCTGGCCGACGAGTCCGAACTCGATCACCGGGCAGTAGTTAGAGATGAAGCGCGCGTCCGAGGTGCCCCCGGATGTCGAGAGCTCCGGCTTGCGTCCGGTGACTTCCTCGATCGCGCTCACCGCGAGATCGGTGAACGCGCCGGGTTTTGTGACGAACACGTTGGAGTTGGAATACTCCCACACGATGCGGGCGCGGATGCGGTTGCCGCAGGCTTTTGCCAGCCGTTCCTCGACCAGCCCGCGCAGCGTCTCCTGGGTGTGGTTGTCGTTGAAGCGGATGTTGAACTTTGCGCGCGCCTGTCCGGGGATGACATTGCTTGCGGTGTTGCCGACATCGACCGAGGTGAATTCGAGGTTGGAGGCCTGGAACTGCGCACTGCCGTGATCGAGCGGCTCGTCGGAAAGCGCCACGATCAGCCGCGAAATGTCCGGCACCGGGTTCGATGCGCGGTGCGGATAGGCGACATGGCCTTGCACGCCGTCGACATAGAGCGTGCCGGATTGCGAGCCGCGGCGGCCGATCTTGATGCAATCACCCAGCACCTCGACATTCGATGGCTCGCCGAGGACGCAATGATCGAATTTTTCGCCGCGCTCGGCGCACCATTTCAGCAGTTTGATGGTGCCGTTGACCGAAATGTCCTCTTCGTCGCCGGTGATCAGAAACGAGATCGAGCCTTTGGGCTTGCCGCCGTGGTCGGCGAGATATTGCAGTACGGCTGCGACGCTGCAGGCGATGCCGCCCTTCATGTCGACCGCGCCGCGGCCATAGAGGAAACCGTCCTTGATCTCACCGGAGAATGCGCCGTGCGTCCACGCGGCCTCGTCGCCGGGTGGCACCACGTCGGTATGGCCGGCAAAGGTGATGTGCGGCGCCTCGGTGCCGATCCGGGCGTAGAGATTATCGATATCGGCAGTACCCGGCTCGCCGAAGGTGACGCGATGCACCTCGAAGCCGGCGTCTTTCAAAAGGCGTTCGAGCACGCCGAGCGCACCGGCATCGGCAGGGGTGACAGAAGGGCAGCGGACGAGCTCGCGGGTAATGGAAACAGCGTCATTCATAGCCCGGCTTAACACGCCAAACCGGCGACGGGCTAGTGCCGCCGATTTGAAGTCCCTACAGCGCAAGCTGCAAGTTCGGTTAGGGACTTCAAATCGAAAAACGGCACTAGAATGTTGAATCTGCTAATGCCCGTTGCTTTCCGAAGTTCGCGAAAGATAGTCGCCGCGATGGAACGCGAACTTCGGAAAGTGGGCATTAGCCTTGTGCGGCACCATTTCGATCTCGCTCTGCTGATCCCAGCGCGGCCGCGTATCGGGCCGCGGCTGCGGCGCCAGCGGGTCGGGGCCGAACCGGTTGGTCTTTCGCGAGCCATTGAGGCAGTAGATCTCGACGAAGCCCCAGAAGCCAAAAATAAGTGCCATCAAGCCAAGGAGCCGCGGCAGGTAATAACCGGGCATCTGGTCCGCGAACTCGTTATAGAGACCGGGCAGCACGAAGAACGGCAACATCCACCATCCACTCTTGTCGCGGTCGTGCAGTCGCTTGATCGAGGTGGCGAGATGAACCCATAGCAGAAGCGCGGTGCCGAGCAGCTTGACGAGGAGCGTAGGGAAGTCGGCCAGCTTCAGCGTCCGATAGACGTCGGGATTTACCAGCTTGAAGATGTCCTTGGTGCCAATGCTGATCGATGTCGGTCCGCCGAACAGGCTCTGGATCGCCACGATCACCGTGCCCAGAAAGCCCAGCATGATCAGCCCGGCCAGCCACAGCTTGGCGCGGTTGATGCGGCCGTCGAATCGGAACAGGTACCAGGTCCAGTTCATGCCCAACGCTCCGGACTGCGGCAGAATCGCCGCGATCCCGTACGTTAGTCGCGTGGAAAAACTCCCGGTTCGATTAATCCCGCAGCAGCTCGTTAATGCTGGTCTTGGCGCGGGTGCGCTCGTCGACGCGCTTGACGATCACGGCGCAGGCCGTGGACGGGCCGGGCTGGCCGTTCTTCAGCGGTTTGCCGGGCAGGGCGCCGGGAACCACGACAGAGTATTCAGGAACCTCGCCGATGAAGGTCTCGCCGGTTTCGCGGTCGACGATCTTGGTGGAGGCGCCGAGGAATACGCCCATCGCCAGCACAGCGCCCTTGCGCACGATCACGCCCTCGGCGACCTCCGAGCGCGCGCCGATGAAGCAATCGTCTTCGACGATTACAGGCTCGGCCTGCAGCGGCTCCAGCACGCCGCCGATGCCGACGCCGCCGGAAATATGGACGCGCTTGCCGATCTGCGCGCAGGAACCAACGGTCGACCAGGTGTCAATCATGGTGCTCTCATCGACATAGGCGCCGAGATTGACGAAGGACGGCATCAGCACAACGTTACGGGCGATGAAGGCCGAGCGGCGCACGATCGCGCCGGGCACGGCGCGAAAACCCGCATCGCGAAAACGGTTCTCGCCCCAGCCCTCGAATTTCGACGGCACCTTGTCCCACCAGGATGCCTTACCGGGGCCGCCGGGAATCTGGCCCATGTCGTTGAGGCGGAACGACAGCAGCACCGCCTTCTTCAGCCACTGATTGACTTTCCACTTGCCGCTGGCCTCGCGCTCGGCGACGCGCGCCTCGCCCTTGTCGAGCAGTTCGAGCGCGTGATCGACGGCCTCGCGAACCTCGCCCTTGGTCGACGTCGAAATGCCGTCGCGGGCATCGAAGGCGGAGTTGACGGTGGATTCGAGCGCGGAGAGGGACATTGGGATTTCCTCGGGATTTCGGGCGGAGCGGGGGCTTTTTCGGGATTTGGAGGGGGAGAGTCAAGGCAGGTTCGCTGTCATCGCCCGCGAAAGCGGGTGATCCCGTACTCCGTGACGTCGGAGGCTCATTTCGAAGGCCGCGGCGTACTGGATGCCCCGCTTTCGCGGGGCATGACAGCTAGGTGGTGGCCTAACCGCCGCTAGCCAATCTCTCCAAAAACCCCGTCAGATCGTCCGTCACATGATCGACGTAAGCCGCATCGCGGCCTTCCAACTCCCAGTCCTCGCGCACCACTTCCTTGGCGCCGTCGGGCACCACCAGCACCGTGGTCATGCCGAGCTGATGCGGTACCACGAGATTGCGGGCGAGATCCTCGAACATCGCGGCTTTGGCAGGATCGACGCCGTGGACGCGCAGGAATCTCTCATAGGTCTGCGGCGCCGGCTTCGGCTCCAGTTCGGCGGCGATGATGTCGAACACCGCCTCGAAATGCTCGCCGATGCCGAGCCGCGCCAGTACCGCGCCGGCGTGGTCGGTGGAGCCGTTGGTCAGGATCAGCTTGCGTCCGGGAAGTTTCGCGATCGCTGCCCCCATCGCGGGGTTCGGCTCCAGCGGCGAGTGATCGATCTCGTGGACGTAGGCCAGATAGTCGTCGGCGTGCACGCCATGCTCCGTCATCATGCCGCGCATGCTGGTGCCGTAGCGGCGGTAATAGTCCTTCTGGATCACGCGGGCTTCTTCCGCGGAGATTTTCAAGTACGCGCTGATGAATTCACCGATCCGCGCGTCGACCTGCTGCCACAGATTGACGTGGTGCGGGTACAGCGTGTTGTCGAGATCGAACACCCAGGTGTCGATGTGGCTGAAGGGGCGGGGTGTTTTCATCGTACATCCTCGCTGTCATGCCCCGCGAAGGCGGGGCATCCAGTACGCCGCGGCCCTTGAGAGTAACAACGGGCGTCTCGGAGTACTGGATCACCCGCCTTCGCGGGTGATGACGGAAAGAGTTTGAGAGAGCGTAGTTTCATCACGGCATCGCAAATCGCAGCGTCTTGCCGCCGCTCGACATATCGACCGGCGCAAAGCCGATTGCCGCAAGCCCGCGGGTGCCGCAATCGCCCTGTTCGGATATCTCGAACTTGCTGTCGCGGGTGCATAGCTCCTTCGGGCCGCCCCAGTTCAGCGGCTTGTCCCGGTATTTAATCGCACGGTTTTCGCCGTCGACCGCTTCGGCAAAACTGTAGACCTGCTTCGGCTGGCCGATCACATCGGGATGCAGGCACTTGCCGGGATCGATGCGGTACCAGCCGCGGCTGGTCACCGCCTTGCCGTCGTCGGTGGCGACCGCCGCCATGATCCTGTGCGGCGTGTCGTTGCACCAGGTCAGCCCGGTGGAGGAGGGCTTTTGCACGGCGTCGATCATGGTGGCGAAGAAATTTTGCGACTGTACGATTTCGGCCGCCAGTCCGCGGCTCTTCAGGAAGGCGCTCAAGGCGGCCTGCGTTTTCGGCCCGTCGACGCCGTCGATCGGCGCGGCGTCATAGCCTGCAATCACCAAAAGCCGCTGGATGCCGGCGAGCCGCGCCTGCTCGTCGTCATACTCGGAATCCTCGGCGAGATAGGCAACGAGATTGCCGTCGTCGGTCCGCGTCGGCGTGATCTGGGTAAAGGGCGCCGGCGTCTGATTGCCGCGGCATTGGCGGGCGGCGGCGATGACGAAATTGTCCGGCGCGATGCACAGCGTGTCGCTGCCGTTCTGCGGGATCGGCGAGGCGCCGTAGACGCCGAGTGCGCGCGCGTTCAACAGGATGCGGTCGGCGGTCAGCGCGCCCTGCAGCACCACGCGGCAGGCGGCCGGATCGATCCGGAACCAGCCGCGCGTCGCGGTCGCCGATTTCTCGTCGATGCCGATCGCGGCCTCGACGACGTAGCTCATGCGGTTGCAGAGTTTTAAGTCGGCGAACGCGGGCAGTGAAGAAGCGAACAGCGACATCGCGGCGGCCGGCAATGACATCAGAATGCGAGTTAACGCGGAGCGAGGTGGCCGCCGTGTTCCCCGCTCGTCATGCCCGGGCTTGTCCCGGGCATCCACGTCTTTCCTTCGGCGGTCGATAAAGTCGTGGATGGCCGGGACAAGCCCGGCCATGACGTTTTCCTTTTGCCGCTCGTGCATCACTTGTGGATCAGCGTGCCGGTGCCTTGATTGGTGAACAACTCCAACAGCACCGCGTGCCGCATCTTGCCGTCGATGATGACCACGCCCTGCACGCCCTGTTCAAGCGCGTAGATGCAGGTCTCGACCTTCGGAATCATACCGCCGGAAATCGTGCCGTCGGCGATCAGTTTTCGCGCGTCCTTCACCGATAGTTCCGGAATCAGCTTCTTCGACTTGTCGAGCACGCCGGGAACGTCGGTCAACAGCAGCAGCCGCTTGGCTTTCAGCGCACCAGCCACCGCGCCGGCAAACGTGTCGGCGTTGATGTTGAGCGTGTGGCCGTCATGCGAAGTCGCCAGCGGTGCCAGCACCGGGATCAGTTCATGGCCGATCAACTGGTTCAACAGCGTCAGATCGACCTTGTCGGGGTCGCCGACGAAGCCGAGATCGATCGCCTTCTCGATGTTGGAATCCGGATCGACCATGGTCCGCGACGTCTTGGTCGCCTTCACCATGTTGCCGTCCTTGCCGGACAGTCCGACGGCCTTACCGCCGGCCTCGTTGATATAGCCGACCAGTTGCTTGTTCACCGAGCCCGCCAGCACCATCTCGACGATCTCAATCGTCGCCGCATCGGTGATGCGAAGCCCGGCGGCAAATTCCGACTGGATGCCGAGCCGCTTGAGCATGGTCGCGATCTGCGGCCCGCCGCCATGCACCACGACAGGATTGATCGCGGTCTGCTCCAGAAGCACGATGTCGCGCGCAAACGCCTTGGCGGTTTCCTCCGCGCCCATGGCGTGGCCGCCATATTTGATGACGATGGTTTCCTCGTCATATTGCTGCATGTGCGGGAGCGCTTCCGACAGGATGCGGGCCTGATCGAGCGGGCTGATATCTTGCGCTGATGTCATGAAGCGGGTCTCGCCATTCTCGAATGTCGGGCCGGGTTCTATCCGATTGGCGCGCAGGGCGCAAAGTGGGGATCGCGAAGGCCGTAGCCCGGATGGAGCGAAGCGAAATCGGGGAAACCTCCATCAAGTCGCGGCATCGGCCCCGGATTGCGCTTCGCTCCATCCGGGCTACGGAATTCTCACCCCCCGCCGTGGCCAGGCTGCCGCCACCGCCAGTGCCAGCCAGCTCGCAATCAGCAGCGTCCCGCCAGTCGGCGCGGCCATCGTAAACAGCCCATGCCCGGCATAGTGCCGCAGCGTCAGATCGCCGGCAAACAGGCCCGCCGCAACCACGAAGCCGAAAGCGGCCGCGATGCCGATTGTCGCGTGAACGATCCCGCGCTCGGCCAATGCGACGGCGCCTAATACGGCGCTGGAGTGAAACAACAGCATCGACGACGCCGACATCAGCCGCGACGCATCCGCGCCATGGGCGGAGGCGGCCGCCAGCATGACACCGTCAGCGCCCATGATGGCAGCGAGCACGATCAGGATGCGGCCGGCGCGGTTCATCAGCGGCGCTCGTTCAAGAGGCGCACCATCGCAGCGCGCAATTCCGGCATGCCGGCACCGGTGCGCGAGGATGTCACCAATACGTCCGGAAACGCCGCCGGATGCTTGGCGAGCGCGGTCGTGGTTTCGGCGATGTTCTTTTGCAGCTCGGCGGCCTTCACCTGATCCGCTTTCGTCAGCACCACCTGATAGCTCACAGCGGATTTATCCAGCGTCTTCAGTACGTCCTGATCGACATCCTTGATGCCGTGGCGCGCGTCGATCAGCACATAGACCCGCGCCAGCGTGGCGCGTCCTAACAGGAATTGATGGATCAGCTTGGTCCAGGAGGCGACCTTGGTTTTCGGCGCCGAGGCATAGCCGTAGCCGGGCATGTCGACCAGCCGCAGCCTGGCCTTGTCAGGTCCTTCGAAGAAGATCAGTTCCTGGGTGCGGCCCGGCGTATGCGAGGTGCGCGCCAGCGCGTTACGGCCGGTGAGCGCGTTGATGAGGCTCGATTTGCCGACATTGGAGCGCCCGGCAAACGCCACTTCCACGCCGGCCATCGGCGGCAGCGTCTCGATCGAGGGCGAGGCCCAGACGAACTTCCACTCGCCGGCGAAGAGTTTTCGTCCCTCTTCGATCAGCTTCGCATCGGTTTCGGCGGTCATGCGAAGGTCCCAGATACATCGTCATGGCCGGGCTTGTCCCGGCCATCCACGTCTTTCTCTGTCACCAACACCGTAAAGACGTGGATGCCCGGCACAAGGCCGGGCATGACGGGGTTGGAAAGTGCTTTCACTGCTGACTGCGCGGCAGCTCTTACGTCTTCTCGGCGGCCTTCTTCGGCGCGAACGTTGCCTTGAGATTGTCGAACAGCTCTACCTTCACGCCATTCTTGCGCATGATGTAGCTCTGTTGGATCACCGAGAGCAGGTTGTTCCAGGCCCAGTAGATCACGAGACCCGCCGGGAAGCCGGCCAGCATGAAGGTGAAGATCAGCGGCATCCAGTCGAAGATCATCTTCTGGGTCGGATCCGGCGGTGTCGGGTTCAGCTTCATCTGGATCCACATCGTGATACCCATGATGATCGGCCAGACGCCGAGCGCGAGGTAATATCCGATCACGGGTATATGAGTCGGATCGAAAGGCAGCAGACCGAACAGGTTGAACAGGTTGGTCGGGTCGGGCGCCGAGAGGTCCTTGATCCAGCCATAGAACGGCGCATGCCGCATCTCGATGGTGACGAACAGCACCTTGTAGAGCGAGAAGAACACCGGGATCTGCAGCGCGATCGGAAGACACCCGGCGATCGGGTTGATCTTCTCCTTGCGGTAGATCTCCATCATCTCCTGCTGCTGCTTCTGCCGGTCGTCGGGATACTTTTCCTTCAGCGCCGCGAGCTGCGGCTGCACCGATTTCATCTTCGCCATCGACTCGTAGGACTTGTTGGCGAGCGGGAAGAACAGGAGCTTGATCAGCAGGGTCACCAGCAGAATGGAGACGCCGAAATTGCCGAACAGATGGAAGAAATAGTCGAGCGCCAGGAACATCGGCTTGGTGATGAAGTAGAACCAGCCCCAGTCGATCAACAGATCGAAATGGTTCAGCCCGAGCTGCTTGTTGTAACCGCCGTGGCCGGCGAGCGGGAAATTGATGCCGACGACGCCGGCTTCCTTGGCCCCCGCAAACAGCCGCGCATTGGCGCTGCCGGTGCCGCCGATCGCAATGGTCTGCGGATCCTGCAGGTAGTCGGCCTGATAACGAACCTTGGCGCCGGGTTCGGCGAGGAAGCGGGCCTTGAGGCGCGCCGACGTGTCGGGCAACAGCGCCGCGGCCCAATACTTGTCGGTGATGCCAAGCCAGCCATTCGTTACATTAAACTCGAAGCCGCGTGCGCCATTGCCCAGAACGGGCGCCTCGGCGACGGCCTTGTAGCCGTGTTCCTGCAGGCCCTTGTCGCCGAGATAGCCGATCAGGCCTTCGTGCAGGATGTAGTAGCCCGAGACCTCAGGCGTGCCATGGCGCGAGATCAGTGCGAACGGATAGAGCGTGACCGGCGCGCTGCCGACGTTGGCAACATCATCCTTGATGGTGAAGAGATAGCGGTCGTCCATCGCAATGGTGCGGCGGAAGGTGAGGCCTTCGCCATTGTCGTATTTGAGCGTCACCGGGTTGCCGGGCGTCAGGCTGCCGGAACCCTCCTGCTGCCACACTGTATCGCGATCGGGAAGCCGCGCCGTCGAGCCCGGGGCAGCGACCCAACCGAACTCCGCGTAATAGGGATGCGCGGTGTTTGACGGCGAAAACAGCACGATCGCGGGCGATTTTGGGTCGACGGTATCGCGGAATTTCTCCAGCGACAGGTCGTCGATGCGGGCGCCCTTCAACGAGATGCTTCCCGAGACCCGCGGCGTCTCGATCTTGATGCGCGGCGAGGCGGAAATCGCAGCGTCGCGGCTGACGACGGGCGCAGCCGCACCCGGCTGGCCGGCCGGTGTGGTGGCGGAGGGCGTCGAGCCCGGTTGCGGCGTTGTCGTTCCCGGCGCCGTCTGCGGCGACGACTTGCTGAGTTCAGCCTGGGTCTGGCTTTGCGCGCGCTGCCGCTCCATCTGCGGCATGTTGTAGAAATACTGCCAGGCGATCAGCACGAGGCCGGACAGAATGACGGCGAGGATGGTGTTGCGGTTGTCAGTCATCTTTTTTGAGGTCTCGCCATTCAATTCGGGTTTCGGGCCCTTTCGGTTCCGACTGACGTCGCAACCGAGGCCCTCACTTTTCGTTTTGACGCGTTTTCTTCACGCGAACCGGAATCCACTTCGCTCGAAAACGCTTTGCCCGTCGGCTGCCGGTCGAGGCGATGCAGCGCCGAGCGGAGATCGTCGAGCATGGTTGCGAAGTCGCGGGTGAGCGCGGCGCGACGGCCTACCAGCACATAATCATGGTGCGGTCGCATTGATATGACGTCCAGCCGCTTCACCAGTTCGCGAAGCCGGCGCCGGATGCGATTGCGCTCGGTAGCAGTACCGTTCTTTTTGGTAACGGTGAAGCCGATTCGGATCGGGCCGTCATCCTCGCGGGCCCGGCCCTGCACCACGAAGGCAGCGCTATTGGCCCGCGTGCCATTGGCAACGGCGAGAAAGTCCGCCCGCTGCCTCAGCCGATCCATGAATTAAATCTCCGGAAAGGATCCGGCTCAGGCGCTCAGACGCTTGCGGCCGCGCGCGCGGCGGGCTGCGAGAACCTTGCGACCGCCGGCGGTGGCGAGACGGGCGCGGAAGCCGTGACGGCGCTTGCGCACCAGTTTGCTGGGTTGATAAGTCCGCTTCACGGGTAGTTCTCCGCTGACCGGGCAATTTGCCTGTTGGATTGAGATGCGTCCGATGATGCGGGCCGGCCCGAAAACGGGCCATTTACGGCCCAAAGCGAGCCGCCCCCGGGTGAAGCCGGGCCATCGCGGACAATTGGCGCGGCTTATACGGGAGCGACCTGTTTTCGTCAATGTCGGCGGTTGCCACATCAGCCGTTCTTTGAAACGTCGCAATTAGGGCGAATATATCTGTTTTCGTGGGGTTTTCAGGGGCAAGACGGCGGCGCACCCGGACCATCGGAACCGCAGGACATTAGCGATCGGTAATTTGACCGCCAGGTTGCCCAAACGCATCCTTGGAATCGCGATACCGACCGATTTGGGCCGGGGGCTTGGGTCCGGCTCCAAAAGCAGAGATATCAAGGCGGATATTCGTGTCAGCGACTGACGACCAGCCGACTCCTCAAGCACCGCGGCCCCGTGCCCAGCGGCGCCTCGGCCTGTCCGGCAAGCTGCTGCTGCTGACGATCCCGCTAGTGATGATCGCGCTGTTGATGATCTACGTGCCGTCGATCGCGAATTTCTGGACCAATCGGTTGAACGATCGTCTGGCGGCGGCCAATACTGCCGCCCTGGTGCTGGATGCGGCGCCGTTGGGAATGGTCCCGGATTCGCTCGCGCGTCAGATCCTGACCAGCGTCGGCGCGCGCGCGGTTGCCATCAAGATGGGACAACAGCGCCGGCTGCTCGCCAGCGCCGACCTGCCTGCGGCGATCGATCGCAATATCGACCTGCGCACCCTGACGGTGTGGTCCGCGATCGTGGAATCCTTCGAGACCATGGTGGATACCGGCAACCAGACCATCCGCGTGGTGGGACCCGCGCCCGGCGGCGCCCACTTCATCGAGGTCGTGGTCGACGAAAAGCCGTTGCGGCTGGCGATGTACCGGTTTTCCCGCAATCTGCTGCTGGTCTCGCTGGGGATCGCGATGCTCGCCGCGGGGCTGGTTTACCTCGCGCTCCATTATCTGTTTGTCCGCCCGATGCGGCGGCTGACCGCCAATCTCGTCGGCTTCCACGAAAACCCCGAAAGCGCGGCGCGCATCATCGTGCCGAGCCAGCGCGGCGACGAGATCGGCGTTGTCGAGCGCGAGCTGTCCGACATGCAGCGCGACCTCGTCTCGATGCTCTCCCAGAAGAGCCGGCTTGCCGCGCTGGGCCTTGCGGTATCGAAGATCAACCATGATCTGCGCAATCTTCTGGCGTCCTCGCAGTTGCTGTCGGATCAATTGGCCAGCGTGCCCGATCCACGCGTGCAGCGCTTTGCGCCGAAACTGATGCGCTCGCTCGAGCGCGCCATCGACTTCTGCCAATCGACGCTGTCCTACGGCCGGGCCCAGGAAGCCGAGCCCGACCGCCGCATGATCCAGCTCGAACCCGTGGTCACCGAGGTGCGCGAATCCGCCGGCCTCGCCGCCGACGCCTCGATCACCTGGATCAACGCGATCGAGCGCGGCCTCTCCATTGACGCCGATCCCGACCAGCTCTTTCGCGTGCTGCTCAACCTGGTACGCAACGCGGTGCAGGCGCTGGACAGCCGCCCCAAGGGCGACGCCGCGACCTTGCAGATCCGAATCACCGGCCGCCGCGAAGGCTCGGTCGCGATTATCGAGGTGTCCGACACCGGTCCGGGCGTGCCGGCAAAGGCGCGCGAGCACTTGTTCGAGGCGTTCCAGACCTCCGGCCGCCCGGGCGGCAGCGGGCTGGGCTTGGCCATCGCCGCCGAGTTGGTCCGCGCCCATGGCGGCGACATCCACCTGGTCGAAGGCACCATCGGCGCCACGTTCCGTGTCTCGATCCCCGACCGCCCGGTGGAACTGCAGAGCGTCCGCAACGAGCGGGCGCGGGCGTAAGCGCTTGGTCTCGCAGTCATTCCGGGCGATGCGAACCCGAAATCCAGCGGTTACGGCACAAGATTCCCTGATGGGCAGGGCACATCCGCCGTTTGCGCTAGGGCGCGTCCCCGAATGACGGAAATACCGCCCGGAATTGGCCCCCTGATCGCATTTCCCCACCTTGCAAAGCGAAGCCGGAGCGGGTAGCTAAAGCGCTCTTTCGCGACCGTCCGAGGCTTTTGTCGGACGCATCCGGGTCTCTGAAGCCCAAATGCCAAGCGAAAAACGCGCCCGTAGCTCAGCTGGATAGAGCACCAGACTACGAATCTGGGGGTCAGGAGTTCGAATCTCTTCGGGCGCGCCATTCTCGGCTCTTCATCCTACAGTCGAGCCTGAAGTTACTGCTAGGGACCATGGCGGGGTTCGGCGTTCGCACTTCGGAATGGTTGGCCGGGAAGGAACGAGATGGGCACTCGGTTCTGCTCGTCCCAGCCACGCCACGCCCTGAATGGGCCACGCGACAAGCTCGCAGGCGTTCTCTTAGGGACGTTGCGCAGGTCTCTCTTGTGTTCGCCTGATGAACTCCATCATGAGAGAGAGTGCTGGTTCGGCGTGCGTCTCGAGCAACTTGTGGCCGGCGTCGAGAACATGGGCTTCCATCCTCGGCAGCGCCTGCATCCATGACAGGACCTCGGCGAGATCGAAGAAGGGGTCGTGGCGTGCCCAGATCATCAGGGAAGCGGGTCGCCAGCGCGCGAGATATGCGGCGATTTCGTCGAACCGGGCGACGTAGTTCCCGTAGTCCTTGACGAGCGCGCGCTGCGTGTCCATCCGGCCCGGCAAGTTCATCACCCGCCAGTCCTCCTCCCAGATTTCGGCCGGGATTCGCGCCGCCACGTCCGGCGGCATCCCGCCGAGATACCCGTTGCGCACGCCCTCGAATGTGAGATGCGCGGTCGCAGCCGCCTCGTTTTCCGGGTCTGGATGGGACCAATAGGCCATCACCGGGTCCCATTGCGACCCGAGCCCGGTTCGATGAGCGTTGGCGTTCTGAATGATGAGGCCCAGGACTTGCTCCGGCGCCTGCATGGCGATGTGAAACCCCGCCGGCGCACCGAAATCATGAAGGTAGACATAGCGCGGCCCGATCGCGAGCCGGTCCAGGAGCTCCGAGATTGCCTGACCGAAGGCGGGAAACGAGACCGTCGGCAGGACGTCGGATTCGCCAAAGCCGGGCAGATCGGGCGCGATCACGTATGCGGCCTGCGACAGCTCGGGCACGACCTCACGAAAATAGCCCGCCGAGCCCGGAAAGCCGTGCAGGAGCAGCACCGCGGGCTTGGACGCCTCACCTGCCGTGATGAAGGACAACTCCGTACCGCCGGAGAGGCGAAGTCGTTGCCGGGTCGCCGGGTTCATATCAGAACTCCTCTCCTTGACTGATTGATCACTCGCAAGCGGCGCGACAGGAGCGGAGCGCTACAGCTCCCGATCGTCGCGATGATCGCCGAGCGTCGTTGTCACGCGTCGGGTGACTTCCTTCATGTCCATGTCGACGCCGCTGCCGGCCTGGCGCTCCAGCCCGTAGACCTCTTCGGGGAAGTTCATTTCGCGCAGGATGGCGTTGATCTCCTCGTGCTTGTCGGACGGGAACATCTGGGCGGGATCGCCGACCGCCACCCATTTGATCGGGACAAGCGAGTTCGGCGGCAGCACGCTGCGCACGTGGACCACGCCGTCGATGCGAACCTCGGTGCGCCGCCTGATGACCGCGCCCTGATAGATTTTGACGCCCGTCGCCAGAAAGCACTCGTCCTCGACGATGCAGCCCTTGAGCGAAGACAGCGGCCCGATCAGGACATGGTCGCCGATCTCGACGGCGTTCCGGCTCGTGCTGCGGATATTGAGGTTCTCGCGCACGACGCACTGGGCGCCGATCCGAACCGGCGCGCCATGCGCCTCGATCACCGCTCCGAACGAGACGTGCGTGCGTGGACCGATCGTCACATCGCCGCAGATCACCGCCGTCGGGGCCACGTAGGCGGTCGGATCGATGTTCGGCCGCTTGTTCTGGTGCTCGATAAGCATAGGGCGGACTCCTCTCTGGAAGAGCCAATGGCCGAGACCAGTGCGAGTTCCGCTGGCTGAGGTTAATTGACCACCTGCCGTTCGCATCGCCGCATCAAGCCGCCGAAATTGCACGCGGAATTTGGCGCCCCAATGAGCCAAGTTTCATCGGGGCAAGCCCAGCTATTCGTAACGCCCTCCCGCATCTTCTCGCGATTGGAGAGCGCGAAAACACCATCGCCTCTATCGGCGCGCTCTGTGCCACCGCGCATGAAAGGATGCCGCACCAAGCTCGCGAAAGCGAAGTGGCACGGGTGGTTCGCAGGAAAGCCGTGAGCCACGCCCCGGCGCTTAGCCCGCCGCGTCCTTGATCGCGGTTTCGAAGGTCTGTGCGTCGAAGGCCGGCATGCTTTGGATCCGCCCCAGACCTTGCGTCGCGTACCAGACGGAGAACGCGAGCATCGCTCCCTCATTCGGGGCATCGACGATGTCGACGAAATCGTAGTAGCCCTGCGTATAGTGGATCGACTCGACCTTGATGCCTAGCTTGTCGAGTTTTGCCTTGGCCTTGTCGATCCGCTCCGATTGCTTGCTTGCCCACTCCGGGCTCAGATTACCAAGCAGCACATATTTCATGGCCACCTCCACGTGATGTCGATCAGTTGCGCGAAGGAACCACACAATTATACGCCTTCCGACGGCCCATGCCCATGCCGTTCTGCGTAGCGGGAACGCTGGTTGTAGGCTCCCGGCCCCGTTACTGGCCGGCAAGCGCTATAGCCAGCGCCGTACCCGCGCGCAGTAGCGGCGATAGACGTCGCCGAACTTGCGCTCGAGGTAGGCTTCCTCGCGGGCGATCACACCGTATCGGATGACTAGCGCGAAGGGCACCAGCGTCATCAACAGCCAGAGATTGTTGAAGGCAATGGCCAAGCCGATGAGCCCCAGCACCATGCCGAGATAGATGGGATTGCGCGTGAAGCGGTAGGGGCCAGCCTCCACGATGGTCGTGGTCGGCAGGTTGGTGGGCACGTTCGAGCCGGCCCGGGTCATGGTAGAGATCGCCCACGCGACCAGCGCCAGCGCAAGAGCAAACGCTATCGCGCCGAGCCAGCCTGCAGGTAGCGCGGCCGGCAGGAACGGCAAGGGCATGAGCCAGTCGAGTGCGAACCCGGCAAGCACTGCGAGCCCCCACGCGATCGGCGGCCGGACAATGACGCCAGCGGTATCGTCTGTCATGTCAGCCATAACGGGACCGGTGAAACAGCGCTTGATGTGGCTAAAGGCTATTTGCAAGTATAGCACAAAATCGCAGACAGGCCGAGATTTGCTGGTTGCATCGGGACGCGAAGGGTGGGAAGCGGAATTCAGATGATGCCGTGTTCTTTCAGAACGGCTCGCTCATCCGCTGACACCCATTCAAAGATCTTTGGCGTGTCTTCGAGCTGCTGCACCAGGTAGTGGACCTCAAAATCAATGGAAACATCCACTTCGCTGCCACGGTCGTAGATGGCGGTCCAAGCGACGTGCGCCAGGCAATGGTGCTCGTCGATAGGTGCGATCCGGACATTACGAAGTCGCATATCCTTCGTGCCGATTCGGCGATAATTTTCAAATCCCTGTCGCATCATCTGCTTCAGGTGTTCGTCATTCCGGCCGACACTGACGCCAGCCGGAGAGGCAGCAACGAATGCAGTGGCGTATGAAGACGTCACTTGGTCCATATCCACTTGATCCCTAAGCGCCGTTCGGAACAGCTTCGCATAGCGCTCAAACAAGTCCTTTACGTTCTTTTCCATGGGGTGCCGCCTCCTCATTATGGCTCTCTTGGCTCAATGCATTCTGCGCGGGTGGCTTATTGTGGTCTAGTAAGGCTGACCTAGTCCGGTCGTCCAAACATGTTCAGAATGCTGTGAGAGATAGATGGAAAAGCTGGACCTAAAGAAGGTGAGGAAGCCACTCTTCACCGCTCCCCTTAATCGCTTCGTGACGATCAATGTGCCGCCGGTTTCCTACCTCATGGTAGATGGTCATGGTGACCCGAACACCGCCCAAGCTTATAAACTGGCCGTGGAGAGCCTCTACGCGACGGCCTTTACGATCAAGTTCTCCTGCAAGGCAAACGGGGAAGACTTCGTCGTGATGCCATTGGAGGGACTTTGGTCAGCTCCCGACCCTGAGAGCTTCTCCGCACGGCGCAAGGACGAATGGGAGTGGACCATGATGATCATGGTGCCGGACTATGTGGATGACGAAACCTTCCTGGCTGCCAGGATCAAGGCGCGAGAGAAGCTCGGCGCGCTCCCTGAAAGTCTGAGACTCGAAAGCCTGGAGGAAGGCCTCTGCCTCCAAGCATTGCACGTGGGCAGCTACGACGACGAAGGGCCGCTGCTCGCGATGTTGCCCGGGGAGATCATGCCTTCGGGCGGCTACGACTTCGCCGGTCGGCATCATGAGGTCTATCTGAGCGACCCTCGCAAGACTGCGCCTGAAAAACTCAAGACGGTGATCCGCCAACCTGTGCGGCAGAACTGAAAGTCCGCGAACCACTCCGAGCGGCGTGGAGCTTGATCAGCACGCCACAGAGGCCGGTTACGAAATTGCAGCTAGTTGGCGGCGCGAATGCCCCGTTCACATATGATCGCGCCGAACCGCTCGATAGGCGCAACAACCCAGGCTCAGGGAGCATGCCCTCCGGTCACTTGGACTGCCAAGCTTGGCGGGCCAAGCGACCAATCATCCGGCTTCCAAACTGGGAATACTGGTGCGGCGATAGATGGCGTAGTACTATACTCTGAGTTGCATAACGATTGTCATTTGGCCGATCTGGCCGTTGATCCCGGGATTCAATCATGACCAAAATCGTGCGCGCGACCGCGTTTTCCAACAATGAGGTTGCTTACATTGCTTGGGAGATCGATGGCCCGGCCATACCGGGCTGCCTCGGCTTCAACATCGTCCGTGAATTTCTCAACTCCGCCGGAGATGTCATCGAGGCAAAGCCGCTCGCCGCCTATGTGGCCTTCAAAGGTCAGCACAATCCGGAGGGCCTGGCTCAAAACACGACGGTCTGGCCGGTGCAGAAGTTCAATTGGCGCGACCTGACATTGCGCAAGAGGCGTAGCAAACTGGAGCGGCGCGAAGAGAAGTTGCGGGTACGTTATTGTATCCGCGCAGTCGGGCACCTGCGGGACGGCATCGAGAAGGTCGAGGTCGTGCCCGAAAGCCACTTTGACCGCAAAGCCAGACAGGAAGTCCTTCACACCTACGAGGGCGAGCCGATCCCTCTCGGCTTTTTGACCCCGGAGTTCCGCACGAATGTTATGAACGTGCCGCGCGACCGCGGGCCATTTACCTCGACCTTCACCAACGGCATTTTGTCGACGCAGTTCATCGTGCGTATCCTGCAAGAGGACGGCAAGATCACGCCCGGCGAATTGGAGGGGCGGCTGAAAAGCCCCGATGATTTCCTGCGGAACTATCTGGCCGGCGAAGTCCTTCCACTCATCGAGAACTTTTTCGCGCAGCCCGGAGGCCGCTTCCATGCAGCGCTCTACGAGCTCGAGGATAAGCAACTCGAGGACTTTCTCGCGGCGAATGCGGAGCGTCTTGATCTGATCCTTTCGGATGCCGGCAGCGGTTCAAGTGCGGACGAGCAAGGAGACCCGACGCCGAAAAGCAAAAAGGCAAAATCGGCGGTGAAGAAAAAGAGCGCAGCCAAGAAGAGCAAGAAGATTACGCTCTATGACACGCGCAATGAGGCGGCCCGCAGCGTTCTGCAAAAGCTCGCCAGGAAATCCGGCACGAAATTCAAGCTGCAGCATCGAATGTTCAATGGGTCGGGCCACATCGGTCATAACAAGTTCATCGTCTATGTCGATGACGCTAGCACGGCGAAATCGGTCCTGACCGGTTCGACCAACTGGACCTGGTCGGGCGTCGCGGGCCAGAGCAACAACTGCATCCGTATTGATGACGAAGAAATCGCCGCCGGGTTTCTCGCTTACTGGCGGCGTCTGCACAAGGACAAACTGAAAGTCCCAAAGCCGTTGAGCGCGAAGGCATCCGACGCCAATCAAAGCGATAAACTCAAGGCCGAGAATCGCAAAGCCGTGACAGGCAAGCTTCCCGACGGCGGCACATTCGAATGCTGGTTTTCACCGAACATGCCCGGCAAGGAGCAGCCACCCGCAAAAACCGTGAAGACGGTGCCTCCGCCTCCTCCCGACATGGATCGTCTGTTTTCGCTCATGCGCAAGGCGCGAAAGGCGATATTTTTCCTCGTGTTCATGCCGTCTCGTGGCGGCCTGAACTCGATCGTGGCCGAAGCCGTCAATCTCGGCCTCAAGGATACGTCCCTGAACGTGGTCGGTGCAATTTCCGATACACAGGCGATGTGGGGCTATGAAGCCAGTCGCAAGACTGAATCGGGCGCAAAAATTCCAGCCTCATCGCCGCATGTTTTTCAGCAAGGCGGTATCTCAGTCGTGCGAGCCACTGCACTCACCGATAAGGAAAATCGGCCGAGAGCTCGGAGATTTCCGGCTCGCCGAGACATTGACGGTCGGACGTGCGATCATTCACGATAAGATTCTCGTCATCGACCCGCTTGATCCGGATAACTGCGTCGTCGCGTTTGGAAGCCATAATCTCGGATACAAGGCTTCATACTCGAACGACGAAAATTTGACCATCGTGCGGGGACATCAAGCGCTGGCCGAGGCCTACGCGGTGCATGTGCTCGACGTCTATGATCATTATCGCTTCCGTGCCGTCGAGGCGGAGGTGAACGCCGGCAAGAAAGGCAAGAGCAAAACCGGCAAGGAGAAGCAAGGTTGGGTCGGTTTTCTCGACACCACCGACGCATGGCAGCAGCGGTCGTCGCATCGGCTGTCGCGGTATTTCACGGCGTGATGGAAGCCCTCGGGCAGCGGCGGCAACGGGAGTTGGACGAGAATACCGCGATGTCGTCCCGCTCGTTCAGCGCCGCAATGACGGAAAGCAACTCGGCTTCGCTGACGCCAAGCGGCAGGATTTCCGTCTCGCTCTCAGAAATGATGGATCCCAGGGCCGAGAATGCGCCGTCATGCGGCTCATGGCCGCCATGACCGCGCCCAGTCCATCCCTGTCCGAGCGCTATGGTCGCCGATATTGGGTGGCGATGCTGACGGAGAGGCGTGACCGCCGCCGTTTTGGCTGAAGCCGAGATATAACCTTTCGGTAACCGTGCAACCATTTGTTGGTCGCTTGCCGTGATTGGCTAGCATGGTTGCGCTAAACTCGGATGCCCTGGAATTTCGGTACGCATGCGCCGCTCGATCATCCATCTTGCTCTTACGCTGGTTATTGTGCTGCTGCCCTCGCGGGCGATCGCACAATCTGCGTCGATGACACTTGATCCTCGCGCCGCTTTCAGCTTCGAAGCTAAGCCCGGCGTGCGCTTTGAGGATTATCTCAAAGGGATGCGCGGCTATCATCAGAGGACCGACGTGAATGCGGACACCGTCGTGTCGAACGCTGATCTTGAGTATTATCGATTGGACGCCGCGGCTTCGGTCCGAGCACGCGCCATAGGCGAATTGCTGCGCTATGATCTCGACGGCGACAGGGTCGTAACGCGCGCCGAGGTCGTCCAGGCCGAAACCAAGCGGATTCGTTTCGAGACGCGACAAGACCCGAGACGCCCTAAAGTCGAGCTTTCGATCCTTCAGCAGATTGACCGCGCTGCTGATGACAGAATGCGCGCCGACCTCAACAAGGATGGGCGTATCGATTGGCATGAAATGCTGGCGTTCGCCAAACAGACGCCGATCTACGATTTACCTGAGTACGAATCGACTTATGGCATGATTATGTCGTTTGACGAGGACGGCAACGGCGCCGTGACGATCGAGGAACTCGATCGCGCTGCCGAGCGCGTCTTTCACTTGATCGACGTCGACAAGGACGGGACTTTTTCCAAGACCGAGATCGAGACGTTCGGACGCGGGATTGGGCCGGTCGTCAATCTGGACGATAGCCTCATGAAAGCAGCCGAAAAGCGCGCGCGGGAGCAAGAGGCGAAGAAGAAGCGGGACTGTGCGTTGCCGCCGGCCTCCGACGCTGCGACCATTCTGCTTCTGGATGCTTACGGCGCCGACGCGCTTTCGACGGCTACGATCGGATCGCAATGGATCACGACCGAAACCGGAAGCGTCGACATAGAACCGGGGACTGGTCCGCTTTACATTGTAATTGCCTCCTACAGACCGGTGATTTGGCGATTATCCGGCGCGGTTGACCGGGTCGAAAGATTAGTGCTCGCGGGCGAGAGTACCGGCCCGAACCAAAGCGTTCGCGAAGAAACTCCTCTCATTGGTGCGACCGGAGTGCCGCCCGAACGTATCGTGTTCCTCGGGCAGCCAGGCTGCATGACTTATCATGCAGGTCCGTCGGTTCCAGGGTCCGAAGCCGCGCCGGAAGCGGTGCGGCGCGAGACGGGCCGGACGGCGGTCGTCATCAAGCCGCGAAAGCAAAACGCCGCAAATGCGGCTGCCTTGCCTGATGAATTGCGCCGTTTCCATCCGGAAGGAATTGTGGAGGTCGATCCTCGAACGGTCGTCGCAAGCAAGCCGGTGGAGCGCTACGACGTGATGCCGCAGGAAGCAGGCCTGATCCAGCTCGAGCGGGACGGTGCGATAACGCGAAATAGCCAGGGTGAATTCCTGGTCCACAAGAAGATTCGATTCCCCGCCGGCCTACACGGCGCACACCTGGTCAGGTTTCGAATTCAGAAAGACACGTCCATGCCGGAAGGCGATCCGGGCCATTCCTGTGTGATCGTGGAGGAAACAGGCATGATGCTGTACAACGGTGCGACATGCTACGGGCCGTTCGGCTTGAAGAGATAGGCTGAGGCCGCAGCCAAATGCGTGCGACCGGCGAATCTATTTTCGGGTCGCGCCTCGGATCACGGGCGTGATCAGACCGACCGCTACGTCTTCGGTAACATAGATACAGGTCTCCTCAGAAATGATGGACCCCCAGTGCGGAGAATGCGCCGTCATGCGGCTCATGGCCGTCCATCGTCGGCTGGCCGAGAAAGCCGAGCTGCAGCGGGATCGGATGTAGCAGCGACGTCGGTATTGCGCCCGCGGTGTCGAGCAGCGGGATGTCGTGCTGCGCGGCGCCGGAGAAATCCGTTGTGCCGGATGTCTGGCCGGAAAGGTTCGTCGTCAGCGGCTCGAGCAGGCTGGGGGTCGGTGCGTCATGAATCAGGCCGGTCACCGTGCCGGTCAAGCCGTCGAGGAGATGGCTCGCGGTGCCGGTCACGGTCGCCGTCAGTTGCCCGACGGTGGCACTCACGTTTGCGATCGTATTCGATACCGTTGCAAGCGCGGTGTCCACGATCCCGGTGAGGCTGTCTGCAAAATTGTGAACGGATGCGCCAAGATCGAATGACGGTGATGCGGTGCTGCTGCCGAGTGAGCCATTCGCGCCCGCCGATGGCGCGTGATCCAGCGCAGCGCTGAAGCCTGATGGCACGGGCGTCGAAGCAAAAGCCTGCGTGGCGAGCACGTCGGCTGATGGAACGTCGGCGAGAGTTGCGCCCGCATCCTGTGGCTGAGCCGTGGCCTCGGCGTGGACCGCAGGCGAAAGATCGGCTGCCGGAGATTCGATCATGCCGGCATGCTGGTCGTCATGGCCGGGTGCGGGATCGGCCGGCTGCAGCGCGGCCGGGACAATCTCTGCCGGAGGCGGGTGCAGGGCAGCCGGTTCTGCCGCGCGCGCCGGCTCGTGCTCCACGCGGTGCAGCGCGGCGTCGGCGTCGTTGAGAAGGCCGAGCAGCATGGTGGCGAAAGCAACGGATTCGGTTGCCGCGAGATGACGGCTGCGTTCAGCTTCGTCGGCGCGGCGGGCGTTCTTGACGGCTTCGGCCATGGCCATCTCCTCCTCAACGCTCGCGAAACGCGCGGGTGATCTCGTCGCGCAGCGGACCGAGCAGATATTCGAACAGGGTGCGCGGACGCGTCGGCACGATCACCTCGGCGGGCATGCCGGCCTGCAGATCGATGCGCGCCTTCTTGACGTCGTTAGGATCGAGCGCGACCTCGACGGCGTAGTAGCCTTGTCCGGACTTGTCGTCGGTCAGGCGGTCGGCGGACACCGTATGCACGGTGCCGTAGAGCCGGGGACGTTCGATATAGTTGACGCCGGTGAGTTGCACTTCGGCGCGGTGGCCGACGGCGACGTCGTTGATATCAGAGAGCTTCAGTTTTGCGGCGGCGATCAGCGGATTGTCGGTGGGCACGATGTCCATCAGCCGCGCGCCGGGCTGGATCACGCCGCCCTCGGTAAAGACGTCGAGGCCGACCACCGAGCCGGTTGCCGGCGCGGTAATCCGGGTGCGGGTAAGCACATCGGTGGCGGCGTCGATCTTGGGCGTCAGTTCCGCGAGCTTGTTTTCGGTCGCGCGCAACTGGTCGGTGATCTCGCTCATCCGCGCGCGTTCCACCCTGGCGATCTCGAGATCGTTCTGCGCGATCTGCTGCTGCATGCCGGCGATGCTGGCCTGCTGCGCGCCTATATCGGCCTGCAGCCGGGCGTCCTCGCGCTGCAAAGCGAGGATGCGGGTCTTTGGCGTATAGCCCTGCGCGAATAGATGTTGCGCGCCGTTCATCTCGTCGGTCAGCAGTTCCCGCTGCTTTTCGGTGCCGGCAAGCTGCGCCTGCGTGCCTGCGATCTGCGCTTCGAGCTCCTTGATCTTGCCGCGCAGCACCGCCGTCTCGGCGGCGAACTGGTGCTTTCGCGCCGCCATCATCGCGGTCTCGTTGGCCATGGCCTGGCGCACCGCGGATAGTTCGCTGCGCGCACGGAGATGTTCGTCGAACTCCGGCGCATCCTTTCGGTCGCGCTCGGCGACCAGCCGTGCGCGCGCGGCCAGCGCGGCGTCGCGATCGGCCGTGAGCACATCGAGCTTGGCGCGCGGGTCGCTGTCGTCGAGCCGGATCAGGAGCTGGCCTTTTTCAACCCGCGCGCCGTCGCGCACGGTGAGCTGGCGCACGACGCCGCCATAGGGGTGCTGCACGCTCTGCCGTCGCCCCTCGACCTGGAGGTTGCCGCTGGCGATGGCTGCGCCGGAGATCGGCGCCAGTGTTCCCCACATCGTCATCGCGGCGACGAACGCCGCCACCACCCCGGCACCTAGCAGCGCCGGCCGCGAGGGGCGTGCGTAGCGCGCACGGTCGCGCATCGGGGTGAAGCCGTCGATCGCCGTCATGACGCGCGCCCGGCGGCGGCCTGCTGGAGGGCATGGTAGACCTCGCCCGGCGGGCCCAACATGTCGAGCATGCCGCCCCGCAGCACCATCATGACGTCGACGATGTCGAGAATGGTGGTGCGGTGCGTGATCACGATGATGGTGGCGCCTTCGCTCTTGGCCTGCAGCAGCGCCACCTTCAGCGCCTCTTCGCCGGGAGCGTCGAGATTGGCATTGGGCTCGTCGAGCACGAGCAGCGGCGGGCGGCCGAGCAGCGCCCGCGCCAGCGCCAGACGCTGGCGCTGTCCGCCGGACAGGCCGACGCCGCCGGGACCGAGTCGGGTGTCGTATTGCTTCGGCAGGTCGAGCACCATCTCGTGAATGCCGGCGCGCTTGGCGGCGTCGATGATCTCGTCCGTCGAAGCATCGCCGAAGCGGGCAATGTTCTCGCGCACGGTGCCGGCGAACAGGCCGACGTCCTGCGGCAAATAGCCAACATGGCGGCCGAACTCGAGCGGATCCCAGTGGCTGTAGTCGAGCCCGCCGAAGCGCAACCGTCCATCGGAGGGTAGGACGGCGCCGACCAGAAGGCGAGCCAGCGTGCTCTTGCCGGAGCCGCTCGGGCCGACGATGCCGAGCGCCTGGCCGCCGCCGAGCTCGAATGTGAGGTCCCTGATGACAGGCTCCTTGCGGGCCGGCAGCAGACAGCGCAGTTCGCGCACCTCGATCGTATTGCGCGCCCGCGGCACGATGGTGTGCGGCGGCGTCAGGTCGACCTCGCTAAGCAACTCGCGCACCTCCGCATAGGCCTCGCGCGCGCCGATGAACTGCTTCCAGGTGCCGACCGCCTGTTCCACGGGGACCAGCGCCCGGCCCATCACGATGCTCGCGGCGAAGATGGTCGCCGGCGTGATGGCATGGTCGATGGCAAGCCACGCGCCGGTGCCGAGCATCAGCGATTGCAACAGCAGGCGGAAGAAGCGGATGGAGGAGGTCATCACCGCGTTCTTGTCGCTGGCCTGCGCCTGCTGCACCAGCATCGATGAGCGTTGGCTTTGCCAGTTGCGCTCCACCGCCGGCTGCATGCCCATGGCGCGGATCACGTCGGCGTGGCGCAGGATGTTTTCGGTGAACACATAGGACTGGTTGCCGGCGGCCTCCGCTTCCTTCATCGGCTCGCGGGTCATCATCTCGTTGAGGCCGGCGAGGCCAAGCAGGAGAACCGCGCCGATGGTCGCGACGACGCCAAGCAGCGGATGGATGAAGAACAGCAGCATCAGATAGATCGGAATCCACGGCAGGTCGAACGCGAAATAGATGCCGGGGCCAGTCACGAAGGTGCGGAACTGGTCCAGATTGCGCAATTGCTGCGCGCCGCGCGATGCGCCGCGCTGCGCCGAGCGCACCACAAGCGCCTCGAACACGCGCGCGGACAACTCCATGTCGAGGCGGATGCCGCAGCGGATCAGGATGTAGGAGCGCACCGCGTCCAGCGCCGCCATGGTGAGCAGCGCGATCGCGAGAATCAAAGTGAGGAGGACGAGCGTGGAGACGTTCTCGTTGAGCAGCACGCGGTTATAGACCTGCATCAAATAGAGCGGCGAACTCAGATAGAGCAGGTTGATGGCGCTGGAGAACAGCCCGGCCCAGAGGAATTGCGGCCACAGCGCGACCAGCGCCTGGCGAACGTCATCGATTCGTCGCGCCGGCGCGACGGAGTCGTCAAGAGCGGTCAGCATGCCCGTAGGCATTCGGCATCACCTTAAGCGTTGAAATGGCGCTGCGCGATGCACTCGTGCAGTGCAGGCATTGGAGGACGCGGCGTGGGGATGCGCTCCCCACGCCGCGCAGTTTGGGAATGTCCGAACTCAACTGGAGTTAGGCGAGGCCGTGGAGCAGGCCACCGACATCGAGATGGCCGACATCGGCGCTGGCGCCGATCAATGTCGGTGCGGAAACCGAGGTGTCGATACCGTCGAGCCCTGCCGAGAGGTCGATGCTCGGGCTGGTCTCAATCACCGCGCCGAGATCGAGCGTGTGCGACAGGTCCGCCGTGCCGCTGGCGCTGGCAGAAGCGCTACCGCTGGCGCTTGCGCCGCCAAGTACACCGGTGGCGGTTCCGAGCAGGCCATCGACGGTACCAAGCACGTTTCCGAGTAGTGCAGCCATATAGTCAACTCCTATGAAGGTTGGCTGGAATGCGACGAACGTCGCGGTGCAAGAAGCCACGGCAGTCAGAAAGGTTGCGGACTCACATGCGGCGTTTTGGTGATGATTTGTTGGGAGGGGAACTTTCCGTTGTTGCCGGTCGGCGTTGGCGCGACCATGATGTGAAGTCTCTTTTGTAAGATCTGCTTGGAAACGTGTTTGGAAAGTCGATGTTGGAAGATAAAGCGGATGTCGTGGTGCTCGGCGCGGGCATCGTCGGCGTGTCGACAGCCTTTGCCGCGCGGCAGCGCGGGATGCCGGTCGTACTCGTCGATCGGCGCGAGCCGGGCAGCGAGACCTCATACGGCAATGCCGGCATCATCAGCAGCGGCTCGATCACGCCGCTCAACAATCCATCGCTGTGGAAGTCGCTGCCGAAATACCTGACCAACCGCCACGCGGCATTGCGTTGGAATCCGCTTTGGGCGGTAAAGAACGCGGGCTGGGTCGCGCGCTTTTTGGCCGATTCGGCCGCGTCGCGTCTTGGGCCGCGCGCGATCGCGCTGCATGGCTTGATCGGTGCATCGGCCAGACTGCATCGGGAATGGATCGTGCAGGCGGGAGCGGGACATCGCATTCGCGAGACCGGCTGGCTCAGGGCGTGGCGAAGCGATGCGGTTCTCGCGGCGAAGCAGGAGCAGGCCATGCTGGCCGAGTACGGCATCGCCAGTGAATGGCTCGATCGCCAGGCCATCTCCGCGCTCGAGCCGGACATCGTGCCGGTCTACAAAGTGGGCCTGCTGCACACCCAGACCGCCTCGGTCGACTCGCCAGGCGAGGTGGTCAAGGCCTATGCGCGGATGTTCGCGAATGCCGGCGGCCAAGTGAGGCAGGCGGACATCAAGGCGATCATACCCGACGGCCATGGCTGGCGCGTGGTGCTGGCCGATGGCGAGATTTCGGCACGGCATGTGGTGGTCGCGCTGGGACCCTGGTCTGCGGATATGTTGCGGCCGCTCGGCTATCGCGTGCCGCTGGCTTATGAACGCGGCTATCACCGCGAATTCAAGCCGAGCCCGGCGCGTTCGTTGCGGCGTCCGATCTACGACATCGATGGCGGCTTCATCATGACGCCGATGGAGCAGGGCATCCGCGTCACTTCGGGCGTCGAACTGACCGATCGCGATGCGCCTTCCTCGTTCGCCCAACTCGATCAGGTCGTTCCGCTCGCGCGTGGCGTGGTCGAGTTTGGCGATGCCGTCGGCGATGCATGGCGCGGCTCGCGGCCGACGCTGCCCGACAGCCTGCCGATGATCGGTCCGGCGCCCCGGCATGCCGGGCTGTGGCTTGCGTTCGGCAACCAGCACATCGGCTTCACGACTGGTCCCGCAACCGGCGCCGCCATTGCCGCCATGATTGACGGTGTGCCGCCGCCCTTCGATGTCGCCCCGTTTGCGCCGGATCGCTACATCTAGCCTTGAAGCGCAAATCGGGCGCGGCCATTGCGTTCCGGCGATACGCCACGAGGCCGATTCCGGCGAAGCCGAACCGGCGCTACGTTATCTAACCCATCCCACGAAGCTCCCGAGCTCGCATGAAAAAGACCGCCGTCCAGCGGTCTTTTTCATTTCATGCTTGATCAAGCGGCGAGGGCGGCCGGCGCGCCCTTCCGGCGCCGGCAAGCGACAAAGCCCACGCCGGCAAAGCCCAGGATCATCATCGCCCAGGTGGACGGCTCGGGCACGGCTGCGGTCAACACGTCAGCCGTTCCTGAAATATTGTCCACGCGGAACGCCAGCGGCGGTCCGAAATCCTGGATTTGAAATGTGAGGGTGTTGATCCCGTTTGCGAAGCCCGAGTTGATCGTAAACGGGCTGAGGAAACTGAAGCCGCCGTTAGTAATCCCGGTGTTGACGCCGTTTAGCAAGATGGTGCCGAGATTGTCCGCCCCCCACGAGCCGGAGATCTGAGCCGTCGCAGCATTGAGTCCAGTCAGATCGAACGAGAGCGTGAAATCCACGATACCATTTCCGGGTGATCCGGTACTGCTATTCGAAATCCAGCGCGAATTCCCATCATTGGCAGCATACGCAGGGTGAGTAGAAGTTACAGCAGGCGTATTGATGGGCACGCCGATATTGCTGGCGGTAACGAAATAATGGGGATCGGCCAGGCCGTCAGCGCCCAGGGCGTTTCCGCTGCCATCAACACCGGTATTGAAAAGCCCCGTTATCGGAGCGGCCGAAACTTGAGCTGGAGTGGCCAGCAAAACCACCAGGCCCATCGGCAAAACCAACGACGTGATAACGCCAAGAATTCTCGATCGCATAACAACCTCCTAATGTTCGTAGAGCGACTGGAGCAGCCTTGCGTCAAAAGGATGTGAAAAATCGCTGGCTCCGGCTTAAGGGGAAATTTACGATCTCATCGGGGGGCTGCGACCGACGTGCGGATCCCCGGGGTCGTTAAGGATCAAATCAAGAACATTAGGTGCCGCCGCAAATTCATTTCGGAAATCGCGTTTGGAATAGAATCGATTGGCAATGTCTCAGTCCGGATCCGCCAGCGGGGCCA
Source organism: Bradyrhizobium sp. 157 (assembly GCF_023073815.1). Classification (NCBI taxonomy): domain Bacteria; kingdom Pseudomonadati; phylum Pseudomonadota; class Alphaproteobacteria; order Hyphomicrobiales; family Nitrobacteraceae; genus Bradyrhizobium; species Bradyrhizobium sp. 157. The sequence continues at coordinate 76,656 of NZ_JADPKF010000050.1, read as the reverse complement.
AACTCCATATCGACCTTCTCGGTGGCTGTTCGTTTCAGTTAGGCGGCCACGGCAAACGCTCCTTGCCGACCAAAAAATCGCAGGCCTTGCTTGCCTATCTTGCGGTTCCGGTGGGGCGCTTTCACGCGCGTGAAAAGCTCACGGCGATGTTCTGGGGCGATACCTCAGAAACCCTGGCGCGGCAGAGCTTCCGGCAGGCCTTGGTCAGCGTTCGCCGGCTAGCCGAGGGCGAGCGGCCCCTGCTGCTGACGCGCAGCGGCGCGATTGCGCTTGATGCCGAGGCCGTGGTGGTGGACGTCGCGCTGCTGGAAACCGCGCTCGCCGACGGCACGACGGAAGGATTGGCGAAGGTTGCCGAGCTCTGCAAAGGCGAATTTCTGGCGGGCCTGGATCTGAACGAGCCGGACTTCAACGAATGGCGCAGCTTCGAGCGTGATCGCCTCAATGTCCTGGCGGTCGAGGCGCTGGCGAAGCTGGTTGACCGGCAGGCGTCCAAGACGCCCGAGGCCGCTATTCAGACGGCGCGGCGTTTGCTCGCCATCGATCCGTCGCAGGAGCGGATGCAGCGAACGTTGATGCGGCTGTTGCTGGGACAAGGGCAGCGCGCGGCGGCGCTGAAGCAGTATCAGCAGTGCGTCGATTGGTTTGAGCGCGAACTCGGCGTCGAGCCTGAGGAAGAGACGCAGCAGGTCTACCGCGACATTTTGCGCAGTGCCGGGCCCGGTCCCGACCGGCAACGGCGACCTGCTTCGCTTCTGCCACGAGTCGTCAACGCACGGGCCGACGAAGTCCAGCTGGTCGGCCGCGAATTCGAGTTGGGTCATCTCAACGACGCCTTGACCAACATGCTCGATACCGGCGGGCGCGTCGTGTTGCTGCGCGGCGAGGCGGGCATCGGCAAGAGCCGGCTGCTGCGCGAATTCATCGGCAACGTTCCATCGGGCGTCCGGGTCCTGATCGGACGCTGCCATGAGACGGAGCAGATCCTCCCGCTGCATGCCTGGATCGATGCCTTGCGCGAAAGCGGCACCGTTCTCGATGCCGCGGTTCGCGACCGCCTCGGCGCCGCGGCCAATGCCCAGCTCGTCCGCGTCTTTCCCGAGCTGCGGCAGTCCGGAAGCCAGCCGGTCACCGCGCCGGAGCAATATTCCTTGCTGTTCGACGCGCTCGCCCAGCTGCTCGTGGAACTGGCGTCGGGGCAGCCGACCGTTTTCATTCTCGAGGACCTGCACTGGTGCGATGGTCTCAGCGCGCGGTTCCTTGCCTTCTTCGGCCGGCGCATCGATCGCCTGCCGATTCTCGTCGTGGGCAGCATGCGGCCCGAGGAGCTCGTCGATGTGCCGGTGCTGGCGCAATCGCTCAAGGAGCTGCGGAGCGACACACGGCTTGACGAAATCCCGCTGGGCGCGCTTTCGCAACGAGATGCCGCGACATTGATCCAGGCGCTGCTGCCGGCCGGCCGTCGCGGCCCGCAATCCGCAAATGCCGCGCAGGACATCTGGGTGGCGAGCGAGGGCAACCCGTTCATCATCGTCGAATCCGTGCGGTCGCTGGACCATGAGCGGCCTGCCATACGGCAAGGCGAGTCGAGTCTGATACGGGAGTTCGTGACGGCCCGGCTGGAGCGTCTGCCCGAACTGCCGAGGCGCCTGGTGCCGGTGGCGGCGGCGATCGGCCGCGACTTCACCTTCTCGCTGCTGGCCCGCGCCGGAAAGATCGCTGAAGTGGACGCGGCGATCGCCGTCGAGCAACTGGTGCGACGCCACATCCTGACCACCGAGGGCGAGCGGGTTGATTTCTGTCACGACTGGATCCGCCGCGTCGCCTATGAGCAACTGATGCCCCAGCAGCGCCGTTTGTTGCACTCAGCCGTTGGTGAGGCCATCGAGGAGCTGCACCGTGGCGACAGCGAGGAAATCGCGGATCAGCTCGGCCATCATTATCTGCAGGCCGGCGATGCGCGCAGGGCTATACCCAGCCTGATCCAGTTCGCTGCTCTGGCCGGAAGGCGCTACGCCCTCGATGACGCCTTGCGCGCCTTTCAGCAGGCGGCTGACGTAGCTGAATTGCTGCCGGCATCGGAGCGCGATCATCAAAAGCTCGATTTGGCCCTGCGTCAGACCTTCGTGCTCTCCATGCTCGGCCGCCAGCGGGAGATCTGGGAAATTCTGCGGACTCACGCGGATCATGTCGGGCGTGTCGTCGATCCGCTCCTGATATCCGAATATCATTTCCGTGTCGGGCTAACCTGCTTCTATCTGGGCCGCTATGCGGAAGGAAAGGCCGCGGGCGAACGGGCACTCAGCGAGGGCGAGCGCGCCGGCAATGGCGACGCGATCGGCAAGGCGCTGCACGCTTTGTCGCTCATCGCCTACGAAACCGGCCATCCGCAGCAGGGCATCGCCCATGCCAGACGGGCGATTTCGCTGCTCGAGACCACGCGCGAACCGCAGTGGCTTGGGCTGGTCTACCATGACCTCGCGCTCAACAGCGTGGTCGCGGGCGACCTGCAGGCCGCGCTCGACGCGGCCAGGCAGGAACAGGTCATCGGCCGCGCCATCGGCTGGCCGCGGATTGTCGCGCTAGCGGGTTCGGTCATCGCGTGGGCGCTGGCCTTGCGCGGCGACCATGAGGACGCCATTGAAGCGGCGCAACAGAGCCTTGAGCTTTCGCGCGATCCGATGGTCTCAAACCTCGTTTTGGGATCAATGGGTCTTGCCTACGTCGATCAGGGCGACGCGAATACCGCGGTTACAATCCTGAGTGAGGTGGTCGTGCAGCTCCGCAAGAGCCCGGTTCGCAGCGGTGAAATGCGTTGCCTTGCTTTCCTGAGCGAGGCCCAGCTTCTGGCCGGCGATCTCGACCGTGCCGGGGAGACGGCATCGCGGGCGCTTGAATTGGAACAGTCCGACGGACTCACCTTCAGTTCCGGTCTGGTGCTGCGAGCGCTTGGGCGCATCGATATTGCCCGGAACGATTTTGACGAAGCCGAGGCCCGGTTGTTGCGAGCGCTTTCGGCGTTCGAGCAATGCGGCGCGGCGTTCGAGGTTGCCAGGACCCTGGCTGACCTCGCTGCATTGTTCGCGCATAAATCCGAGAGAAAGGCCGCCCGCGGCTATCTTGCCGCGGCGCTCATCGGCTTCCGAAGGGCAGGCGCGCCGCGACGGATTGCGGAAGCGCGCCGCGTGCATTCGGCACAATTTGGACGACGCTAATTTGGAACCAGTTAGGCCCGCATCGCCGGAAGATTGGCGCGGGTCTTAAGGAGCGGACCTCGGTGTCCGACGCGGTCTGCGGCATGGACGACTGTCGGACCTCTCTGGACGTCCCTCTATTTGCCGGCCAGCGCAAGGAAGCTTCGCTTGACTGCCATACCCAAGTATGAGGGAACGGATGTCGCTTCCGTTCATTGACCGTTCATGGAACGGATCTTCCTCGCGGTTATCGTCTCAGCCCTGATGGTGCTCATCGGCTCGACGACGATGCTCGTCTACGGCACGAGGGAATCGGCAGCTCTGCTGCGTCCTCCGACACAGGAGCAAACGCCGGTTAAGCCGTCATCGCTCGCGGTCTTGCCGCTCGGCACCGCGGCGGCGGGCCATCGGTAGAGATTTGCATGTTCCAGCCGCTTCGACCGCGGCGGTCCGGGAACCGAGAAATATCTCGATGTCGGCGACCCCGAAGCAGCTTCAGCCTACGACCTTTCCCTCGGCCCCAAGGCGCGGTCGCGCGCCGCCGTCCGGGATTTGACTGGCACGGATGCGCCAGACCCTTATTATTCTCCACGTACGTCCTGCATGGATAGCGGGACAGGAGCGAATCCCGCCCGGCAACCAGGACAGGTAACATGGGTGACCCAGAACAGGGTTCCGCGTCTGCTTCGCAGCAGGTCAATGATCTGTTCGATGCGCTCGATATCACAGAAGCGATCAACTCCCACGAATTCAGGCTGTTCCTCGATCGCTTACCGATCGCGGTGGTCATCTCCAAAATAATCGGTGGAGACCAGCGCATAATTTTTGCGAACAAGTCCTATGAGGCGCTGACGGGTCAAACCGCCTCGGAAATCCAGGGAAGAGGTTGGTCGGTCCTGGAGTCGTTCACGCTAGAAGGACAGCCTGACGTCACCTTCACCAAGTCGCTACTCAACTGCGATGACTTTATCGGGACGTTTCAACGCGAGCAGCCGAAGCACTTATTGGTAGATGCATTTGCCGGCGTGATCCAAAACGAGGACGGAACGGAGGACTATCGCATCGTCGCGCTGATTGACATTACCGAGCGCGCAAAATCGCAACGTGAGGAATTTGAGCGGCAATTGCGCGATAAGGATCTTTTGCTGAAGGAGTTGCAGCATCGAGTAAAGAACAATCTGCAACTGATCGCCGCCCTCATTCGCCTTGATATTCGCAATCAAAACAGCGCTGACCGGGCGGCCTTGGATCGTCTGGCTGGACGCATCGAATCATTGGCCATTCTCTACCGAGAACTTTCCGGCGACGGTCTTGGTCAAACCATCGATCTTGGCCAGTATCTTACACAAATTGCGTCCGCGGTGACGCGTACTCACGGTCTTGACGGCGTTAGACTGGACCTCAAAGCCGATCAGGCTCCGATTTCAATCAACGTTGCGATGCCCGTGGGACTTCTCGTCAATGAACTGCTGACGAATGCATTCAAGTACGCCTTTGATGGCCGTGAATCGGGCACATTGACGGTCAGATGCCTGCAGGAGCGCGACGATTACTATCGGGTCGTAGTGGCAGACGACGGAAACGGACTTCCCGAAGGCGCTACGTGGCCTGTGCCCGGAAAGCTTTCAGCCCTGATGCTCAGTACATTGACGGAGAACGCCAGAGCGGATTTCGATGTCGATAGCGCCCCCGGCAAGGGAATGCGCGTGAGCATCGGATTATTCAAGGGCCTCGCACGTTGAGCTGGTCCGGCTGCTCAATCAGGCGCAGCAGCAGATGAGCCATTGATCGCTCGCCGCTCTTCGTGCCCCAGTTTGCTCCGGAAGGTTCGCCACTCCGCAGCAAAGCCCTTGAATTCATTTGATTTTTTGGAGCGCGAAGGCGTTGCCCTGATCGGGTGTCAGAACTCCCGCCATGGCATGCACATTGCATTCGCCTCCATGGCGTGGACGGGCGCAACGCTCGCACCACGTTCCTCAACGCCGCGATCGGAACGCGGCAGCGAGCCGCGGCCCCGCGCGGCTCGAATCGATCTTAGGTGTCCGACACTCCAAGACGTGCACACCCTGCACGAAATATCGCCGCCTCTCTTGCAAGAGACAACTGTTTGATGACACCGTTACGTTCGCTTTGTTGTATGGCGGCCGATTTGAGAATGCGCGCCCCGGGTCGGTCGTGGAGTCCTGATATATGTTGCGTCTGATTGCCCGGCGTCTTGCTCTCGGTGTGCTGGTCGCGCTGACCGTCATGACGCTTGCGTTCCTGCTGACGCGGCTGTCCGGCGACCTCGCGGTGTCGATCGCAGGTCCGCAGGCGACGCAGGCCGACGTCGAAATCATCCGCAAAGCCTACGGCCTCGACCGCCCGCTCTATGTCCAGTTCTTCGCCTGGACCGGCCGTGCCATGGTTGGCGATTTCGGCCAGAGCTATTTCTTCAAGGACAGCGTGGCGAACCTGATCCAGAAGCGCCTGCCGATCACGCTGACGCTCGGCCTGGTCGGCTTAAGTCTCGCCTTGATTATCTCGCTTCCGCTCGGCATCCTGGCGGCGCTGCGCGAGAACACCTGGCTCGATCGCGGCGTGACCTTATTCACGATGGTGGGGCAGGCGGTCCCGAGCTTCTGGCTGGCGCTGATCCTGATGATCGTGCTCGGCCTGCAGCTCGGCATCCTGCCCATATCAGGCACCGGCACCTGGCAGCATTTCGTGATGCCCGGCATCGTGCTCGCCTTCACCGCGATCCCGGCGCTGACGCGGCTGACGCGCTCCGGCATGATCGAGGCGATGGCCTCGGACTACATCCGCACCGCGCGCGCCAAAGGCCTGTCGCGGGCGCGCATCATCTTCAAGCACGCGCTGCGCAACGCCGCCATTCCCGTCGTCTCCATTGCGGCGGTCCAGCTCGGTTTCATGCTGGGCGGCTCGATTGTCATCGAAACGGTGTTCGCGCTGCATGGCGTCGGCTATCTCGGCTGGGAGAGCATCGCCAAGAACGATTTCCCTGTGGTGCAGGCGGTGGTGCTGGTGCTGGCCGTGTTCTATATCGGCCTCACCCTGTTGGCCGATATCCTCAATGCGCTACTTGATCCAAGGCTGAGGACCGGATGAGCGAACCGATTGCCATTCAGGCGCCGCAGCCTTCGAGCATAGGTAGCTCGCGCATCGGCACCGCCGGCTTTGCGATCGGCATCGCCATCGTCGCGGTCGTCCTGGCGGCGGCGCTCGTCGGCAATGCGTTGGTGCCGCAGGACCCGTTCACCCAGGATCTCGGCAACCGTCTCAAGCCGCCATTCTGGATGGAGGGCACTCAGCCGGGCCATTGGCTCGGTACCGACCAACTCGGCCGGGATTATCTTGCGCGGCTGGTCTATGGCGCGCGCATTTCGCTTTTAATCGGCATCATGACCGTGATCACGTCGGGACTGATCGGCATCACGCTCGGCGTGCTCGGCGGATTCTTCGGCGGCCGCGTCGACGATGTCGTGCTGTTCGCCATCACGACGCGATTGTCGATCCCCGTCGTGCTGGTCGCGCTTGCGGTGGTCGGGCTGATGGGTTCGGGCCTCGGGCTCGTGGTCGCCACCCTTGGGCTTCTGCTATGGGACCGCTTCGCGGTCGTCGCGCGCGCCACCACCATGCAGGTCCGCAACCACGACTATGTCAGCGCCGCCTGGTGCGCCGGCGCCTCGATGCCGCACATCTTGATCAAGGAAATTTTGCCGAACATCGCAAGCCATCTTGCCGTAGTGGCAACGCTGGAGATGGCGCTGGCCATCCTGCTCGAGGCCGCCCTGTCGTTCCTGGGGCTAGGCGTGCCGCCGCCGCTGCGGTCCTGGGGGCTGATGATCGCCGAGGGCAAGGACTACATGTTCTTTTCGCCCTGGGTGATCATGATTCCCGGCGTAGCCCTGGCGGTTCTGGTGCTTGGCATCAATCTGGTCGGCGACGGACTGCGCAATCTGCTCGGCGCGGAGCGGCTGCGATGAGCGCGCTCTTGGACGTGGAGGAGCTTCAGGTAACGTTCGGCCGCACCGCGGCGGTGCGCGGCGCTTCGTTCCGGGTCGAGAAGGGCGAGACCCATTGCCTGGTCGGCGAATCCGGCTGCGGCAAGTCGGTCACCGCGCTGGCGGTGATGAGCCTGCTCGCCCGCGGCGGCCAACGTTCGGCGAAACGGATGCATTTTGCCGGCACTGACCTCACGTCGCTGTCGGACCGCGAGATGGCGCGCCTGCGCGGCAACCGGATGGCGATGATCTTTCAGGAGCCGATGACCAGCCTCAATCCGGCCTTCACCATCGGTTCGCAGATGGCGGAGGTCATGACGCGCCACAAGGGCGGCTCGCGCGCGGCGGCGCTCGACCGCGCCGCCGAACTGATGGGCCGCGTCGGTATCACCGCGCCCGGCATGCGGCTCGGCCAGTTCCCGCACCAGCTCTCCGGCGGTCTGCGCCAGCGCGTCATGATCGCGATGGCGCTGATGTGCGATCCGGAACTGTTGATTGCCGACGAGCCGACCACCGCGCTCGATGTCACCGTGCAGGCGCAGATCCTGCGGCTGCTCGCCGGCCTCAAGCGCGAGCTCGGCCTCTCGATCCTGCTGATCACGCATGACCTGGGTATCGTCGCGCGCGTCGCCGACCACGTGTCGGTGATGTATGCCGGCGAGGTGGTCGAGCGCGCGCCGACCGCAGAACTGTTCCGCGCGCCGCAACATCCCTACACACGGGGCCTTCTGTCCTGCGTGCCGGTGCCCGGTCGGGTGCAGCGCGACCGGCCGCTCGGCTCGATCCCCGGCGTCGTGCCGGCGATCGGGCCCGGCTTTGCCGGCTGCGCCTTTCGCTCGCGCTGCGCCCACGCCAACGAAACCTGCACGCGTGCGATACCGCGGCGGCCGGCGGGCGATGCGCATGATTATCTTTGCCGGCTAGAGCCGGACTGGGCGGAGCTACAACCCGCATGACCGCCGCGATCGAGGTCGAAAATCTGCGGTGCGAATTCCGCGTCCACACCGGGCTGATGTCGGCGGAAAAGCGGGTGGTCGCGGTCGACGATGTCACCTTCAGCGTGCCCGCCGGTAGCGTGCTCGGCATCGTCGGCGAGTCCGGATGCGGCAAATCCACGCTGGCGCGCCTGATCCTCGGGCTGCTCAAGCCGACGGCGGGGACCGTGCTGGTCGATGGCAAGCGCCTGTTCGACCTCGACCGCAAGGCGCGGGCGCGCCTGATCCAACCGGTGTTCCAGGATCCGTTCGCCTCGCTCAACCCGCGCCGGCGCATCAAGGATATCGTCGCGCTGCCGCTGACGGCCCAGGGCACGTTCTCGCGCGCCGAGATCGAGCGCCGGGTCGGCGGCATTCTCGAACGCGTCGGCCTATCGGCTGCGATGGGCGAGCGCATGCCGGCGCAACTTTCCGGCGGGCAACGCCAGCGGGCGGCGATTGCCCGCGCATTGGTGCTGGAGCCGCGGATCGTGATCTGCGACGAGCCGACCAGCGCGCTCGACGTATCGGTGCAGGCGCAGATCCTCAACCTCTTGGCCGACCTGCGCCGCGACCTCGGGCTGACCTACCTTTTCATCAGCCACAATCTCGCCGTCGTCGAGCATGTCGCGAGCGAAGTCGCCGTCATGTATCTCGGCCGGTTCGTCGAGCGCAACGAAACCGACGCGCTGTTTCGCAGCCCCCGGCACCCCTACACCAAGGCGCTCCTGGAAAGCGTGCTGACGCCGGAGCCGGGCAAGGGCGTGCCGGACATCGGTCTCGGCGACATCATGCCGGATCCCGCCAATATTCCGCCGGGCTGCCGGTTCAACCCGCGATGCCGCATCGCAATCGAGCGCTGCCGCCATGAGGCGCCAATGCCCATGGTCCGCGCGCCCCAGGGAATGGTAGAGTGTCATCTGGCATAGGGCGTGCTTCACGCCGTCTGTAAACGCGAATGATGGAGGGCAATATGCGTATGCAAAACAAGCTCGGCGCGGCCATTCTGGCCGTGGTACTATCGGGAGCCGGTGCGTTGCCCGCTTCGGCGCAGAAATCCGCCGACACACTGCGGATCGTGATGCGCGACGCGCTGCCTAACGTCGATCCCTTCTACAACAACCTGCGCACCGGCGTGGTGATGCACCACCAGGGCTGGGACGCGCTGGTCTACCGCAATCCCGATACGTTCAAGCTCGAACCGCTGCTCGCAACCGAATGGAAGCTGCCGGACCCCACCACGATCGAGTTCACGCTGCGCCCGGGCGTCAAGTTTCATGATGGCAGCCCGTTCACGGCCGACGACGTCGTATACACCGTCAACATCGTTGCCGATCCGGCGAGCCGCGTCTCGACGCCGTCGAATTACAACTGGATCGACAAGGCGGAAAAGACCGGTGACCTTTCGGTGCGCGTCAAGCTGAAGCGGCCGAACCCCGCGGCGCTGGAATATTTCGCGCTGGTGCTGCCGATCTATCCCAAGGCCTATCGCGAGAAGGTCGGCGCGGAGGGTTATGCCAAGGCGCCGGTCGGCGCGGGCCCCTACAAGATCACCAAGGTCGAGCCCGGCGTCTCCATCGACTTCGAGCGCTTCGAGGATTACTGGGCCGGCAGCCCCAAGGGCAAGCCGGCGATCAAGAAGATGAGCGTGCGCTTCGTGCCCGATGCCGGCACCGAGATGACGGAATTGCTCGCCGGCCGCGCCGACTGGATCTGGAACATGAACCCGGACCAGCTTGAGCCCGTGAACCGGATGCCGCATCTGCAGGCGGTGCGCAAGGAATCGATGCGGATCGGCTTTCTCTCGATGGATGCGGCCGGCCGCACCGGCGCCGACAATCCCCTGACCAAGCTCAAGGTGCGTCAGGCGATCTGGTACGCGATCGACCGCAAGGCGATCGCCGACAAGCTCGTCACTGGCGGCAGCCGCGTCCCCGCCGCACCATGCTTCCCATCGCAGTTCGGCTGCGATGCCGAAGCGGCGATAAGCTACGACTACAATCCGGCGAAGGCCAAGCAGCTCCTTGCCGAGGCCGGTTATCCCGATGGATTCGATGTCGAGCTTGCGAGCTACGTGCTGCCGCAATGGGGCTCCTCGGTGCAGAACTACCTGCATGCGGTCGGCATTCGCGCCAAACTCAACCAGCTCCAGACGGCGGCGCTGATCCAGCGGGCCAAGGCCGGCGAATTGCGGATGTATCTCGGAAGCTGGGGCAGCTATTCGATCAACGACGTCTCCGCCATTCTGCCGAACTACTTCGACGGCGGCGCCGACGACTACGCACGCGATCCCGACGTGCAGAAATGGCTGGTCCAGGGCGGCTCATCCATCAACCCGGAGGTGCGCAAGGAGGCCTATTCGGCGGCGATCAAGAAGATCACCGAACAAGCCTATTGGGCGCCGTTGCACACCTATGTGACGACCTACGGCCACTCCAAGCAGCTCGACTTCACCCCGTACCCGGATGAGCTGCCGCGCTTCTATCTGGCGAAGTGGAAATAGAGGTTCTTGCCGCGTCGGCCGTTCAACCCCCGCCATGTGGACGCCGGGCTGCTTCCCGGCGTTCCACTTGGCGCGATCGAGCTAGCAAACGCGTCAAAACGAGAATCTAGAGCTTCGGTTCTGATTCAATCAGAACCGATAATACTCTGGTCGCCGAACCGCTCGATAACATCCGCGAGTGGGATATGGCCGACACAAGCGTCTGTTCCCGAACCGATATCTCCGCTCTCTAGCGCCGTCGCATAGATGACGGCGGGGTCGGCCTCAATGCGCCGCCGCACCGCGGCGAGTTTTGGCCAGCGTGCCGGATCGGCGACTTGATGGAAGTCGAGCCAGCGCGCGACGCCGACCAGAACGCCGTCTGCAAGGGTCGGGCGCTCACCCATGAGAAAAGGATGATTCCCGATCATGGCTTCGAGCTTGTCATGCCGCTCGATCACCCGTGCGGCGCCGAACTCACGTAGCGATGCCTGCATTTGCGGGTTTGGTTTCGCCATCTCCATCGCCGCCCACAGCGGCGAGAAGGCGCCAGTGAAGCCGGTGTTAACGAAGCCGATCAGTTGGTGCATCCGGTCTGCTTCTGGCGAAAGCGGTGTGAAGCTGATGCGCCGCTCGCTGTCTCTTGCCTCGAGCCAGGCGGCGATCGCCATCGTCTCGGTCAGCACCCGCCCTGCATCCGTGATCAGCACCGGCGTTTCATGCCGGGCATTGATGCGGGCATAGGAAGGGTCGCGCATCTCGCCGAGCATATCGACTCGGCAAAGCCGATAAGGTTTGCCAAGCCATTCAAGGGCGGCGACAAGTCCCATCGAGCTTCCGGCCGGGAAGCCATAAACAAGTATCGGTTCCATTGGTATGTTCTCCGTGATTTCTGCCGATCACGCTGCGCAGCGTGACTGGAATCTACGGATCGCGCTGCCCAAGTAAATTACGCACCTTTTTGTAACCACGAGTAGTCAGATGAAAGATCTCGTCTCCCGCTGTCCCATCGAAGAAGTGATGCAGGTCATCAGCGGTCGCTGGCCCAGCCTGCTGATCTACTATCTGAAGCAGGGCACCAAACGCTTCAGCGACCTGCGCAGGGACAACCCTACGATCTCGCACAAGATGCTAACCCTGGAGCTGCGCAAGCTGGAGGACGCCGGCATTGTCGAGCGCAGTGAGTTCGAAGGATATCCGTTGCGCGTGGAATATGATCTGACGCCGGCTGGCCTCAAGCTCGTGTCGTTGCTTGATGCCCTGGGCAGCTGGTGGGATGCGACGGCCGCTGGCCGCAGCCAGGGCGGCACGGTGCCGGTCGAGGTGACAAAATGACCTCCGGGGCTATACGTCAGCTCTGCGGCAGCCCTTCTTGTCTGGGATCACAAGATATTTTTGCTCGTCGTGAGCATCGTCCGGCCACGCCTCGATGTCTTCCTCGACATCGGTAAGCCAGAAAAACTTGCCGGTCTTCCGGCAAAGGACGGCCTCGTTTCCCATGCTGACGAACTCGACCGTATTTTCCAGCTCATCCCAGTCGATCAGCATCGATGCTCTCCTGCTTATCCCGGCGATGCCGTTTCCCTCTCGCGCTGCCAATCAGATCGCATCTAAGCTTTCGGCGTGTGATTGTCGGGCTGTGAATCTCTCGTCACATGCACACCCGGCGTCTGTCCCGCGTTCCACTTGCCGCCGATCGCGCGCTCGATCTGCGCCGCCAGCTGCAACAGCAGCCCATCATTCGCTTGCTTGGCGATGGCCTGGATGCCGAGCGGCAGGCCGTGCTCGTGGGTGGCGAGCGGTAGCGAGATCGCCGGGATGCCGCAGAGATTGGCGAGCGGGGTAAAGGCAAAATTACGCCAGAGATTGCCGAACCAGTCGAGCACGTCAGGATTGTCGCTGATGGTCAGATACTCCGTCGTGCCGACCTTCGGCGTCGGCAGCGCGGTGATCGGCGTCAGGATGATGTCCCAGTCCTCGAAGAACGCGCCGAAGCCGCGCGAGGTCGTGTTGAATACCGCCTGCATGCGCGCTCGGTCCGCGTAGGACATGTGCCGGCCATGCTCCCAGATCCGGATGTTTATCGGTTCGATCAGATCTTCCGGCGGCTGTTCGAGGCCGCGCGCCGCCAGCAAGTTGGAGATTACGACGGCAAAATTGCTGATGTAGCAGGTGGTCTGCGCCGCGAAGGCTTCACCATAGTCCAGATCGGGCAGGGCGTAATCGACGTGATGTCCAAGGCCCTCGAGAAAGCGGCCGGCCTTCTGCAGCTCGGCTGCAATATGTGGCGTCGCACGGTAATCGCCCCACTGGTACGACAGCGCGATTTTCAGCCGGGCAGGATCACGTGTGATCATCCGCGTGTAAGGCTCCGGCGGGCTCCAGAACGGCATGAATTCGCCCGGCGCCGGTCCGCGGCAGGCGTCGACGAAGGCGGCGGTATCGCGCACCGTGCGCGACTGGCAGCCTTGAATCGAGACCAGTCCGCTCAAATCAGAGAGGTGCGGCGACAGCGAGAACACGCCACGCGAGACTTTCAACCCGATGTTGCCGTTAACACCGGCAGGAATCCGGATCGAGCCGCCGCCGTCGGTCGCGTGCGCGATCGGCACCGCGCCGGCGGCGACCATCGCAGCGCTGCCGGCCGACGATCCGCAGGTGGTGTAGTCGGTATTCCAGGGGTTGCGGGTAACGTAGACGGCGGGATTATCGGCCGAGCTGCAAACGCCGAATTCCGGCGTCGTGGTGCGCCCGATCAGATTGAGCCCGGCCGCGCGCATCTTCCTGGTCAGGAACGTATCGGCGGTGGCGCGATTGCCGCGCATGAATAGCGAGCCCATTTCCTGCAGCCGTCCCTTCAATGTCGGACCGAGGTCCTTCATCAGGAACGGAAGTCCGGCAAAGGGACCATCGAGATTGGTGCCATCGGTGGCGGGATCGGCGACCGCATCCTCGAACACCTCGACGACGCCCAACAGTGCGGGATTGACCTTCGCGATGCCGGCGGCGGCCTGCGCCGCCAGTTCCTTGGCCGTCAGCTCGCCCTTCGCGACACGCGCAGCCAGCGCTACGCCATCATGACCGGCCCATTCATCCCAGCTCATCGGCAAGTTCATGCAATCGGTCCCTTGGGAAAATAGCTCGGACCTTAGAACATGATTGGGGAAAAGCGGAACTGTTTTTCACCGGTCCGCAGATCGGTTCATTGTGACCTTCCCGCCGGCTGTTGAGCGGCTGCGTCTCTAGGAGCGGAAATCTATGCTGCGCGCGATGATGACGGGAGGAGTGTCTTCAAACTGTCGGGCCAGAAATTTGCGGGACACGCATGCTCTCGATCCGGCGATTAGCTATCGGTTTCTTTGGCGCACGCCGCATTTGGTCGAATAAGCCAGCCACCGCCTTGTATTCGCTGGCTTCGTAGCCACTTCGAGCAGGCGGCAGCCGGAAAGGGCCTTCGAGTGAAGATTCGCGTCGGATTCGAAATGATCTACGATTTCCCGCAGCCGACGCCGATGATCATGGTGCTGGGCACGCACTTCACCCGTGCGTCCGACGTCATCGTGCCGGATTTCCTCACCACCGACCCAGCCGTCGAGATCACCCCCTATCGCGACATGTTTGGCAATTGGTGCAGCCGCATGGTTGCGCCCGCCGGCCGCGTGCGTCTTGCGGCCGACGGCGTCGTTCGCGACAGCGGTCTGCCAGATCCGGTGTTTACTTCCGCCGTTCAGCACGCGGTCGAGGACCTGCCCGCGGACACTTTGGTCTATCTGCTCGGCAGCCGCTATTGCGAGACCGATCGGCTTTCGGAAATCGCCTGGCAATTGTTCGATAAAAAGCCGCCGGGCTGGGCGCGAGTCCAGGCGATCTGCGATTTCGTCCATCATCACGTCGCCTTCGGATATGAGTATGCCCGCGCCAGCAAGACGGCGTGGGAGGCTTACCAGGAAGGCAAGGGCGTCTGCCGCGACTACGCCCATCTTGCCGTTGCGTTCTGCCGCTGCATGAACATTCCCGCGCGCTATTGCACGGGCTATCTCAGCGACATCGGCACGCCGAAGCCGTGGGCTGCAGGCGATTTCGCCGGCTGGTTCGAAGCCTATGTCGGTGGGCACTGGCGTACGTTCGATCCGCGCAATAACGTGCCAAGGATCGGTCGCATCCTGATTGCGCAGGGGCGCGACGCTTCCGACGTGCCGATCACCCAGACCTTTGGGCCGAGCACATTGGTCGGCTTCAAGGTCTGGACCGACGAGGTTGCGTGACGACGGTCGCTGCGCGTCGACCTGCTTGATTTGAACTGCGACCAATCGGGAAAGGAACTCGGATGAAAACGACTCTCGCCGTGCTGGCACTATGCGCATGTGCGTCGGGCGCTCTTGCCGCTGCGCCAGAGTGCCGCGCGATCGACAACGCCAATGCGCGCCTGTCGTGCTACGACGCCGCGCATCCTCCGAAAATGGAAAAGCCCGTTATCCCCGAAAAAGACCCGTCGCGAGCCGCCTACAAAGATCCTTTCAGCGCAGAAGACGCCAGGACCAACGCCAAGCTGAAGAATATCTGCCGCGGTTGCTGAGATGGAGGCGCCCGGCCGATAGAGGGCTTTTGTTCGCACAGGCGACAACAGCGCGACAGCCAGCTTTGCTAGCTCAACAAGGTACGCACCCTCATGGCGGCATCGTAGATCTGGACCTGAAGCATCGGATAGGCGGTCTTCAGCTTACGGCCGGAGACCTCGGCAGCCTCGATCGTATCGAACTCCGACTTGAAATGGCCGTCGACAATCGTCGCGAACCCTTCGGTCGGAGGCCTGTCGGCCCGCACCGCTTTCTTCGGCTCTGGTTCTTCAATTGAAAGCACGGATTTTTTCATCGTTATTCCTTTCGCGTTCACCGCGATGATTTGATCTGCGTGGAAGCTGGTTTCAAAAGCCGCGGTTGGCGCATCGTGATGCGCGTCTTCCGTCACTGCGGCGTTACCACTGGACAATAACTGCTCCAGCGATCAGGAGACCAAGAACAACTGGTACCAGGATTGGGGGTACCAGCCACTCTCGCAGATTGAATTGTTGGCTGGTGGACATATTAACCGCCCATCGTGTGGCGGGAGTACAAGACTCTCAGTCACCGATAGCAGCCAATGAAGGGGCGGTGATCCGTATAGCAGACGCTCTTTTCATGACGATGTCGAGCGAAATCCCGAAGCGAAGGCAAGGGTCAGCGTGCCGCATCTTTCCGATGGCGAGAGCAGCGTGATGTGGAGCTGGGATCGATCTCCAGTCCGCCTATGCCGTCCTCGGTGTGCTGTCTTGCGCTATATCGACCGGCGCGAAGCAAAATGGTTGCTATTGGGTGCGGCAGTATCCATATGAGCAACAGCGTAACCGGTTCCGCAACAAGGCGTGTCCGGCAGACGCGACGCTTAGCCACACATCCTACTGATGATATCGACCAACGGCATGTCGCTTCGGCATGCGCGTCATGGGTCAGGAGATCCTATGCCCATCGAACACGCGTCCGTACGGGTCATGCCCAAGCCCTGGGGCGTCAGCGATCTCCAGCCATGGAGCAGCATCGACGGTACCGGGGGTGCGGTGGGAGAGCTTTGGTTCGAGCGCGCCGACAGCAATGCGCCGACTCCTGCCTTGCTTCTCAAGTTGCTGTTCACCAGCGCGCCATTGTCGATCCAAGTCCATCCGGACGATACGTTTGCGCGCGCAATGGGGATGCCGAACGGCAAGAGCGAGGCATGGTACATCATCTCGGCGGAGCCGGGCGCGCAGATCGGCGTCGGCCTGAATCGACGGATCACACCACAGGAACTACGGACGGCGATCACGAATGGCTCGATCGTTGATCTGGTTCAATGGCGTCCGGTTGCGAAAGGCGATGTCATCTTCATTCCGGCTGGGACCATCCACGCTCTCGGCGCCGGCGTCGTGCTCGCCGAGATTCAACAGCGCAGCGATACGACATTCCGCCTGTTCGACTACGGCAGGCAGCGTGAACTGCACATCGACAATGGCGTCGCAGTCGCGAACATCGCTCCGCTTCGACCTCCACGTCATCCAGTCCGCCTGACTCTTGAGCGGACGGTTCTGGTCGCGAGCCAGCATTTTGTGCTCGAGCGGCTTGAGTTGCCCGAGGGTTCAAGCTGGGCGCTGCTCGCCGATTCGGAGACTTGGGTTCTCGCTCTCGACGGCCATGCGGCGATCGGATTGGCCGCGCTGTCCGTCGGGCAGGCGATCTTCGTCGGCGGCGGTCGCGCCAGCATCGAAGTCGGTGCCAACGGGCTAACCGCCCTGGTCGCATATCCCGCAAGCGGTCCGATCGGCTCCCTTTTGCACAGGCTTTCCGGGCAATCGATCAAGCCTGTTCGGTCCGTTGCTTCCGACGCGGCGAAACTCGCCGGCCTGGCCGAGGCGCACACGTGACGCCGCTACGCAGGATCGCCGTGATCGGCAATTCGTTGCCTCGCCGCTGCGGAATCGCGACATTTTCGACCGACCTGCAACGGGCAATCTCGAATTCGGAGCCAAACCTGCAAACCTGCATCGTGGCGATGACCGACCACGATCAGACCTATGACTATCCGGCCTCGGTCGCGTTGCAGATCAAGGACGCCAGCGTCGAGGAGTATGTGGCCGGTGCGGCGTTTCTCAACGCCGGCCGGTTCGACATCGTCTGTCTGCAGCACGAGTTCGGAATTTTCGGTGGCGAGGCCGGGGCTCATATCCTGGAACTGCTGTCGCGCCTTACCATGCCGGTCGTCACGACGCTGCACACGGTGCTGGCCGCGCCGACCGCGGCTCAGCGCGCGGTGATGGAGCGCATCGTCGAGATGTCCTCGAAGGTCGTCGTGATGGCCAACAAGGGCCGTGAACTGCTGCGCAACGTCTATCGCGTGCCGGACGACAAGATCGAGGTCATAGCCCATGGCATCCCCGACTTTCCGTTCGTCGCGCCGGACGAGGCAAAGGCCAAGCTCGGATTCAGCAACCGGTCGGTCATTCTGACGTTCGGCCTGCTGTCCCCCAGCAAGGGCATTGAGGTTATGATCGACGCCATGCCCTCGATCCTGAAAAGACGGCCGGACGCGGTCTATGTGGTACTTGGTGCGACGCATCCCAATCTGGTTCGTGACCAGGGCGAAGCCTATCGCGGCAGCCTGATGGTACGCGTGCGCAAACTTGGCATCGAGGATCACGTCGTATTCCTCGACCAGTTCGTGGATCAGGCCACGCTGCTCGAATTCATTTCAATGTGCGACGTCTATGTCACGCCCTATCTCAACGAGGCGCAGATGACGTCGGGCACGCTGGCCTACAGCTTCGGCCTCGGCAAGCCGGTCGTCTCAACACCTTATTGGCATGCGCGCGAACTGCTGGCCGACGGCCGCGGCGTTCTCGTTTCCTTTGGCGACGCGATGGGGATCGGCAACGAAATAGCGGGCCTGCTTACCGACGGTCCTCGCCGTCAGGCGATGCGCGAGCGCGCCTACGCTGCCAGCCGATCGATGACATGGGAGCGCACAGCCGAGCGTTACATGACCACCTTCGACAATGCACGGCACGGCCACCGGCTGAAGGTGATTGCGCGTGCCCGACCGGACGCAATCGCGCCGCACCGCCCCGCCGTGCCCGACATGCAATTGGGCCATTTCCTGTCGATGTGCGACGATACCGGCCTGTTTCAGCACGCCGTGCATTCGGTACCTGATCGTGCGCACGGCTACTGCGTGGACGACAACGCCCGCGCGTTGCTGCTGGCCTGCGCGCTCAATGAACCGGGCGAGCACCCGCTTTCGGAAAGCCAGACGGGCCGCTTTGCCGCCTTTGTGCAGCATGCGTGGAATCCCGATACCAGACGCTTTCGCAACTTCATGGGTTTCAACCGGACCTGGCTCGAAGATAAAGGCTCCGAGGACAGTCACGGGCGAACTCTGTGGGCCCTGGGCGAATGCGCGCGGAAGGATGCCAGCCGGTCACGGCGTCGCTGGGCAGCGGCCTTGTTTGCCGAAGCTCTGTCGACCGCCGCGAGCTTTCGTTCGCCTCGCGCAATGGCCTTCACGCTGCTCGGCCTCGACGCCTATTGTGCCGTAACTCCGGATGATCAGCGCGCCCGTGAGATCAGGCATTCTCTTGCCGACGGACTGGTTTCGGGCCTGGATTTGGTCGAGACGCCCAACTGGGTGTGGTTCGAGGAAGACCTGGCGTATGACAACGCCCGCCTCCCGCAGGCACTGATCGCTACGGGCTTTGCAACGCAAACGCCGGCCTATACCGATGCTGGCTTGAGAACCCTGCGCTGGTTGATGACACAGCAGACGACGTCAACCGGGCATTTCCGTCCCGTGGGTACGACGAGCTTCGGACGACTTCGAAAGCCTCCTGGCGCGTTCGATCAGCAGCCGGTGGAGGCCAGCGCAACGATTGCGGCATGTCTGGTCGCCTGGCGGGCGGAGGGCGACGCCGAATGGAAGGCGATCGCGGCCAGGGTCTTTTCCTGGTTTTTCGGCGGCAACGACCTGTCGGTGGCGCTGGTCGATTCCGATACCGGCACTTGCCGCGACGGGCTGCATCCCGACCGCGCCAATGAAAATTGCGGCGGAGAGTCGGTCGTGTCCTATCTGCTGGCGCTCGCCGAGATGCGCCAGCTTGCGCGCGTCAATATTAATCCGACCAACCCCGTGGCGCTTCGCGCCATAGGCGCTTGATTAAGGCGCCTACTCACGCAAATGCGAACGGAGAGCACGCTGTTGCAAGCCACGTTTATCAATCGGCGGGCGCTCCATCTGCGGCCTGATCCTGCGCGCGTGATCGTGCGTCCGTTCAAGCCAGCGACCGAACCGCGCGATCTCAACCCGACCGACAAGACACGCGCCAACCATATTGTCGAGCGCGTTCTCAATCTCGATTCGCAGGCTGCGGCCGGCCAATTAGCGGACGTGCTGGAGAATTTTCAGGGCCGGCACCGCAACTTGCTAAAGACGTTTGAGCTGCGTGCCGATGAGATGGAGGAGGCGCTGCTTGCGCACTCTACGTTTTCCGAAGTGCAGCGCCAACTGATCGGCGCCTACTTCCTGCACGAATATTCCTTCGAAGCGTCGGCACTGTTCAATCCAAGCATCGTGCCGCACCCCGACCAGTCGGGAATCCCGAGCGGCAGCCTGCGCTTCATTCTGAGCCTCCGAGCCGTCGGCGAGGGGCATGTATCGTCGCTGACGTTTCGCGCCGGCACGATCGCGGCAGATGGCAGCATTACAGTCGATCCGACCGCCCGGCTCGCTACGAGTCCCCGGGTCACGCACCGAACCGCCGGACCGAGCGGCGATGAAGTCGATGTCGTTTTCGAGCTGGCACCGGACATCAGCGAACGGGTAATCTTTCCGGTGACGGAGTCGCAATCGAACGGCATCGAAGACGCGCGCTTCGTCCAATTCAGCGACGGCGGTCGGACGACCTATTACGCAACTTATACCGCCTATAAGGGCACTGCCATCCGATCGGAGTTGATCGAAACCGCCGACTTCCTCTCGTTTCGGATGACGCCGCTGCAAGGCGCAGCCGCGCGCAACAAGGGCATGGCGCTCTTCCCGCGGAAAATCGATGGCAGGTACGCCATGATTGCGCGACAGGACAACGAGAATCTCTATCTGGTCTATTCGGACGATCTCTACAGATGGGAAGGCGGTCAGGCGGTCCTGAGGCCGCAATTTCCCTGGGAGTTCGTGCAGATCGGCAACTGCGGATCACCAATCGAACTGGAGGAGGGCTGGCTGATGTTGACGCACGGTGTCGGCCCGGTCCGGAAATATTCGATCGGCGCAGCGCTGCTGGACAAGCGCGACCCCTCCAGGGTGCTGGCACGTTCGCGTGAACCGTTGCTGCGACCCGAACCATCCGAACGCGAAGGCTACGTTCCCAATGTGGTCTATACCTGCGGGGCGATGACGCACAACGATCAACTCATTTTGCCTTACGCCGTCTCGGATACGTACTCCAACTTTGCGACAATCGAAATTTCTGCGCTGATGCGATCGATGGCCTGAATCAGAAATCGCGCGGTGCGACCCGCATTCCTAAGGAGAGCCCATGGCTCGCGAAACAAGCTACTTCGTTCAGGCCTTCGATGCCGGCCGGGGAGGAAACCTGAAAGCGGGCGTTCCGATAGCCTGCAAAACGGCAACGGGCGCGCTTCGCACCGCGGAGCGGCTGGCCGAGAGCAAGCTCGGGGTTGTTGCCTTCTCATCCACCGGTGACCCTGAGATGGGCGACTATGACGACGAGCCGACGGTCATCTTCCGCAAGGGCGAGCTGCCATCGGCCTTCGATTGAGTTAGGCCCGACAAATTTCCGCGGATCGAGCCATGTAGATCGCTTCGAGTTGGATGCGACGGGATTACGTCAGCGCCCCTTCCGTAGTCGCGCTCGAGGTTGGGATAAGGTGAAGTACGAGCATTGCCACCGGCAGGCGCTCGCGGTTGGGCTCCGCGGCGTTTTAGCTCTCGCTATTGCCGCGACGCGAGCCTAGAGTTGATTATCACCGCGTTTCCCACGGCGTCTATCGGTGACTGAGAGCTAGCAACGCTCACGCCCGACGAACGGAGCGCTTTTGTTGTCCCAAGGTTGCTTGGCTGCCGACCGGACCGTCCCGCTGGCAATCGTTCCGCCGCTTCTTCCATTGTTGGTGTCGGCCGTGGCATTCCTGCATGGATAGGACGAGCGAACTGCATTACCTGATCAGCGGCAACAATCAATTTGGCCGGGTCAATCTTAGCCGTGCGGCGGCGGGGGCTGCCGTCAAGAAGGCAAAGGAGCTTTTGCAGGAAGGTTATTTGGACGTGAGGATATCCACGCCCCGGGGCCGGATCCTGTTGTCTGATGAGTTCGATCAGCTTGAAGAATAGCGGGGCGCCCACAAAAGGTCCGGGAGGCAAGCCGTGAGCAGACCCTTCAAGACCGCCGATGAGCTCCAGGACATGATTGTCGAGCAGGCAAGGATTCTCCATGGTCCCTGGCCTTCGGGGATGACAATGTTTGTTTTCGACGATGCTTACGGATGGAGCGCGAGCATCAGTCGGCCAGCGTCCGAGGGCGACAATTTCTATCGCACCCGCACGCTCGATCTGATCAGGACGTTGAAGGTCAGATATGACCTCGACGCGCCTCGGCTCTAGTCGGCAACGATATCTAGCCGGATCTGCATTGGTTCTAGCATCACCATCAACCCAGGAGATCGACATGGCCAAAGGCGAGCAAAGAGGCAATCGGGAAGCCAAGAAACCCAAGAAGGAGAAGATCAAGGTAATTGCCGCAGCACCGAGTCAGAAGACCGGAGGCTGGCAGCCAACCTTGGGTTCCGGTAAGAAGAAATAATGTTCGGTGCTCGCATGGCCTATCGGCGCATGCTGAACCGGGCTAACCGACGATCGCGCCCAGCATCAAACCTTGATTAGCCGCACCTTCGTGCCCCAGGGATCGGCGGTCTCGATGCCGTTCGTAATCGCAGCCGCCGGCGCGCCGGCCTGCCGCAGGCGCTGCTCCTGGGCCTGCAGGATCTCCTCCGACGCGACCTCGAGCGAAAACCATGCAAGTCCCGTGGCCGCATCATTCCGCCGGCCGGCGCCGGCGCTCTGCCAGACATTGATGCCGAGGTGATGGTGATAGCGCCCCGATGACAGGAACGCGGCACCGGTTCGTTTGCGCGTCGGATCGAAGCCGATGGCGCCGCCATAAAAGCGGTCGGCCTGTTCGAGGTCGCCGACGCGCAGGTGCATGTGGCCGATGCGAAGGCCGTCGGGTGCCCCGGCATAGTTGGAGATGCGCGGATTTGTCAGCGCCAGCAGGCCGTCGATATCGAGCGGGTCGGTGGCCATCGCCACCGTGCCGCCATCCCACTTCCAGCTTTCGGGCGCGCGGTCGGCATAGATCTCGATGCCGTTGCCTTCGGGATCGTCGAGATAGACGGACTCGCTGACAAGATGGTCGGCAAATCCGGAGAGCGGCACCTTGTTCGTCGCGGCGTGCACCAGCCAGCGCGCGAGATCCTTGCGGGTCGGCATTAGGAAGGCGGTGTGATAGAGGCCCGCCGCATTCCGCGCCTCGCTGGCGGCGCCCGCGCGCAGGGTGAGATCAAGCAGCGCCACGCCGCCCGCGCCGAGACGGGCACCCGTAGCCGTGCGCTGCATCACGGTGAGCCCGATCGCATCGCGATAGTAATCGGTGACGAGATCGAGGTTCCGCACGCGCAAGGTCACCATGCCGATCCGCATCGGTGTGCGGTTGGCGAAGGTCGGTCCTCCGTCGGCCACGCCCTCTGCCTGCGCCGCGGCAACGGCCGCGGCTGATAGCGACGAGGCGCCGGCGAGGTGGAGCAGTGTGCGGCGCGTCAGCTCGATAGTCATGAAATTTTCCCTTTCACAGATCGTTCAGTGAAGCAAATCCTGCGCCGGTTTCAATCTCCGCGACGCCGCATAAAAACTAACCGGAACCTTCGTTGCAGCAGAACGTTTTGCTCCGAGCAAGCTGTTTTTCAAGCCTTTGGAGACCGAAAATGACCCGCCTCGCGGCAGCGATTTTTGCAGCGGTAATCGGAGTGAGTGCGGCCTCTGCCCAATCCACGGCACCATCGGGCGAGAAGGAGGAGACGGCCTGCACGACATCACCGGCTGCGACGTCGGGAAGCGGCGAGGACAAGACGTCGAATTCAGTCACCGTCGGCAAGAGCGCGGTGCTGCCCGATGCGGGCGGCACGGACTCTGCCGCGCCGACGGTGCAGAGCGGCGACGAGCCGCTGAAGGCTTCCCCGAACTGTCCGCCGGATTCCACACCAAAAGATTGACGACGAGATCCGTAGGGCGGGCAAAGGCGCCCTTGCGCCGTGCCCACCATCGGCGATCGCACTTCTCGATAGTGGGCACGCTATCGCTTTGCCCACCCTACGGATTGCGAACTGATTTGCGGCGCGCAAAAGCGAAAAAATCAATGCGCGGCTGCGACCAATTGGCACGACGGGCAAATCACCAAAAGTCTGTCCAGACCTTCTTGCAAAAATATTCCGCTTAACAGGCCGGGCAAATCAGCCGCATAACTCCGCCCGTCTCACCCGATGGAGGGGCGGCTCGCGATCGTCACGAACGTGCGGTGGGATGCGATGGACGCGAGAGGCGCACAAGACGGTGGCGCCCGACGCGTACGGCGAAGTCGTGTGGTTCTGGCGCCGCGGTGCTGGCGTTAAGTTGCGTGGAAGTTTTCCGCGTGGCGACGGTGGCAAGAAAGCCGTTCACCGGGAAGAGCACGAAGTAAGCCGTAAAGCCATTGCGCAGGGAAGGCCGGGATGCTCCCGCTGTACCTGTATGCTCGTGTGCGCGTTCTTAGTGCGCAAATTGCACACGAGACCGCGGGTGCGGCGCGCACCCGGTCTTCCCCGCGCCCTCTGATTGGAGAGGGTGGGAAAAGAAGATGCAAACTCGGGCGCCATGCGTCGCGAGAATGCCGCTTGATATTCCCTTGTCGTCACCGCGAAGGCGGGTGACCCAATATTCCAGAGGCGCCAGTGATTCAAGCGATAAGCCGCGGCGTACTGGATCCCGCCTTCGCGGGGATGACCATGGTGTGTTGCTTTGCTTCGCGGTGCCTGCCATCGGACTCGCCGAAGGCGAGACCGAGTGGCGGGATGTCGGTCGGTCGGCTATGCCCCCGCCGGCACCTGATCCAGAAATCCGGTGATGCTGCGGATGCGGCCGTCGCTGAGGACTGCGAAATCCGTGCCCTTGATCGGAGTATCGCCGCCTTCGGGGCCGAGACCCCAGGAGAACCGGACGTGGTCGCCAAAACCATTGGGCTCGCCGATCAGCCTGAACCTGAAATCCGGAAACCGCTGCTGCACGCCAGCGATCAGCGCGTCCACGCCGTCGTGGCCGTCGCCCGACATCAGCGGGTCGACATATCGGGCATCACTAGTCCAGTACTGGCTGAGAATTTCGCGGCGGCGGCTTGGCGTCCGCTCATTCCACAGCTCGATGTAGCTGCGGGCGATCTTGTTGATGTCGGTCATCATGCTCTCCTTCGTTTCGGCCGAATGGGCCGGCTGACCGACTATCGAAAAATCCGACGCGCCAATCGATTACCTCGGAGGTCAAGGATTTCGATTTTTACTGATACATGCATCGTCCGTCGCGTCGCCGCGGGCATGGACGTCCAGCGCATCGAGGAAACATCGCACCTTGGCGGGCACAAACCGGCGGGCCGGCAGCAGCGCGTGAATGTTGAGCGGCTCGCAGGGATGATCAGCGAGGGTGTGACGATCGACCAGCTAGGGCCTGCGCCGGATTTGGCGTAAAAGCATGCGATCTCGTTATTCCAGAACAGCTCGATCCTGCCGTCCTCACCATGACGGCACGACCAATCGGTGAACGGGTGTGGTAGAGAAGCCAAAGAGGCCGGAGGAACATGCGGGCGCCGACTGGACGCAGGTGTGGCTGTGGCCGCTCGAAGCCACGCGATTGGCGCTCGACAGCTACGCGCAATGGATCGCCGATCAGAAACCTGCGCCTTCCCGCGCGCCGGAGCAGATGCCGCTCGTCTGGACCACGCCAAACGCGGTGGTGTTGCAACTTCAGTCGATGCGATTGCGCGAGTTTTCGCGAGGGAATGCGGGGCAGCCAGTGCTCGTTTGCGCGCCCTATGCGTTGCACGGCGCGCTGGTTGCGGACTTCGCGCCGGGCCACAGTCTGGTAGCGGCGCTGCAACGAGGCGGCATGAACCGCATCTATGTCACGGACTGGCGCTCGGCCACGCCGGAAATGCGCCATCTGTCGATCGATAATTATCTTGCCGAGCTCAATGTCGCGATCGACGAGATCGGCGCGCCGGTCGATCTTGTCGGCCTGTGCCAGGGCGGGTGGCTGTCGCTGGTCTACGCTGCTCGTTTTCCCGGCAAAGTGCGGCGGCTGGTGCTCGCCGGCGCCCCGGTCGATGTTTCCACGCCGTCAGAACTCTCGAAGATGGTGGCCGCACTTCCCCGTCAGGCTTTCGAGCAGATGGTGCAGCAGGGAGGAGGAATCGTGAACGGCGAGCACATGCTGCGGTTCTGGAACATTCCGTTCAGCCAGCATGACGTGGAAGCCGTGCTGCAAAGGAATCTTCGCGATGGATCGGACGAGGCCCGCATGCTGCTGGACCGTGTCAAGCGCTGGGATCGCGCGCCGCTGGATCTGCCGGGGACCTATTATCTCGAAGTGACCGACCGCGTGTTTCGTCAGAACCAGATCGCTGAAGGACGTTTCGTCGCCCTCGGTCGCCGGATCGATCTCGCCGAGGTGCGCGTGCCGGTCTTCCTGCTGGCGGGAGAGAACGACATCGTGGTCCCGCGCGATCAGGCGTTCGCCACAGTTCGGCTTTTGGGCACGCAACCAGCGTGGCTGGAACGGGCCTCCGAACCATGCGATCACCTCAGCCTGTTCATGGGGCGAAAAGTTCTGAGCCATTCCTGGCGCAGGATCGCCCAGTGGCTTCAGGCTGATATCGGCGATGTCACGGGCGAACGGATCAGCGCGTGAGAGGCCGATGAAAATGCCCCGGATGGCGCCTGCAATCCGGGGCAGCAAGACGGTTAGCGGCTGGCTGGCGTTACTTCGCCGCGACCACCATGATCTCGACATTGTACTGCGGAGCGGCGAGCTTGGCCTCGACGGTGGCGCGCGCCGGCGTGTTGCCGGCCGAGACCCAGCCGTCCCACACCGCGTTCATCTCGGGAAAGGTCTTCATGTCGGTGATGTAGATCGTGGCCGACAACAGCTTCGATTTGTCGGTGCCGGCCTTGGCGAGATGGCCGTCGATGATCGACAGAATGTCCTGCGTCTGCTCGGTCACGCTCTTGCCGGCGGCCTTGCCGGCAACGACGCCCGCGAGATAGACGGTGTTGCCGTGGACGACGACCTGGCTCATGCGAGGGCCGGTTTCGAAGCGCTGGATGGTCATATTGTTCTCCTAATGAGGGGCGGCGGTTACTTAGCGCGCTCGTGTCCCATGCGCCACTGCGTTATTTGCATTGAGATTGCAGCCGCCATGCCGGGACAAGCCTGATCATCGCGGCGAAAAATCACGAAGCCGCCTTGGCCGCCGCGCGTCCCGCATTCCTCCCCGAGAACAGGCAGCCACCGAGGAAGGTGCCTTCCAGCGAGCGGTAGCCATGCATGCCGCCGCCACCGAATCCGGCGGCTTCGCCGGCGGCGTAAAGCCCCTGGATGATCTCGCCATTGGTGCCGAACACGCGCGAGTCGAGATCGGTCTCGAAACCGCCCAGCGTCTTGCGCGTCAGGATGTTGAGCTTCACCGCAATCAGCGGTCCGTGTTCGGGGTCGAGAATTCGATGCGGCTTTGCGGTGCGGATCAATTTGTCGCCGATGTAGCGGCGCGCATTGTGCAGGTTCATCACTTGCGCGTCCTTGACGTAAGGGTTGGTGATCTCGCGGTCGCGCGCCTCGATCTGCGCCTTGATGTGATCGAGCTTGAGCAGGTCGCTGCCTGCGAGCGCGTTCATCGCGCCGACGAGGTCGCCGAGATTGTCGCGCACGATGAAGTCGGCGCCGTTGTTCTTGAACGCTTCCACCGGCGCCGGTGCCCCCTTGTTGGTGGCGCGCTTGATCGTCATGCGCCAGCTCTTGCCGGTGAGGTCGGGATTTTGTTCGGAGCCGGAGAGCGCGAACTCCTTCTTGATGATGCTCTGGGTCAGGATGAACCAGGAGTAATCGTAGCCGGTCGACATGATGTATTGCAGTTGGCCGAGCGTGTCGGAGCCGGGGAAGAGTGGCGCGGGCAGGCGCTTGCCCGTGGCGTCGAACCACAGCGAGGAGGGGCCGGGCAGGATACGGATGCCGTGGCGCGGCCAGATCGGGTTCCAGTTCCGGATGCCCTCGACATAATGCCACATCCGGTCGCGGTTGATCAGTCGCGCGCCGGCGGCCTCGGTGATGCCGATCATGCGGCCATCGACATGTTCGGGGACGCCGGAGATCATGAATTTCGGCGGCTCGCCCAGGCGCTTCGGCCAGTTCTGCCGGACCATGTCATGATTGCCGCCGATGCCGCCGGAAGCGACGATCACCGCCTGCGCCCGCAGCGTGAAATCGCCGATCACCTGGCGCGAGGAGCTCCTGCCGCGCTCGACGCTATCAGGCTCGAGCACAGAACCGCCGACCCCCTCAACCGCGCCGTTCGTCATCACGAGTGTGTCGACGCGGTGGCGGAACTTGAACGTTAACCGGCCATTTTTTTGCGCTTCGCGTGCGCGGCGCTCGAACGGCTCGACGATGCCGGGGCCGGTGCCCCAGGTGACGTGAAAGCGCGGCACTGAATTGCCATGGCCCATCGCGTCATAGCCGCCGCGCTCGGCCCAGCCGACCACCGGAAAAATACGGTGGCCCATCGCGCGGAGCCAGTCGCGCTTCTCGCCGGCCGCGAACGCGACATAGGCTTCCGCCCACCGCTTGGGCCAATGGTCGTCGTCGCGGTCGAACCCCGCGGTCCCCATCCAGTCCTGCAATGCGAGATCAAACGAATCCTTAATGCCGAGCCGGCGCTGTTCGGGAGAGTCGACCAGAAACAATCCGCCGAACGACCAAAAGGCTTGTCCGCCAAGGCTTTGTTCGCCTTCCTGGTCGACGACAATGACGCGCTTGCCGGCATCTGTGATCTCCGTCGCCGCGACCAGCCCCGCCAAGCCACTGCCAACCACGATTACGTCTGCGTCATCGGCCATCGTTTCCTCCCCATGCCGCTTTTGATTCAAGCCCGCGTCCTTGCGCGTGGTCAACGGCAAACGGACTCTAGCCTGTGCCCGCATTGCCACCGCGCTACTGGTTGCATGTTCCAGTCTGGGACCTTTTCGCGGGACGGGTGCAGCGGCCAAGCAACACTTAATTTGAATTTGTTTTGACTAGCTGTGGCTGCCTAGACAAAATCACGATCTCAAACGACGCTACGCCACGTCTTGCATCACGAAGACGATCAGATTCGGTTTCGACATTTTTGGACTGGGGCGGGATATGAAGCTGGTGACGGGGTTGCTTGCCGCGGTGCTGCTGCTGGCGGGGGTAGGGGCGAGCCAGGCGGTGGTGCGGATCGCGGATGACCGCGGCGGCCGGATCGGCACCTATGTCGACAAATACCAGGGCCTGCGTACCTCGGGCGAAACCGTGATCATTGATGGCCTCTGCGCCTCGGCTTGCACCATCGTGCTCGGCGCGGTTCCCCATGACCGGATCTGCGTTACCTCGCACGCCAATCTCGGCTTCCATGCGGCTTGGGATTTCGGCGCCAACGGCCGCGCCATCATGAACCCCGAAGCGACTCAGATGCTGTATTCGATGTATCCGCCGCCGGTGCGCAAATGGATCGCGGCGCGCGGCGGCCTGACCCAACGCATGCTCTTCCTGCGCGGCAAGCAGCTTCAGGCGATGTACAGGCCCTGCTATCTCGACGCCCAGGCGTCCTCGAACAAGCCGGCCCCGCGCTGAGCCGAACGGCCGCTGCTCTGCAACGCCGGAGCGGTCGTCAGGCTCAGTTCACAAAAACGGCCTGCCGGATTCTAGGCAGCGCGCGCTTCGTGGGCGACGTACTCGCGCGTCACGTTTCCAACGTTTGCATCGATCCAGGCGG
The DNA here is from genome assembly GCF_023073815.1 of Bradyrhizobium sp. 157. Classification (NCBI taxonomy): domain Bacteria; kingdom Pseudomonadati; phylum Pseudomonadota; class Alphaproteobacteria; order Hyphomicrobiales; family Nitrobacteraceae; genus Bradyrhizobium; species Bradyrhizobium sp. 157. Next base: position 47,341 of record NZ_JADPKF010000050.1, on the reverse strand, counting down.
CCATCTCCTGTTCCTCCTGGAGTGATGCCTGAAGCGGGGCACGCGCGGATTCCATGCCGGCCGGGCCACAAAGTTCCAACAGGGACTTGTAGGCCGCGATCTCAAAATGCTCGAACGCATTGTTTGCGAACGTATTCTTCAAAATTTCGTCGCCTGCCATCGCGTTCAGCATCGCAGCGGTGTTGCCCATTACCGATTGCGCCGTATCCTTTAGGCTCGAGGTCGTTTCGCCGCAGGATTCGAGGCACTGCTCCAATCGCCTGAGCTGGCCATTGGTTTCTTCCAGATGGGCTCGAACCTTGGCCTTGACTTGCGGGTAATCATCCAGCCGCTCAGACTGCCGCTCCAGCAGCTCACGGGCCTGGACCTCCATCGAATGTGCGTTACGCAATCCGACCACAAAAATATCACGAGCACTGGTAGGCATGGTGGTCTCCTTCAGATTGATCATTGAGGCACAATCAACAGACATGCTGAGCGTTCCTCGCCGACCGGCTTTTTGAACGCCCGGTTACTTTCGCTTCTCTCGATCTGTTGGCGGTACGTCAGCTTGGGCCTGCTGCGCCATTTCCATGGCAATGGCCTGCGCCATCCGGAGATGGCCCAGTACGGTCGGCAGGATGTCCGATGCGAAGTCCTTCAGTTCCGCGTTCTCGCCTGAACCGATCTCGTATTGCAGAAGCTGTGCTGCCTTCTGATGCTCGATGATCTGGCCCTGGATGTAGGCGTGGTCGAACTGGGCACCGTCAGATTGTTGGAGCCTGACGTGCATGGCTTTGTGTTCCTCGTCCAGTCGATCGGGCGGCGCGATGCCGACTGTCCTTACAAGTGCCGCTAGCCTGTCGTTGGCGGCGCTGTGATCGCGGATCATGTGCTGGGCAAATTCCTTTACGGCACGGCCCGATGCTTTTTGTGCCGCAAGCTTGCCGAACTCCACCTCCGCCAATCCGCTGATCGTCGCCGCGTGAATGAAGGCGCGGTCGGGTTGATTGGTTTGTCGCGGAGCGGGCACTCCGGGCGCTGATTGTTTGGTACCTGGCGACATGCCGCCGGGGTTGCCGGGTGCCGGGCTCGCCGGATTGGTCGACTGAGCAAGGGCGGGTGGCGCAAGAAGCGCAGTAGCAAGCGATGCGACGGCAACGAAGCGAATCATTTCAACCTCCTTCGACGGCCGGGAGACATTGACCGCTGCGAGCGTAGGGCGGCGTCACAGCGTGAGCATGTAGGCCACCAGCGAATCCTTCTCCTCCTGTGTCAGCTTCAGGCCGAGCACCAGGTTGAAGAACTCGACCGTGTCGGCGAGCGTCAGCAGCCGCCCATCATGCAAATAGGGCGGCGAGTCCTTGATGCCGCGCAACGTCAAGGTCTTGATCGATCCGTCGGGCAACGCCACCAGGCCGTTGACGGTCTGGCCTATGTTGTAGAAGCGCTCGAGCTTCAGATCGTGCATATTGTTGTCCAGGAACGATGTCTGCGGCGTATGGCATTGTCCGCACTGGCCCTTGCCCAGAAAGACCTGTTCTCCTGCGAGTTCCTGCTGGGTCGCCTTGCTGGGGTCCAGGCGTCCCATTGGGTTGAGCTTCGGTGCTGGCGGGAAGTCGATGATGTTTTGCATCTGCGCCATCATCGGCACCTGATCAAATCGGTCCGGCAGGTTCACGCCCTTGCGTTGCGCGCTGACGTGATCGCCGTTGAAATACGCCGTCCGCTGCTCGAATTGGGTGAAGTCCTCGACCGAGCGCAGCGATCGCTTCGAGCCGTGAATCTGCTGGTTGAACATGCCACGAAGGCTCACCGTGTCGAGGCGGAAGCGCGCCGCCTGCGGACGAACGTCAGGCGTCAGGTGGAAGGCCGCGTTGGTGTGGAAATTGGCATGGCAGTCGAGGCAGGTGACGCCAAGACTCTGGTCCGCGCTCTTGCGATCCTCTGTCTGGTTGAACTCTTCCTGCGGGAACGGCGTCAGCAGGAGACGCAGTCCCTCCATTTGCACAGGGGTAAGGAGGCCGACCATCAGTTGATAGTGGTTCTTGATTGTCAGGAGCTGGCCGTGGGAGACGTCGCCCAACTCCGGGCGCGTTGTGAGAAAGATCGGCGGTGGAAACTCGGGCGTGAACCGATCCGGAAGGTCGAAGTCGATATCGAACCGCCTGATATTGCGGAGCTCCTGCCGGCCCACCTCATCGATCTGCTGGTTCGGGAAAACCTGACCGCCGGTCGCCTGTTTAACGTGCGGCAGCGGCATGAATCCGGCCGGCAGCAGGCCGCGCTCGCGGATCTCGTCCGGACTCATCGCCGACAGGCTGTCCCAGGTAACGCCTGCGGGGAGCTTTACACGCACACCCCCCTGCACCGGCTTTCGCCCGCCTGACATTATGACGTTGGCGATCGGCCGATTCGAGAGGTCGTAGCGCTGCTCAAGCAGGGCCTGCTGACGCTGCATGACCTGCGGCTTCTGGGCGTCGTCGAGCGCCTTGACGGCATCGAACGGCAGCGTTGGAAGTGGCCGATAGGTCGCGTCGGGAGGCAGCGGGCCAGCCAGCGCGGCGACTGCAAGCAGGGCTGCTCCGGCCAGCGGAAGAGCAATTCTCAGGCGTTTTGACATTGATGGCCTCCGACTTCGGAGTGCGCAAAGGTGAGCGCGACAAATGCGGGCTCCCAACGCAGATGCGCTGCCAAACGCGTGCAACTCATCATTGTTCCTAATGAAACACATCAGCGGCAGTGCTTGCCGAGTTTCGACTGCGTCATTCGCAACTTCCGCAGGATATCACCTCGCCAGATTCGCAAGGTCTACCAATGCGTGTGGAAAGCGTCAGGGCCTGCTGACGCGCGCTCCGGCGACATCCCCGTCGCTTTTGTCGCAGCTTGCCCTCCGCATGACGTGATCTCTCCTCCGGCCATTCCGCTTGCCTGCTCGGGGAACTCGCCCTATCTGAACCTTCATGGTTCAGCCGATCTCCACCCGACAGGACATAGCGGCCGCCCGGCAGCAAAGCGGGGTGGCCGCGGTGATCGCTTGGAGCGCTGCCGGCCTCGGTGCGCTGGTCGTGCTCGGCGCGGCTGCATTGTGGTTCCATTACGGCACCACGGTGTTTTTCGAAATGATCGCCGCCGGCATCTCGGCCTGCTTCTGACCGGGCAATAAGGAATTCCTTTCATGGACCGGACGATCCGCCCGCTGGTGATTATCGCTGCCTTCGCTGCGAGCCTTGCGATCGGGCTAACGATCATGCTGTGGGCAATGGGCGGCTTGCGAACCGTCACAGCGCCGGCCGCGATCGGCGGGCCGTTTCAACTGACCGATCAGTCGGGCCAGACCGTCACCGAGCAGAATTTGAAGGGCAAGCCGACACTGATCTTCTTCGGCTTCACCCATTGCCCCGATGTCTGCCCGACGGCGCTATTCGAGATTTCGGAAGTGCTGAAGGCGATGGGCAAGGACGCCGACCGCGTCAATGCCTGGTTCGTCTCCGTTGATCCCGAGCGCGACACCGCGGCCGCGATGAAGGACTATCTCTCCAGCTTCGACCCGCATTTGAAGGGGCTGACCGGCTCGCCGGACGCGGTGGCAAAAGTGCTTTCGGCCTACCGGGTCTATGCCCGGAAAGTCCCGCTCAAGGACGGCGATTACACCATGGACCACACTGCGCTGGTCTATCTGATGGATCGTGACGGCAAGTTCGTAGCGCCTTTCAACCTGAAACGGACGCCGGAGGAAGCCGCCAAGGATTTGAAGCGCTATCTCTGAGCGGCAAGCTGGTCAAAGGGCGAAAACGGCCTCGCATCGCGGGCCGGATGGTCTATAAGGCCGTGAAATTCCGCAAAGCCATTGCCGAAGATGCCATATCTTAACGTCCAGTTAACCAATGCAAGACTGCGTCGAACCATCAGCGTGTGGCTGGTCGGGGTGTGGATCGCGTGCGCGTTGATGGCTGTCGGCGGTAATGCGGCGCAGGCGCAAACCCAGCCCCGTCCGGCCGTCGAGGCGGCTCCGCAGGCGGTGCCCGGCTTCTGGGACCCGCGGCGGCGCCCGGACCGGCCGGACATGTCGCGGCTCACGGTGATCCGGTTCCTGACCGAGACTGATTATCCACCGTTCAACTTTACCGGTCCCGACGGCAATCCCGCCGGCTTCAACGTCGACCTCGCGCGCGCGCTGTGCGACGAGATCAAGATTTCCTGCACCATCCAGATGCGCCGGTTCGAGACGCTGGTCGACGCCATCACCAGCAACCGCGGCGACGCCATCATCGCTTCCATGGCGGTGACGCCGGCCCTGCGCGCAAGGCTCGACTTCACCGATCCCTATTACCGCGCGCCGGCGCGCTTCGTGTCACGGCGTGACGCCGTGATGCCGGAGGTTCGCCCGGAATATCTCGAAGGTAAGAAGGTCGGCGTCATCGCCGGCACCTCGCACGAGGCCTATCTGAAGGCGATGTTCACCGACGCCGAGATCAAATCTTATCCGAACGACGACGCGCTGCGGCTGGCCTTGCGGCGTAGCGAGGTCGACTTCATCTTCGGCGACGCGATCTCGCTCGCGTTCTGGATCAACGGCACCGATTCGGCCGAATGCTGCGCGTTCTCGGGCGGGCCCTTTGTCGAGAGCCGCTATTTCGGCGAAGGCATCGGCATCGCCGTCCGTAAGGGCAACGATTTGCTGCGGACATCGCTGAACTGGGCGCTGTTCCGGATCTGGGAAAAAGGCCGCTTCACCGATCTGTGGCTGCGGTATTTTTCGATCAGTCCGTTTTAGACGTCATTCCGGGGCGATGCGCAGCATCGAACTATGGGCCGCCCCTTGCGCCCCTGAGAATCTCGAGATTCCGGGTGTGGTGCTTGCGCACCATCCCGGAATGACATCGGAGACGTCGTCATTGCGAGGAGCGAAAGCGACGAAGCAATCCATGGCTCAATACGCCGCGAAATGGATTGCTTCGCTTCGCTCGCAATGACGGCTATAACCGGCCGTTTCCCGGCCCCGGAGAGAGCCTCTAAAATGTCCGTCATCGACCTTGCCGCCAACCCGAGCGATTTGCGTGCGCTCGCCGAACAATCCAACGCCTGGCCGTTCGAGCAGGCCAAGGCCATTGTCGCGCGGTTGAAGAAGAACCCGAAGGACGAGGTGCTGTTCTCGACCGGCTACGGCCCATCGGGGCTGCCGCATATCGGCACCTTCGGCGAGGTCGCGCGCACCACCATGGTGCGCCATGCCTTCCGCGTGCTGACCGAGGACAAGATCAAGACGCGGCTGCTCGCGTTCTCCGACGACATGGACGGCCTGCGCAAGGTGCCGGACAATGTGCCGAACAAGGAGCTTCTGGAACAGCATCTCGGCCGGCCGCTCACAAAGGTACCCGATCCGTTTGGCACCCATGACAGTTTCGGCGCGCACAACAATGCACGGCTGCGCGCGTTCCTCGACACCTTCGGCTTCGACTACGAATTCGCCTCTTCGACCGACTACTACACGTCGGGCAGGTTCGACGCTGCGCTGTCGCGTATGCTGGAACGGCTCGAAGCCGTCATGAAGATCATGCTGCCCAGCTTGCGCGAGGAACGCGCCGCGACCTATTCGCCGTTCCTCCCGATCTGTCCGCGCACCGGCATGGTGCTGTATGTGCCGATCGTCGAGCATGATGTGAAGGCCGGCACGGTCTCCTATGACGATCCCGAGACCAAGGAGCGCGTCACGGTGCCGGTCACCGGCGGGCATTGCAAGCTGCAATGGAAGCCGGACTGGGCGATGCGATGGTTCGCGCTCGGCGTCGACTATGAAATGGCCGGCAAGGACCTGATCGATTCCGTCAAGCTGTCCGGCAAGATCTGCGCGGCGCTCGGTGGCACGCCACCCGAGGGCTTCAACTATGAGCTGTTCCTCGATGAAAAGGGCCAGAAGATATCGAAGTCGAAGGGCAACGGGCTCACCATCGACGAATGGCTGCGCTATGCCTCGCCGGAGTCGCTGTCGCTGTTCATGTATCGCGAACCGAAGGCGGCAAAGCGGCTGTATTTCGACGTCATCCCGCGCAATGTCGATGACTACCAGCAATTCCTCGACGGTTTTCCGCGGCAGGATGCCAGGCAGCAGCTCGCCAATCCGGTCTGGCACATCCATTCCGGTAAGCCGCCGAAGGCGGATATGCCGGTCACCTTCCAGCTCCTGCTGACGCTGGTGTCGTCGTCAAATGCGGAAAATGCCGAGACGCTGTGGGGTTTCATCGGGCGCTATCGCCCGGGCGTGACGCCGCAGACGCATCCGAAGCTCGACGCGATGGTCGGCTACGCCATCAACTACTATCGCGACTTCGTGGCGCCGACCAAGAAGTTCCGCGAGCCGACCGACAGCGAGCGCGCCGCGCTCCAGGACCTGCGCGATGCGCTGTCGCAATTGCCGGCGGGATCGAGCGCCGAGGACATCCAGAACGTGGTCTACGAGATCGGCCGCCGCGAGCCGTTCCTCGACCCTGTCAAGAAGGGCAAGGACGGCCGGCCCGGCGTCTCCCTCGATTGGTTCAACATGCTCTACCAGGTGCTGCTCGGCCAGGAGAAGGGCCCGCGCTTCGGCTCGTTCGTCGCGGTGTACGGCATTGCGAACGCCGTGAACATGATCGACGGCGCGCTGGCAAGGAGCGCGTAGGGAGAGATCGCCGCTTTCTACCCTGCAAACCGGGATGGCAGGCCCTCCGCAATTTCAGCCATGGCGGCGCCTGATTGCGCTACACTATTGCGCATAACAGCCGTCAAAGCCTCCGCCGAGGGGCCGGCAAAAAGCGCATCAGGGAGAAAGCTCATGCAGTTCAGGGTTTCGCCACAGACGCTCAGCGAGTACGGCGCCGAGGAATGGCAGGCGCGGGTCGATCTCGCGGCCGCGCACCGGCTGGCCTTTATCCAGGGATTTTCCGAAGGCATCTTCAACCATCTGACATTGGTGGTGCCGGGCAAGAGCGACCGCTACTACCAGATCCCGTTCGGCACGCATTGGTCCGAGGTCACGGCTTCCTGCTTCATGGAAGTCGGCATCGACGACGGCGAGATCAAGCGCGGCGAGGGCGAGGTGGAGCGGTCCTGCTATTGCATCCATGCGCCGATCCACAAGGCGCTGCCGCAGGCCAAGGCCGTATTTCATACCCACATGCCGCACGCCAGCGCGCTGACGCGGCTCGAAGACCCCCGCATCAAGGAAATCGGCCAGACCGAGGTCGGACTGTCCGGCGCCATTGCCTATGACGACGAGTACACCGGCCCGGCGCTCGATCCCGCCGAAGGCGCGCGGCTTGCAAAAGTGATCGGCGACAAGACGGTGCTGTTCATGGCCAATCACGGCATCTCCACCGTCGGCGCCACCGTCGCCGAAGCTTATGACATGCTCTACTACGTCGAGCGCGCCGCCCAGGTGCAGATTTATGCGATGTGGACCGGCCAGAAACTGAAGCAGCTTCCGGCGCCCGTGGTGGAGAAAACCAAGCGCGATTACAAGGACGATCATCTCTACAAAGGCCCAACCCCGGCCCAGCGGCATTTCGATGCGTTGAAGCGGATGCTGGATCGGAAAGAGCCTGACTACGCGACGTAAGTTTTCTTCCCTTCTCCCCTTGTGGGAGAAGGTGGCGCGAAGCGCCGGATGAGGGGTTCTCTCCGCGGAGACAGACCCCTCATCCGTCTCGCTGCCGCTGCGCGTCCATAGCCGATGCAAAGCATCGGCGTCCTTTTTCTAAGTACGGCGGCCGCCTACGCCACCTTCTCCCACAAGGGGAGAAGGAAAAGCCCCTACTGCGACTCCATCAGCGCATCGCCCTGACCGCATCCGCAAATCGGTGCCAGACTTCCGGGCGCCAGCTTCCATTGGCGGCACCCGAGGTCGACGGCAATATCCACACCCTGGTATCGCCGATGAGTTCTAGCTGCTCGCCATAGTCTCGCTTGCCGTCGAAGAATTTCTGTCCGGCCGTCTTGCTGGTGAATGCGAGGAATTGCGGACGAAATGTCGCGACCGCATTGCTCAACCGGGCGCGATCCGCTGCCGTCATTTTTGGCAGGGTCGCACGGTCCATGCCCACGCCCGCTTTTACGAGATCCGTCAGTCCGATCCGATACTGCAGCAGATCGCGATATTGATGCGGCTGCAGCTGCTCCGGCGTCAGCCCTGTCTCGTATAGGACCTTCCAGAACTTGTTTTGCCGGTGCGCGTAGTAGGCCCGTTGGGCCGCAGACGTCGTCCCGGCGGCGGTTCCGCACAACACGATGCGAAGGGAATGTTGCAGCAGGTCGCTCAGCACGTCCGTCACGGAAGGGCAGTCCTACTGGCTCGCCCACACGATCCTGGCGATCCAGGCGACCTTTTCGGCGTCAAGCGTGCGATCGGCATGCGCTGGATTGAGTGACTGCAGTTCCAGGGTCTTGGTAGTCCGGCGTTTCAATTCCTTGACCATCACTTCGCCGTCCGAGGTCTTGAGCACCACGCGATCGCCGCGCCGGATCGGCGTGCCCGGCGATACCACGATGATGTCGCCGTCGCGATAGGTCGGCTTCATCGCGTCGCCCGAGATTTCCAGCGCGTAGGCGTGCTCGTCGCCGGCCGACGGCAGCGCCACCTCGTCCCAGCCCTTGCCGGCGGGAAAGCCGGAATCGTCGAAATGGCCGCCGCCGGCTTGCGCAAGCGCGAGCAGCGGCACCGACTGCTGGCCGCGCGCGCCGTCGCCGATCAATTGCATGAAGGTCTCAATCGACGAATTGGTCGCAGCCAGCGCCTTGGAAACGGATTCCGTTGACGGCCAGCGTTCGCGGCCGTCGGCGGCGATGCGCTTGGATTTGTTGAACGTGGTGGGATCGAGGCCGGCGCGCTTGGCAAGACCCGAGGGTGACATGCCCGCGCGTTCCGCCAGCCGGTCGAGCGCGGTCCAGATCTGGGTATGGGTCAGAATGCGTTGCGCCTTGGCCTGCCGGGCCATCGAAAATCCCTGAAGCTATCTAGGAATTATTGCCTCATTCGGCCGGTTTGCGCAAACCTTCCAGCCGAACTCTGTCGCCGCAGCGCTTGAGTTAGGCGCAGGCCGCCTTTACGGTCGGTCGCCAGCCCGGCCATTTCCGGGAAAATCCCAAGAGACTCAACGACAAGCAGGAAGTCCGGAAAGCCGTGCCAACGATCTATAAAATCACTCCCGCCTCGGCCTGGCGCGAGGCCGAACGGCAGGGAGTCTACCGGGGTAGCAGCGACGATCTGCGCGACGGCTTCATTCATTTCTCGACCGCCTCCCAGGTCGCGGAGACCGCGCGCAAGCATTATTTCGGCCAGAGAGGGCTGTTTCTCGTCGCGGTCGATGCCGACGCGCTGGGCGATGCGCTGCGCTGGGAGCGTTCGCGCAACGACGAACTGTTCCCGCATCTTTACGGCGAACTCGATCTCGGCGCGGTGACGGCCATCCTCGATATTCGCGCGCGCTCCGATGGCACGCACGAGATTCCGGAGCTACTCCCGTGATCCGCGCGTTCGACGCCTTTTCGCTGCCGCTGTTGCGCTGGTTCGATCCGGAGGACGCGCACCGCATGGCGATCCAGGGCCTGCGGCTGCTGCCGTCGGTCAAGCCGCGCGCCGACGACCACAAACTGGCGGTGCGCGCCTTCGGCCTGAATTTTCCCAATCCGATCGGCATGGCCGCGGGCTTCGACAAGAGCGCGGAAGTGCCCGACGCGCTGTTGCGGCTCGGGTTCGGCTTTGTCGAAATCGGCACCGTGACACCGAAACCGCAGGGCGGCAATCCGCGGCCGCGGCTGTTTCGGCTCGAGCGGGATGAAGCCGTGATCAACCGCATGGGCTTCAACAATGACGGCGCCGAAGCCGCATTGCGCCGGCTTGCGGCGCGCGCCCACCATGGCGGCATTATCGGCGTCAACGTCGGGGCGAACAAGGATTCGCCCGACCGTGTCGCCGATTATGTCAAGCTGATCGAGACCTTTGCGCCGGTTGCGAGCTATTTCACCGTCAACGTCTCCTCGCCGAATACGCCGGGCCTGCGCAATTTGCAGCAAGCGGCAGCGCTCGACGAACTGCTCGCCAAGGTGATCGATGCGCGCGAGCGGGTGCGGAAGAATGCCGGCGATTCACCGGTGTTGCTCAAGATCGCGCCCGATCTCAGCCTCGCCGAACTCGACGACGTCGTGCACATCGCGCGCTCGCGCCGTGTCGACGGCATGATCGTGGCCAACACCACGCTGGCGCGCCCTTCATCCCTGCGCGAGCAGGCCCGCGCGAAAGAGCAGGGCGGCTTGTCCGGACGGCCGCTGTTTCGACTATCGACCCGCATGGTGGCGGAGACTTATGTCCGCACCGAGGGCGCGTTTCCGTTGATCGGCGTCGGCGGCATCGATTCCGGCGGCGCGGCGCTGACGAAAATCCGCGCCGGCGCCAGCCTGATCCAGATCTATTCGTCGCTGGTCTACAAGGGGCTTGGTCTCGTCGACGACATCAAAAATGATCTCGCCTCGACCTTGCTGCGCACGGGGCGCGACTCGCTGTCCGAAATCGTCGGCGCGGATGCTGCGACGATCACGGCAGAGGACTGGCCGGTGAGGTGATACTCGACGGATTTTCGTAGCCCGGATGGAGCCAACGGGTCGCGCGAATGCGCGCCCGATGACAGGCTCCGCCAATCCGGGAATAAGGTCACCGCGTGGGGAGGGCCCGGATTTCGCTGCGCTCCATCCGGGCTACGCAAACGATTTCCGCAACAGCGCCGGATACCGCAGCGCCTCCAGTCCACCGCGCGCGGCGTAATGAACTAGTAGCGCGCCCCACAGTCCGGCATTGCCAAACGACCGCAGCGCAAACCACGCGGCGAGGAAGATCACCAGCGAAGCCACCATGAGATTGCGCATGTCACGCGCCCAGGTGGCGCCGATATAGATGCCGTCAAAGGCAAAGGCGAACACGCCGAGCAGCGGTGCAAAAATCACGAACGGCAGATAGTCGCGCGCGATGCGCCGCACCTCCGCGCTTGCCGTCATGATGTCGACAAACGTGGGCCCGAACAGCAGGAAACAGGCGGCGACCGCGAGCGCGAAGCCAAAGCCCCACATGACGACGAGCTTGACGGCGCCTGCGAAAGCCGCCTTGTTGCGGGCGCCATAGGCCCGGCCGCAGAGTTGCTCGGCGGCGTTGGCCAGGCCGTCAAGGAAAAACGCGCTGAATAGCAGAAAATTATTAAGCACGGCATTGGCGGCGAGCGTCAGATCGCCGGCACGTGCGCCCTGTGCGGTGAAGAACAAAAATGCTGTGATCAGCGACGCGGTGCGGATCATGATGTCGCGGTTGACCGAAAGCATGCGCATCAGCTTGGTGCGGTCGAACAGCAACGCGCGGGAAGCCGCGAATTGCCCTTTCGAAAGGTGGCGCGCGATCAGCAAGCCGAGCAGGAGGCCTGCGGCCTCCGCGATCAGCGCCGCGATTGCAGCGCCGGCGATGCCAAGGTCGAACACCAGCACCAACACGACTGTCGCCGCCACATTGATGAGATTGATTGTGATCTGCATGCCGAGCGCCAGTTTGGCCCGGGCCTGCCCGATCAACCATCCCAGCACGACATAATTGCCAAGCGCTAGCGGCGAAGACCAGATCCGGATGATGAAGTAGGTCTTGGCCGCGCGCGTGACGCCCTCGCTGCCACCCATCGCGTTCAGCAGAACCGTGGCGAGCGGAATCTGCAGGGCGATCAGCGCCGTGCCAACCAGCGCCGCGACGATCAATCCGCGCATCAGGATCGCGCGTAATTCCGACGTCTCGCCAGCGCCGAGCGATTGTGCCGTAAAGGCGACCGTGCTCATGCGCAGGAACCCGAACAGCCAGAACATGCAGTCGAACAGCACCGAGGCCAAGGCCACGCCGCCGAGCAGCGTGGCGTCGCCGAGCCTGCCGATTGCGGTGGTCGAGACGATGCCGATCAGCGGCGTGGTCAGGTTTGCGACCATCGCGGGACCGGCGATGGCAAACACCTGTGCTGTCGTGACTTTCGATGGAGCTAGGGGCGAATGCATACCTAGAGCTCGACGACCATGCCGTCATAGGCGGCCGTGTAGGGCAGTTCGCCCAGCCGCCCGAGCATGTCGTCGCTCATATGCGTTAGCACCAGCCGTTTCGGGTTGATATCGGGCAGACGCGCTGCGAGCGTTTTCAGGCTGAGATGGTTCTTGACGATTTTATCAAAGTAATATGCCTCGGCGACGAACAGATCGGCGTCGCGCCCCGCCGGGATCAGCGTCTCCGTCCATTCGGTGTCGGCGCTATAGGCAATGACGCGGCCTTCGGCCTCGACCCGATAGGCCAGGAATGGCCCGCCGGATTCGCCGTGAACCACCGGATAGGGCGTGACCTTGACCTCGCCGAACGTACGGCTTTGCTCCGGTTCAAGTGCGACGACCGAGAGATCAAAACGCTGCTTTGTCTTGGAGGAATGCTCGAATAGCGCTTCCATCAGGTTGGCAAGTTTCGCGTCGATGCCTTGCGGTCCGGCAATGACGAGCGGGCGGAAGCGGCGCGTGAACTGCGCGTCCAGCAGCAGAAACGGCAGGCCGGCAAAATGGTCGCCGTGGAAATGCGTGATCAGGATCAGATCGATCGCATCGCGCGCAATGCCAAGGCGCTTCAGCGCCGGCAGCGACGACGCGCCGCAATCGATGAGGAAATTGACCCTGCTACCCGTGACGTGAAAGCAGGTATTGTACCTGCCGCCGGAGCCGAGCGCGTCACCGCAACCGACAAATTGCAATTGCATCGGCTGCCACCGCCCAATGAGTGACTAGCGCCCACGCGGGGCGCCGAACAGCCGCGACAGCAGCCAGATCGGGACCACGATCACGGCGCCGAGCAGGAAATAGCGCCACAGCCAGTTGACGGCGTCAAAACCGAGATCCCACAGCCGCTGGAACAGCATGCGGATACTATGCACGATGTTCCAGGGATCGAAACCGATGGCGGCGAGCACCACGCCGACCAGGATCGACAACAGGATCAGCCGGAACGCCACCGACAGCGGCGAGCCGCCGAGAAAACGGTACAGGCCGTCATTGCTGGCCGGCAGGTCTCTGACGTCGTTGGGCATCGGTTTCTCCTCGCGGGTCGTGCCCATTATAGGCACGGCGGGGCACATGGGGAACCCGTTGATGTCGGTCAATGGCCGCCATACGCCTTCGGAATGTTAATTTGCTGTCACGTCCTTCAGCATCCGCTCCAGCGTCTCCAGCCGGTCGGCCTCGCGCGGCGGCTTGTCCCAGCGCAGCCGGCTGATTCGCGGAAACCGCATTGCGATGCCGGATTTGTGCCGCGGTGAGCGCTGCAGTCCCTCGAAGGCCACTTCCAGCACCAGGCCCTGGTCCGGCTCATGCACGACATGGCGGACGGGACCGAATTTTTCCGTGGTGTTGCGCCGGACGAAGCGGTCGATCTGCAGCAGCTCTTCGTCGGTGAAGCCGAAATAAGCCTTGCCGACCGGCACCAGTTGCTCGCCCTCCTCGCCATTGGTCCAGACGCCGAAGGTGTAGTCCGAATAATAGGACGAGCGCTTGCCGTGGCCGCGCTGCGCATACATCAAGACGGCGTCAATGATGTGGGGATCGCGTTTCCACTTCCACCACTGCCCCTTGGGTCGGCCCGGCAGATAGGGCGCGTCGCGGCGCTTGAGCATCACGCCCTCGACGGCATCAGCGTCCTCTCCCGCGCCGGCATTTGCGGGATCGGCGCGCGCGGCCATCAGCGCGTCCCAGCTATTGAAGGCAATCGTCGGCGACAAATCGATGCGCGGGTCGTTCAGTTTCCTGACGAATTTCTCCAGATGCTCGCGGCGCTCGACAAACGGCAATTCGCGCAGGTCATTCTCGTCATCGCCGAGCAGGTCGTAGGCGCGCAGGTGAATCGGGAAATCCTTGATCAATTTCGGTGAGACCACTTTCCGGTTCAGCCGCTGCTGCAGCACGTTGAAGGTCTGCACCCGTCCCTCGCGCAGCACCAAGAGCTCGCCGTCGATTGCGCCGGGCAGATGCAGTGACGGGACGAGATCGGGGAAGCTTTTTGTAATGTCCTCGCCGGTGCGCGAATAGAGCCGTGCCTGCATGTGTCCGCGCTCGTCGCGGCCGGCGACCGCCTGCACGCGAATGCCGTCCCATTTCCATTCCGCGATGTAATCGGCTGGATCGAGACTGGCGAAATCCGTGTCCTCGATCGCATGCGCCAGCATCACCGGGCGGAACGGCGCCGGATCGCGGTTGACCGGTTTTTCGCCGCGGCCTTCCAGCCAGGCGAACAGCTCGAGATAGGGCGGGGCGAGCCCCGGCCAGATCAATTCGATCTCATGCGGATCCTTGTCCCCCAACGCCGCTGCGGCCGTTTTCGCCAGCCGCGCCGAAACTCCGATCCGCATCGCGCCGGTGACGAGTTTTAACAGCGCCCAGCGGCCGGTCTCGTCGAGCTCGTCAAGCCAGCGCGCGAGCTGTTTTGGCAGTTCGGTCTTGCCGAGCGTGCGAAGGATGGTGACGACTTCGGAGAGAGTTGGAGGCGGCGGGTTGTTGTGGCTGGTTGGAGGAAGGGCGTCATTATCGAGACTACCCGTGTGGTACCCCTCTCCCTGGCCCTCCCCCGCAAGGGGGGAGGGAACGGCGAGAGTCTCGATTGTGCCTTTAGATTTTGTTCGCGCTGGCAGCCCAGCACCCAACTGCGCTCCCTCCCCCCTTGCGGGGGAGGGCTGGGGAGAGGGGTGGCCCAGCAAAGACTCGCCGTAGTGGTCACCGTCCTTCGGCCACATCAGCGCGACTGTCTCGGATAAATCGCCGACATAATCGTAAGACAGTCCGAACAACACCGGATCGGCACGATCCATAATCAAATCACGAACAAGCCCCGGCTTGGCATGTTTGAACGACAGCGCGCCGGTCAGCGCCGCCAGCGCGTAGCCACGGTCGGGATCGGGAGTGTCGCGGAAATAGGCGGTGATCAGCCGCAGCTTGTTGTTGCGGCCGGGCTCGTAGGCAAGACGATCGAGCAGTTCGGCAAAGCGGTTCATGCCTCGGCCCCGTCGACCGTGACCACCTCGTGCTCTTCCTCGTCACCGTAGCCAACCAGATCGAGTGGCCGTGCGGCGAGCCCGCGCGTTTTGCACCAATGCACCAGCGCGTCTTCTTGCCCATGCGTGACCCAGACCTCGCCGGCGCCGGTGGCCGCGATGGTCGCGGTCAGGCCGTCCCAGTCGGCGTGGTCGGATATCACCAGCGGCAGTTCGACGCCGCGCTGTCGGGCGCGCGCCCGCACCCGCATCCAGCCCGAGGCGAACGCCGTGACCGGATCGGGGAAACGCCGCGTCCAAATATCAGAAGTGGCCGTCGGCGGCGCCAGCGTGATGGTGCCGGCAAGGTCGGCCTTCTTCATGCCCCTCACCAGCCGCAGCTCGCCGAGCGCGACGCCGCGGCTCTCATAATAGCGCGTGATCCCTTCCATCGCGCCATGCAGATAGATCGGCGCGTCGTAGCCCTGCTCGCGCAGCAGCGCGATCACGCGCTGCGCCTTGCCGAGCGAATAGGCGCCGACCAGGTGCGCACGTTCCGGAAACAGCGCGACCGAGGCGAGCAGCTTTTTCACCTCATCCGCCGCGTCGCCATGGCGGAACACCGGCAGGCCGAAGGTGGCCTCGGTAATGAAGACGTCGCAGGGCACCACCTCGAACGGCGTGCAGGTCGGGTCAACGGCGTCCTTGTAATCGCCGGACGCAACGATGCAGAGGTCCTTGCAGGAAACGGCGATCTGTGCCGAGCCCAGTACGTGGCCCGCCGGGTGAAACTTGATCTTGACGTCGCCGAGGCGGATCTCTTCGCCATAGCGAATCGCCTGCGTGCTGCCCGCAAAATTGTCGCCATAGCGCAGCCGCATCATGTCGAGCGTTTCCTGCGTGGCGAGCACAGCGCCATGGCCGGGGCGCGCGTGGTCGGAATGGCCATGGGTAATCACGGCGCGCTCGACCGGGCGAACGGGGTCGATATGGAAGCCGCCCGGCTTGCAGCACAGGCCGGCGGCAACTGGCAACAGGATGTCGTGCGGGCGCATTCCGGTTATATAGGAGGCGTTACGACGAATTTTACTGTCATGCGTGGGCTTGACCCGCGTATCCATCTCCCGGAAGAATCTTTCTTGATGGATTGCCGGGTCCCGGCTACGCCAAGGCTTCGCCGGGCACTCTAGTGTCAGGCCGGCGTAGCTTCAGCGAAGTCGGCAAGCCAGGCAATGACAAGCTTCGGAACCCATGCCTGCCCGCCTTTTTCTGTCCTCCGGCGATCTGATGGCCGACCGCCGGTTCGAATTCGCGCGCGATCTTCAATTGAAGGGCGATCTGCCCGCCGCTGCCGATCTGCTCTTGCAGGCGATCGAACTGGCGCCGAATTTCAGCTCCGCCTGGTTCACGCTCGCCGATATTCGCGAGCAGCTCGGTGAGCGGGAGGCGGCTGTTGCCGCGTTCCGCAAGGCCCAGGCCAGCGATCCCGGCGACCGTCACGGCGCCGGGCTTCGCTTGATGCGGCTCGGTGCCGAGCCATTGGCCGGCATGTCGCAGGCCTATGTGCAAACTCTTTTCGACCAATATGCGCCGCGGTTCGAAGCTTCACTTGTCGGCGATCTCGGCTATCGCGGCCCGGCGCTGCTGTTCAAGGCGGTGCTGTCGGTGCGATCAGCGGCGCGCAAGCCGGCATTCTTCAAGCGCGCCATCGACCTCGGCTGCGGCACCGGGCTCGCGGCGTCGGCGTTTGCTAGGGAAGTCGATCATTTCATCGGCATCGATCTGTCGCCGCGCATGATCGAGCGGGCGCGCGGTACAGGGCTGTACGGAGAATTGGAAGTCGCGGATATATTGCAGGGCCTGCGCGCAAGGCCAGTCGCTAGCGCTGATCTCATTCTCGCTGCGGACGCGATGGTCTATGTTGCCGACCTCGCAGCCGTCCTGGCTGAAGCCGCGCGTGTGCTTGCGCCGGGTGGCCTGCTTGCTTTCACCGCCGAGACCCATGACGGAGAAGGCGTCATCATCGGCCACGGGCTGCGCTACGCCCATGCTGCCGCTTACCTGCGCGCGTCGGTCGAGGGCGCGGGCCTCAAATTATCCCTGCTGGAAGATCGCTCCGCCCGCAATGAGGACAACGCTCCCGTTCCCGGTCTGGTCGCCGTCGCCGCCAAAACTTGAGTCTAGACGCTACGATTTCCGCCTTGCGAAATGAGGTGGACATCGCAAGCGGCATGGCCGTCAGTTGGCTATTGCCGAGGTCTTGGGAATGTAGATCATGGCGCGCAACCAAGGGAGAAACAACAATGAACAAGAAACAAACCCGCCGTGAATTCGGCGCCACCGCGCTCGCTACCGCTTTTGCATCAACGCTGCCCGCGCCCTTCGTCTGGGCCGCCGAAAAAAAATACGATCCGGGCGCCAGCGACACCGAAATCAAGATCGGGCAGACCGTACCCCATTCCGGGCCCGGCTCGCTCTACGGCGTGCTCGGCCGCGTCGGCGAAGCCTATTTTCAGATGCTGAACGAGAAGGGCGGCATCAATGGGCGCAAGGTAAAATTCTTGACCATGGACGACGGCTACAGCGCGCCGAAATGTGTGGAGGCGACGCGGCGGCTGGTCGAACAGGAGGAAGTGCTGGCGCTGTACGGCTCGCTCGGCACCGCCCCGCAGACCGCCGTGCACAAATATCTCAATTCGAAGGGCGTGCCGCAACTGCTGCTCAATACCGGCGCGTCAAAATGGAACGATCCGAAGAACTTCAAATGGACCATGGCGGGCCTGCCGCTCTATCCGACGGAAGCGCGCATTCTCGCCAAGCATGTCGTGAGCGTGAAACCGAATGCGAAAATCGGCATCCTCTATCAGAACGATGATTTCGGCCGCGATTTTCTGGCGCCCTTCAAGAAGGTGCTGGCCGATGCAGGCGGCACCGCCAAGGTGATCATGGAGCAGACCTACGATCTGACCGAACCGACGATCGATTCGCAGATCATCAATCTCTCTAAGTCCGGCGCTGACGTCTTCTACAATATCTCGACCGGCAAGGCGTCGTCGCAGTCGATCCGGAAAGTCGCTGAACTCGGCTGGAAGCCGCTGCATCTGTTGTCGGCGGGATCGACGGGCCGGTCGATTCTCAGTGCCGCCGGTTTCGAGAATGCCACCGGCATCGTTGCCATCCGCTACGCCAAGGAAGTCGGCGTGCCGCGCTTCGAGAAGGACCCGGACGTGATGGCGTTCGAGGAGCTGCGCAAAAAATATCTGCCCAATGTCGATCCTGATAACACCATCGCCTTTGCCGGTTACGGCCAGGTGGTGGCGATGGCGGAGATCCTGCGCCGTTGCGACGACGAGCTCACCCGCGCCAACGTTCTGAAGCAGGCCACGACACTGGCGGGCTTCCATTCCCCCTACATGCTGGATGGCGTGACCTATAGCTACACGCCGGAGGACTACACGCCGATGAAGACGCTCTACATCTCGATCTTCAACGGCAAGGACTGGGATATCTCCGACAAGCCGGTGACGGAGTAGGGCTACCTCTCCCTCTCCCCGTTCTTCATGGGGAGAGGGTCGGGGTGAGGGGCTCTCTCCGCGCAGACGATAACAAACGAACTCGCGGAGAAAGCCCCTCACCCGGCGCGACGCGCCGACCTCTCCCCGCGAAGAGCGGGGCGAGGTGACTTCCTAGGCCCTCGACGAACCCTCCCTGACGGCTTACCTCTTTGCCGTGCCGTCGCTCGATCCCTTGCCCCTCACGCCGCTTGAAACGGCTGCGCTCTTGCCAGACCGCTTCCGGCGTTGGTTCGCCTCGCGCGGCTGGTCGCCGCGTGAGCATCAGCTTGATCTGCTGGCCAAAGCCCGGGATGACCACTCCGCGCTGCTGATCGCGCCAACCGGCGCCGGCAAGACGCTGGCCGGTTTCCTTCCGACGCTGGTGGAGCTGAGTGTATCCTCAACGGCAGTGCGTGCTTCTCCCTCCCCCCTTGCGGGGGAGGGGTGGGGAGAGGGGTGGCCACATACACCGAACCCTGCGGCTTACCCCTCTCCCCAGCCTCGAGAGCGAGCTTCGCTCGCCTCGGACCCCGCAAGGGGGGAGGGAGCACATATCGCAAGCGGCAAGGTCATCTCCACCGGTCGCAGCGTCAAACGCACCGGCGGCCTCCACACCCTCTACATCTCGCCGCTCAAAGCGCTCGCGGTCGACATCGCCCGCAATCTGGAGACGCCGATCGCCGAGATGGGGCTGCCGATCAAGGTCGAGACCCGCACCGGCGATACGCCGGTGTCGCGGCGGCAACGGCAGCGGCGTTATCCGCCGGATATCCTGCTCACAACGCCCGAGCAACTGGCGCTGCTGCTGTCATCGGACGACGCACCGTTTCTGTTCTCCTCGCTGAAACGCATCGTGCTAGACGAACTGCACGCGCTGGTCACCTCCAAGCGCGGCGATCTGTTGTCGCTCGGCCTGGCGCGGCTGTGGCGCCTGGCGCCGGAGATGCGCGCGATCGGCCTTTCGGCGACGGTGGCCGAGCCGGAATCGCTGGCACGGTTTCTGATGCCGCAGCGCGGAGGCAAGGAGGTGTCCGCCGACATCGTCGTGGCCGGCGGCGCGGCGGCGCCCATCGTCGAGATGCTCGACACAAAGGAGCGGCTGCCGTGGGCCGGCCATACCGCGCGCCATGCGCTCGGCGAAATGTATGACCTGATCCGGCGCAACAAGACCACGCTGATCTTCGTCAACACCCGCAGCCAGGCTGAAATGCTGTTCCAGGAATTCTGGCGCATGAACGACGATGGCCTTGCCATTGCCCTGCATCACGGCTCGCTCGACGTCGCGCAACGCCGCAAGGTCGAGGACGCGATGGCGGCCGGAAAGCTGCGCGGCGTGGTCTGCACGTCGTCGCTTGACCTTGGCGTCGACTGGGGCGATGTCGATCTCGTCATCAATGTCGGTGCGCCGAAAGGTTCTTCGCGGCTAATGCAACGGATCGGCCGCGCCAACCACCGGCTCGACGAGCCCTCGCGTGCGGTCCTGATCCCGGCTAACCGCTTCGAAGTGCTGGAGTGCCGTGTCGCGATCGATGCCATTGCGGAGAATGCGCAAGATACGCCGCCGCTCCGAACCGGTGCGCTCGATGTACTGGCGCAGCACGTGCTCGGTTGCGCCTGCGGTGAGCCGTTTTTCTCCGACGAGCTCTACGAGGAAGTCCTGACCTCGGCGCCTTATTCCTCGCTGACGCGAAACGATTTCGACGATGTCGTCGATTTCGTCGCCACCGGCGGTTATGCGCTGAAGACTTACGAACGCTTCGCCCGCATCAAGCAGGACAAGCAGGGCCGCTGGCGCGTCGCCAATCCAAAGGTGAGGCAAAGCTATCGCCTCAACGTCGGCACCATCGTCGAAGAGACCATGCTGAAGGTCCGCCTGGTGCGCTCGCGAAGCAGTGGATCCGGCTCGACCGGCGCGCTCGGCCGCGGCGGGCGGATGCTGGGCGAAATCGAGGAAGCCTTTATCGAAGGCCTCGTCATCGGCGATACGTTTGTATTCGGCGGCGAAGTCGTGCGCTACGAGGCGCTCGCCGAGGACGTGGTCTATGTCTCGCGCGCCAACGACAAGGACGCGAAAGTGCCGTCCTACATGGGCGGCAAGTTTCCGCTTTCGACCTATCTTGCCGAACGCGTCCGCAAATTGCTCGACGACCGCCGCGCGTGGAATGCGCTGCCCGATCAGGTGCGCGACTGGCTATCGCTGCAGAAGGATTTTTCCCGCGTGCCGGGTGTGCGCGAGCTGTTGATCGAAACTTTTCCCCGCGGCAACAAACATTACCTCGTTTGCTATCCCTTCGAGGGCCGGCTGGCCCACCAGACGCTCGGCATGCTCTTGACGCGGCGGATGGAGCGGGCGCGGGTGCGGCCGCTCGGCTTCGTCGCCAATGAATATGCGCTGGCCGTATGGGGTCTCGGCGATATGTCGTTCATGATCCGGCACGGCAAGCTCGATCTCAACGCGCTGTTTGATCCGGACATGCTGGGCGACGACCTCGAGGCGTGGCTCGCCGAATCCGCGTTGATGAAGCGTACCTTCCGCACCTGCGCCATCATCTCCGGCCTGATCGCGCGGCGCTTCACCGGCGAGGAAAAATCTCGCCGCCAGGTGCTGTTCTCGACCGACCTGATCTACGACGTGCTGCGTAAGCATCAGGCCGACCACGTGCTGCTGCGCGCCGCGCGCGCCGACGCCGCAACAGGCCTGCTCGATCTCAAGCGTCTGGGTGGTATGCTCTCGCGCATTCACGGGCGAATCACCCATCGGGAACTCGAACATGTTTCGCCGCTCGCAGTCCCCGTGATGCTGGAAATCGGCCGCGAGTCAGTTTATGGCGAAGCGGGAGATGAGTTGCTGGCGGAGGCCGCCGATGAACTCATCAAAGAGGCGATGTCGTAAGGCGTCATAGAGAATACGAATGAGTTTACGGGGCGATCCATCCACGTCGTCATGCCCGGGCTTGTCCCGGGCATCCACGCCTTTCTTTGCGAGACAAAGACGTGGATGGTCGGGACAAGCCCGGCCATGACGGAGAGAATATCTGTCACGATCAAACCTTCAAGCGCCTTCGAAATTGCCGGCGTCTCAATGCTCGCCGATCTCTCCGGCGCGCTGTTCTGGCAGGAGCAGCGCCTGCTCGTCGTCTCCGACCTGCATCTGGAAAAAGGCTCGAGCTTTGCCGCGCGCGGCGTGCTGCTGCCGCCCTACGATACGGTGGCGACGCTGAGCCGTCTCGCCGCCGTCGTCGCGCGGCACGATCCGCGCATGGTGATCGCGCTTGGCGACAGTTTTCACGATCGCGATGCGCATCAGCGGCTGTCGGCGCCGGATCGCGACGCGCTCTCAGCGATGCAGGCGCGGCGCGACTGGATCTGGATTTCCGGCAATCACGATCCGGCCCTGCCGCCCGACCTCGGCGGCACGGTGGCGAACGAAGTCGCGATCGGGCCGATCGTGTTCCGTCATGAGCCAACGGGGGCGGCAGGTGAAATCGCCGGCCATCTGCATCCCAAGGCGCGCGTCGCCACCCGGGGACGATCGATGGAGCGGCGATGCTTCGCCAGTGACGGCGAGCGCGCGGTGATGCCCGCCTTCGGCGCCTATACTGGCGGCCTGAGCATCCGCGATCCCGCGTTTGCGAAGATTTTTCCGACGCCGGCCCTGATGGCGCATGTGCTCGGCGACAACAGGCTGCACGCGATAGCGGCATCAAGGTGTTATTGAGCGATCAGTTCGCGCCTTGCTTCCCGTAACCTCGCCCCGCTTGCGGGGAGAGGTCGATTGCGAAGCAATCCGGGTGAGGGGGTACAGGTCTCACCACTTTCAATACTCGTGGAGGCAGCCCCTCACCCCCCGTAAAGAACGGGGAGAGGGAGCGCGGTCCCGACGCTCGCTACGCCGCCTTCGCGTCGACGCTGTCGCAGAACTCGGCGAGGCGGTCGGCGAGCCGCAGCGTTGCGGGGCTGGCATCGGGCGAGGCCACCAGCGCCAGTTCGGTCTTGTCGATCGGCGCAAAGCCGTCTTTCGCCGTGAGCACGCGATGGCCGGCCTGGATCGCGATGTCGGAGAGGATGCTCAATCCCAATCCCGCGGCGACCGCGGCCTGGATGCCGGCGAGGCCAGAAGAAGTATAGGCCATGTGCCAGGAGCGCCCAGCGCTTTCCAACGCATGGATCGCGCGCGAACGATAGAGGCAGCCGGCGGGAAAGCCGATCAGCGGCACCGAGCCAGCGTCGATATCGACGGGATGGGTTTTGCTGGTGACCCAGTGCACCTGTTCGGGCCACACCGCGATCGCGCCCTTCTCGCCGGCGTCGCGCTTGAGGAGCGCCAGATCGAGGTCGCCGCGTTCGATGTCGCGTCGCAGATACGTGCTCTGGTCGGCCCGCACGTCGAGCCGCAGGCCCGGCCGTGACCGCGCAAACGTCGCCAGCAATTTGGCGAGACGATAGGCGGCGAAATCCTCGGGGATGCCGAGCTTGATCGCGCCTTCGCTTTCCGGCCGCGCCACCACGTCGCGGGCTTCCTCGGCGAGCGACAACAGCCGCCGCGCATAGGAAAGCAGCCGCTCGCCGGCCTCCGTCGGCGTCACGTCCTTGCCGTTGCGGTTCAATAGCGCCTGGCCGATGTCGTCTTCCAGACGCTTGATCTGCTGGCTGACGGTCGATTGCGTGCGGTGGACGCGCTCGCTGGCGCGGGTAAAGCCGCCGGCGTCGACGACGGACACGAAACTGCGCAGCAGCTCCAGATCGAGCATGTGAACGCTCCATTTATAAATCCACTGGACATCAGTTTATCATTTAATTTCCAAATATCAAGGTGCGGCCCTAGATCACGGGTGAAGGAGACTGTCCATGTCACTCGCCCCTTCGGTCGCGGTCCCCCGCGCCGGCTTCAATCTGTTACCGCTTTATATCGGCCTGTTCTGTCTGCTCTGGAGCTTTGCCTTCGTCGCCGGCAAGGTCGGCGTCACCGACTGCCCGCCGCTGATCCTGCTCACGGCGCGGTTTTCGCTCGCGGGAATCCTGATCCTCGGCATCACGGCGCTGCGCGGCGAGGCATGGTCCTCGCTCACCTGGCGCGACGCCGGCATTTTCGCGATTCTCGGCGTCGCCAACAACGCGCTCTATCTCGGCCTCGGCTACACCGGGTTGCAGACAATATCGGCCGGCCTTGGCGCCCTGATCGTCAGCGCCAATCCAGTTTTCACTGCTGTACTTGCGGCGGCCTTTCTCGGCGAGGCGCTCACCTGGCGCAAGGTGGCGGGACTTTTGCTCGGCATTTCCGGCGTCGCTTTCATCGTCTGGCACCGCATGTCGGTCGGCACAGATAGTTTTCACGGCATCCTGTTTACGCTTGCGTCTTTGGCCTCGATCGTCGCCGGCACCATCCTGTTCAAGGCGCTGGCGCCGAAAGGAAGTCTCTGGGTCGGCAATGGCGTGCAGAATCTCGCCGCGGGCGTCGTGCTGCTGCCGCTTGCGTTCACGTTTTCCAGCGTCGGCGACATCGTGCCGAGCGCGCGGCTCGCCGGCGCGTTCGCTTTCCTCGTGCTCGGCGGATCGATCCTGGCTTACCTGCTCTGGTTTCACCTCTTGAAGGTCTGCGGCGCGACGGCCGCGAGCGCCTATCACTTCCTGATGCCGCCGCTCGGCATGCTGTT
The DNA here is from genome assembly GCF_023073815.1 of Bradyrhizobium sp. 157. Taxonomy (NCBI): domain Bacteria; kingdom Pseudomonadati; phylum Pseudomonadota; class Alphaproteobacteria; order Hyphomicrobiales; family Nitrobacteraceae; genus Bradyrhizobium; species Bradyrhizobium sp. 157. Next base: position 23,107 of record NZ_JADPKF010000050.1, on the reverse strand, counting down.
CGCCTTCCTTGTGCTCGGCGAACACGTCGAATTGCGCGACCTGCTTGGCATCATTCCCGTAGCCCTCGGCATTTATCTGGTGACCCGTCCCGCTGCGGCCGATCAATCCCGAGCTTCGGTTCTGACTAAATCAGAATCGAAGCTCTAAATTTTCACTTTGACGCGTTTTCTTCGCGCGAACCGGAATCCACTTCGCTCGAAAACGCCAAAATAGAAGGAGCAGTCATGACACTAATCATCACCCTGATCGGCGGCCCGACCGCGCTCATCGAAGTCGACGGCTTCCGGCTGCTGACCGATCCGACCTTTGACGAGCCCGGCGCCTATCAACTGCCACACGTGAAACTGGAAAAACTGGTCGGTCCTGCCGTCAGCGCGCATGATATCGGCGAGGTGGACGCCGTGCTGCTCAGCCATGACCAGCATTCGGACAATCTCGATCATTCGGGGCGCGATTTTCTCAAATCAGCCAAGCGCGTGCTGACGACGGAGGTTGGCGCAAAACGGCTCGGCGGCCACGCCGAAGGCTTTGCGCCGTGGGCGTCGACCGAACTGGCCGGCAAGAATGGTCATTCGCTGGCCATCACCGCGACGCCGGCACGTCACGGTCCGGCGGGAATCGAACCGCTGGCGGGCGACGTGATCGGCTTCGTGGTTTCGTCGAGCAAGCCGGGCAGCCGCCCGATCTACATCAGCGGCGACACCGTCTGGTACGACGGCGTTGCGGAAGTGGCGAAGCGGTTCAAGGCCGGTGTGGTGCTGCCGTTCGCGGGCGCGGCGCAAACCCGCGGCCCCTTCCACATCACGATGGACACCAACGATACGATCGAGACCGCGCGCGCATTCCCAGATGCGGTGATCGTGCCCGTACATACGGAAGGGTGGAAGCATTTCCGCCAGAGTGCGGCCGATCTGCGAGCTACTTTCGACACGCTGGGTTTTGGGCCGCGGTTGCGGATTCTAGAGCCGGGTGTGGCAACAATCATCGAGCCATTGCACGCCGCGTGACGCTGGCAGCATGTGGGCCAGCATCCTAGCGCGAGTTCCGTCCGCCGGAACTTGTCCCCGTCAGCTTCGTTGTTGCTGCGGTGGATCGCTGGCATGGCAAATCGTACACGGTCGAATAAGAAGCATCCGAAGCGTACGAATTCCGGCCATACGAATCCGGATGCAGAGGGCGGGGCCGCCCGGCCGCTTCGCTTCCACAACGCGTTGAAGGCGCTTGGGCCGGGCCTCATCACCGGCGCGTCCGACGACGATCCGTCGGGGATCGGCACCTACAGCGAGGCCGGCGCGCAGCTCGGCTACGGCATCGGCTGGATTATGCTGCTGACATTTCCGCTGATGGCGGCGATCCAGGAAATCTCCGCACGCGTCGGCCGCGTCACCGGGCATGGTATCGCGGGCAATGTGTGCCGGCATTATTCGCCATGGTTGCTCAATGTGGTGGTGGCGATGCTATTCATCGCCAACACCATCAACATCGGCGCCGATCTTGGCGCCATGGCGGACGCGACCAAGTTGCTGATCGGCGGCCACAGCATCGCTTATGTGCTGCTGTTCGGCGTGACCTCGGTCGCGGCGCAGATCTTCCTCGATTACAAGCGTTACGTGTCGGTGCTGAAATGGCTGACGCTCAGCCTGTTCGCCTACGTTGCCGCGCTTGCCTTTGCAAACGTTTCGTGGGGCGACGCGCTTGCCGGCGTTCTCGTTCCGCGCCCGACCTGGAGCGTCGATTATTTCACCACCATCGTCGCGATCCTCGGCACCACGATCTCGCCGTATCTGTTCTTCTGGCAGGCCTCGCAGGAAGCCGAGGACCAGCGCGTCGACAACACGAAGCGGCCGCTGGTCGAAAGGCATCACGGCGCGCAGCAGGAATTCAACCGCATTCGCGCCGATACCATCATCGGGATGGCGTTCTCCAATTTGATTGCGTTGTCGATCATCGTCACCGCCGCGGCGACGCTGCATGCGGCCGGAAAGACCGATATCCAGAGCTCAGCGGACGCGGCCGAAGCCCTGCGTCCGATTGCCGGCGCATTCGCTGAAATGATTTTTGCGCTCGGCATCATCGGCACCGGATTGCTGGCAGTTCCAGTGCTCGCCGGCGCCGCGGCCTATGCCGTCGGGGAAGGACGGCGATGGCCGGTCGGGCTCGCGCGCAAGCCCAAGGCCGCCGCCGCTTTCTACGCGGTGCTGGCGCTTTCGGCTGGCATAGGCATCGCGCTGAACTTCACGCCGATCAACCCGATCTCGGCGCTGTACTGGAGCGCGGTCATCAACGGCGTGCTTGCCGTGCCGGTGATGGTGCTGCTGATGTTGATGGCTCGCCGCGAGGACGTGATGGACCGCTACGTCATCAAGGGCCCGCTCTATTGGCTCGGATGGCTGTCCACCGCGGCGATGCTGCTCAGCGTCGTCGCGATGGGGATCGGATTTCTTGTCGGAAAGTAAGCAATGCTTCATCCCGGCGGTCCGAACATCGCCCTAAACTTTGCCCGCACGCCTGCCGCCTTCCGGACATCGCGGAACATCGCGCTCCACTCGCCGAGTGCGATCCGCACCGGATTGAAAGACGGCTTGCCGCCGACCAGGCCGTAACGGAGTCTTTCCTGTGCCGGCGCCTCCGCAAACGTGCCGAACAGGCGATCGAATATGATCAGCATGCCACCGAAATTCTTGTCGAGGCAGGGCTCGTTTGACGCGTGATGCACGCGATGATGCGCCGGCGTATTCAGTACCAGCTCGAGCGGACCCAGCCGCGGCGCAAGCTCGGTGTGGATAAAGAACTGATACATCAGGTTGATGCCGAGCATCGCGATCACCGCGAACGGATGAAATCCGATCCAGGCCAGCGGCAGGAAGAACAGGAAATTGCCGGAAATGTTGCCGGTCCAGCCGAGCCGGATCGCTGCCGTCAGGTTGAATCTGGTCGCCGAGTGGTGGACACGATGTGTCGCCCACATCCAGCGGATCCGGTGCGAGGCGCGGTGCTGCCAGTAATAGAAAAACTCCATGCCCAAAAATAATCCGAGCAGGGCCGGCGCGCTCGTCGCCGAGAATTCGAAAAGCCGGTGCTCATAGACGAATGCGAACGGGATCGCGACGATGCCGGCCTCGATCACGCGCATGAGGCTCTGCACCACCGCGACGCCCAGCGTCGCGGCGCTCTCCCGCCAATCATGCGTCTTTCGATGCGTGAGGCGACCGAGGCCATATTCCAGCGCCATGAAGCCGAGTGCGGTAACCAGGATCATGGCGCGGGCGGAGGGGCTGAGGAATGATGCAAGGTCCATGCGTCACTCCTGCTATTTAGGCATCACGCCGGCCGCGACGGCGCCGTCCTTGAGCGACTGGGCGCGCGGCATGGCTTGTGCGCAGGCGGCGCTGAGTGCGTTCGTGTGGCTCTGGAGGCAGGCCAGAATGCGCCCGCCGCCGGGCTGCACGCCGCCGCACAGGCGGACGTAATCGGCACGGCAGACCCGCATCAGCGCCGTCGCTTCGCTGCGCATCTGCGCCGATACCTGCGCCTGCGCTGCGGCAGCTCCCGCGAACGCGGCCGATACAACAAACAAGCCGACCGTCGCGCGAAGCGGTATCGAAGATAAGGGAAACCTGGGCATCGTGATCTCCTGAAGATGGGTTGCGGGGATGGAGAGGCGATCGCTCAGGGCGCTTCGGCCGTGAGTGATCGCCTTTGCGGTCAGTAGCGCGAGACCGTGCCCTGGCGGGTGTAGGTGTTTCCGGCAGGCCCGGTGCGCGTGGCGGTGCGCGAGCAGGTACCATTGGCGCAGCCGCCGGACACATACAGGCTCGATGCTCCGCGCGGCCCGTTGGAGGAAGCCGATCGCGTCCAGGCGCTGGCTTCGGCAATGGCGGTGAGCGAAAGGGTGCCGGCCAGCGCCGACAGCAGGACGAACTTCTTCATGGTCGCGGTCTCCTCGATGTGTAAACGGCTACCGGTGCGATGGCCGTACGGTGGAGACTGCGCCCGCTTTGTCAGCGCGATATTGCCGCGGAGAAACGGTTCGTAGCGTTTTGTCGATCGCGTGTAACAGTGTGTAACAACGTCGCTGGCGGCCTTGCGCCGTGCGCGGCGTGGTCCAGAATGCGCCATGACCGCGCCTCCGCCGCTGATTCTGATTGTGGAAGACGACCCGGAGATCAGCCGGATGATCGCCGATTTCCTGCAGCGGGAGGGGTTCGAGGTCGCATGCGCGGATAGCGGCAAGGCGATGGATACAGTGCTGCAGCGGCAGCGCCCCGATCTACTGGTGCTGGATTTGATGCTGCCCGGTGAGGACGGGCTGTCGATCTGCCGGCGGCTACGCGCCCACGAGGATTTCCCGATCCTGATGCTGACCGCGAAAAGCGACGAGGTCGACCGCGTGGTCGGGCTGGAGATGGGCGCCGACGATTACCTGACCAAGCCGTTCGGAACCCGCGAATTGCTGGCCAGAGTGCGTGCGATCCTGCGCCGTGCCAGGGCGGCACCGGCCAAGCCGCTGGTCCGGCGCTATGCCTTCGATCAGTTCGTGATCGATCTGGATGCGCGCAGCCTGCAGCGCGGCGATTCCGCGTCCGAAGCGCTGCAGCTTACCAGCGCCGAATTCGACTTGCTCGGCTGCTTCGTGCTGCGACCGCGTCGCGTGCTGACGCGCGATCAGATCCTGGACTGGACGCGCGGGCGTTCGTCGGAACCGTTCGACCGCACCGTCGACATGCTGATCTCGCGGCTGCGCAAGAAGCTCGACGCCGCGTCTCCCGGGTCCAACCTCATCACCACGGTGCGCAACGGCGGCTATCTGTTTACGGCCGCCGTGAAGCAGGTGTCGTGATGTTGCGCTTCACGCTGGCGACGCGGCTTGCGCTGATCGCCATCGTTGGATTCTCGGCGGTCAGTATCGCTATCATTGCTGTCTTTTATTTCACATCGATCCGCGAAAATGAATTTGCGCGACCCTCACCCGGCCGGATCGCGGCCATCGCCGATTTGATCGAGCGGTCTGATCCCGCGGCGCGGGTGCAGGTTCTCGGCGCGATATCGTCACCACAATTCGCCGTGCGGATCGAGCCTGCCGCTGCGGCAGCCGGGCAGCCGGTTTCGAATGATCTTCGACCCGAGCTTCGCGAGATGTATGCGGCTGCACTTTCCGGCCGCGAGGTCACGGTTGCTGCGTCCTCCGCCGCGTCCCGCGGCCGGTTTCCGCGACTGACCAAATTCATGGCCAACGCAATCGAGCTTCGGGTTGCACTTCGCACCGGAGAGACGCTGGTGATCGACGCATCGACCCGGCTGCCGGTCACCCGGCTCGGCCTGCCGCTCGGCTTCGGGGCGGGGTTGTTCGGAACTATCGTTGCCCTGCTGGCCCTACTGGTCATGCAGCGCGAGACGAGGCCGCTCGCCCGGCTTGCCGCCGCCGTGGATCGCGTGGATCTCGCCGCCGATCCGCCGCCGCTTCCCGACGCGCGCCGCAGCGCGCCGGAAATCCGCGCCCTCATCGCCGCATTCAATCGCCTGCAGGCGCGGCTGAACGAGATGCTGCGCGCCCGCATGACATTGGTCGGCGGCATCGCGCACGATGTGCGAACCTTTGCGACACGGCTGCGCCTTCGCGTCGAAAAGATTCCCGATCCGGCCGAGCAGCAGAAAGCCATTGCCGACATCGATGACATGATCAGCTTGCTCGACGATGCCCTGTTGTCGAGCCGCGTGGGGGCCGGGCAGCTATCGCAGGAGATGGTGGACTTTTCGGCGTTCGTGGGTGCCGAGGTCGACGACCGGCGCGCCCAAGGCAATGCTGTCGATGTGGCGGTTGACGAAGCGAGCAAGGGCGTTTTCGTGCTCGGCGATCAGTTGGCGCTGCGGCGCATCGTCGCGAACGTGATCGACAACGCCGTGAAATACGGTCGAGTTGCACATGTTCGGACCCGGCTTGAAGGTGATACCATCCTCGTTATCGTCGATGACGAAGGTCCCGGGATTCCCGCAGATCAGCGCCGCGCTATGCTGGAGCCGTTCAACCGCCTCGAGACCTCGCGCAATCGCGCCACCGGCGGTGCGGGGCTCGGCCTCGCGGTCGTCCGCAGCCTGGTCGAAGCCCATGGCGGCTCGATCGAAGTCACTGAGGCGGCGGGTGGCGGCACAAGTGTGAGTATCGCGTTGCCGGTTTTCCGTCCGGGCTGAGGGTTGCCGAGGCCGAGGCGGATGGCGCCTCGCCGCCCGCGTCAATCCTTCCGGAACACGATCGAGGCCATCCATCCCGTCATCAGCGCCATGAACGCAGTGACGAGTCCATAGACAAACCCGTTCTGGCGCGCGGTAGTCGCGACGAACTGCTCAAAGCCGACTTTCACGATTTCAAACGCAGTGTCGGTCTTGGCCACCAGCGCACCTTCGGCGAACAGTTTGATCTCGACATTATAGAGTCCGATCGGCACTTCCGCAGGCAGCGGGATGCCGGTGCGGAACAGCGTCGGCGTCAGGAACGTCACCGCCGAGGTCTCCTCGCGATAGAGGCCGTGCTGCTTGCGCAGCCGCACGAAGGCACTGCGGAACGCATCGTCCGGCACGACGTCGGCATAGTCAGGCCCGACGCGCTGGGTGAGCAGCACGTTGTTCAGCCCGAGCTGCTGCCGCCGCTGCACCTCGGGCGCGGCGATGGCGTCGAACGGGCGGTTGGAAAATAGCGCCAGGTAGGTCGGCACTTTGAGGAACTGCCGGGAGTCGGTGTTGATCCAGATCCCGAACCGGCGCTCCTTGCGGCGCGTCACCATGTCGGCGCGCGGGCCGGCCACCGTTACCACAAGATCATAAGTGCGGTTAGCCGGCGTGTTTGCGTCCTTCTCCACCGAGCCGAACAGCACGAGTTCCTCGCCGGAATAGTTGGGCGTCACGGTAACGCGGTGGTTGGACACCGAAACGATCAGCCGTTCGGCCCGTACCGGCGACGCCGCGAGCACCGCGCCCAGCGCAAGCCATCCAAGCGTGCGGGCGAGGCGTGCGGTCATCCCGTCACTCCTGTTTCCCGCACGGTGAAGAGATCCTCGGGTCGGATCACCAGTTCAACGGCGAAACGAATGCCCACGGCGAGAACCAGTAGCCCGAGCAGCAACCGCAAATGTTCGCCGCGGATTTTCTGCCCCGCACGGGCGCCGAACTGGGCGCCCGTGACGCCGCCGACCATCAGGATCAGCGCCAGCACCGCATCGACCAGATGATTGGTCACGGCATGCAGCATGGTGGCGAACACCATCGTGACCAGGGTGAGCACCATCGAGGTGCCGATCACGGTCGAGGTCGGCACCCGCAGCACATAGATCAACAGCGGCACCAGGATGAAGCCGCCGCCGATCCCCATCACGGCGCCGATGAAGCCGATGGCCAAGCCGATCACGACGACCGGAATGACGGACAGATAGATTTTCGAGCGCTTGAAGCGCATCTTCAACGGCAGGCCATGAATCCAGACATGGCTGCCCGGGCGGCGCGTGGTGACCGGACCGCCGCGGCGGGCCCTTAGCAGCGCCCGCAGGCCTTCCCAGAACATCAAGCTGCCGACGGTGGTCAGCAGAATCACGTAGGACGTCGCGATCATGAGATCGAGCTGACCGAGCGAGCGCAGCAGCGTGAAGGTCCACACGCCCAGCGCCGTGCCCAAACTGCCGCCAGTCAACAGCACGACCGCCAAGAGCGGATCGATGGCGCGGCGCCGCCAGTAGGATATCGCGCCGGAGAACGAGGAGGCCGCGATGTGGCTGGCCACGGAAGCGACCGCAACCGCGGGAGCAATGCCGACGAAGATCAACAGCGGCGTCATCAGGAAGCCGCCGCCGATCCCGAACATTCCGGAGACGAACCCAACCGCCGCGCCCATCGCCAGGATGAGGAAAACATTGACCGGAATGTCGGCGATCGGGAGGTAGAGCTGCACGCGCGTCTGCTTTTGTAGCTTTGCCGCAAGAGACGGCCGATGGGCCGCTCAGGGCATGGTTTCTCTTGTATTTGCCGGCAGTGGAATCCGGTTCGCGCATGCACCTTTGCGTGCGCAGGGCCGGTTCCCGCCTTTGCATAACTGAATTCGGAAGGATGAGGGACTAAAAATGCCCGGGAAGGCAAATTTTTGCCGAACGCGGCCGCTCGGCGAGCGGCAGGCTCAGGGCTTTCCGAGCGGGTCGGTGACGAGGTTCATCGCCAGCGCCTGCTTGGGACTGAGCCAGCGAATGTCCCGGGTCTCGGACATCGCTTCCACGATCGAGGATGAAACCCCCATTTTGGTCATGTAGCCCAACACCGCGCCTGATATCCGCTGGGTGTCCGCGACGGGGTCTTCCACGGGCCTGGTTGTGACAAACCGATGAACGCCCAATGCCGAGCCCAATACGCCGAAGCGGGTCTTGCCTCCGGCATAGGCCAGCACGCAGGCACTGGCGCAGTATGCGGGCTTGATGCGGCCCGAAGCGTCGGCGCTGCCGACCGCGGTCGCGAGCCCCCGCGATCGGATGATCTCGCCCATGATCACGGCCTGGTTCAAATCGCCGCCGGGGGAGGCCAACAAGACGATGTCGCCGGGTGCGAGGTTGGCCTGGTCCAGCCTGCTGCGAAACCAGCTCGCCGCGGCGGGGCCGATCGTGCCGCTGACGAACAGGGCGCGGCGCCCCCGGCTCGAACTGTCGAGGTGGAGCGTATCGATCACCTGCGATGTCAGGCTCGGCGAGACGTACTGGTCCTTCCAGTAGTGCCAAGCGTCCGGCTGCGACAGGTCTCGGTAGGCGCGAATGCAGATGCCAGCAACCAACAGGATGAAGATCGCCACCGTCCAAAAATGCCGTCTGCGCCGCGATGGCTGGGGCGGCGGCGCCGGGGTCCGACCGGCTGGGATGCGCGGCGGCGCGACCACAGGTCGCCGTCGGCGAGCTGCGGAAACGATTTTCCCCGTCCTGGCTGTCGTCGGCTGACAATCGATCCTCTTGCAAGCCGGACCCGTTCAGGATCCGGCTGACCAGAAGCACTAATACGAATTTGTGGCCGAGGATATGGCGGCAATGCCGGCGGTAAGCGCTTAGTGAACGGCGGCGGTGCGCTTGGTCGCAGCCGGTTTGGCGGCGGGCTTGCCGGTAGCAGGTGCGGGGGCCGAATCCCAGCCGCCGACAGGTGACGCGACGTTTACGGCCTCGTCGGGTTGCGGCTCGACGGTGAAGGTCTGGATCGCAAGCTTGGCCGCTGCCAGTGACTGGGCGTCGAGGCGCTTGGCAATATCGTCGCGCTTGCGGCCGGCATCCGCATCGCCCTGGGCGGCTGCGAGGCTGAACCATTTGAAGGATTCGGCGAGGTTCTGTTCGACGCCGATGCCGCGGGCATAGAGAATGCCGAGGTTGAACTGGCTGTCGGCGACGCCGCGATCGGCGGCTTTGCGGAACCAGATCGACGCGCTCTTGTAGTTGGCACCCTTGCCACCGCCATCGGCGTCGAGCACGGCCAGATTGTGCATCGCCTTGGCGCTGCCGCGCTCGGCCGCCTGCAGGTAGTAACGCCGCGCGATATCCAGGTCCTTTTTCACGCTCATGCCCTTCTCGTAGAAGGTGCCGAGCCGGAACAATGCCGGCACCACGCCGGCCTGCGCCGCGCGGTCGTACCATTTGGCGGCCTCATCAAGGTTCGGGGCGACGCCCTTGCCTTCGGCAAAGCGCACACCGACCTCGTAAGCGGCGGTCGGGTCGCCCTTCAGCGCGGCGGCGCGCAGCACGGGGCCGCCGATGCCGTCGGGCAACCGCTCGCTCGGCGGCACCGCGATCATCGCAAGCTTGACGCCGCCGGTGGCCGGCATCGACTGGATCGCGCCGGTAATGTCGCTGGATGTCGCCGGAGACGTCGTGGCGTGAGGCGGAGTTGCGACCCGCGCGCTGTCCAGCGTGTTCGGTGCGGAGGAGTTGTTCGATTGCTTCTCGACCGGCGTCGGCGAGATCATCGAGGGCGCCTGCGGCGCGGGGATTGCGGGCGCGGGCCTGGCGCTGCTCTCCGAGGGTGCGGGGGCCTGCGCCGGTGGGACCGGCTCGCTGGACTGCTCCATCAGCGGCAGTTGCAGCACGCTGCCGGTATCCAGCAGCGTCATCGCCATCTTGAAGGTGCCGAGCACAATCACGACCACGCTCGCGCCGACCAGCAGCGAGCGGATCTTGGAGGAAATATTCGACGCGTTCTTGTCGTCCGCCTTGGCCTTGTTGCCGCTCTTGTCCTTGAGCACGGCCTTCGCAGCCGAACGTCCGGCTTTCTCGGGCGGAGGCGCGGCGGCGGCCGCCTGCGCGGCGCGGCGCGCGGCGGCAATGAAGCTCGACGAACTGACCGGCTCCTTGGGGGCGGAAGCAATCTCGCTGATCGCGTTTTCGGAAGCGGCGATCCGCTCCGACGGCGACGACATGCGTGCCGGCGGCCGCGTACCCGGCTCGAGCGGATGATCCGGCGGCAATTCCGGCGCGATCGCGGTGCGCGGCGCTGATGCATGCGGCTCCAGGATTTCGCTGATCGCCCGCGGCGGCAATGGCGGCACAACCGGCGCGGCCGTTTGCACGGCGTGGAATTCGCGCGGGGCAGCGTCGAAATGTCCTTGAGGATGTTCTTGCAGCGCAGCGGGATTCGGCAATTCCGGCTTCGGCGCCGCTAAAGGCTGCATCAAGGGTGGCGGCGAGGGCTGTGCCAAGGGCGGCGTAAAGGCCTGCGGCGGCGGCGCCGCGCGCGGGGTCTCGTCGCGTCCCTCTAGCGACGCCTGGGCGCCCTGGGGCGCGGCCGGCGTACCGCGAACCCCGCGCAGATCACCTTCGATCATCGACAGGCGATCGACTACATGGCCGAGCGTGTTGTGAACGGTCTCCAGCGAGTCCTGCGTGCGGCGATCGGTTTCCGACTGGCTGAAGCGGATGTCGGATAATTCGCGCTTGACCAGATCGACGATGCCGGCGTCCATCGGCTGCGATGCACCGGCGGAATTGCGGTTGGAATCGGCGAGTGCGACCAGGCTGGCGTGCTGACGTTCGAGAGAACGCAGAATGTCGTGCAGGCCTTCCTCGACCCGTCCGAGATCGATGGCCGGAGCTGCGGAACGATCGTTAGAGGCTTCCAGGCGCTCCAAGAGATACGAGACGCGCTGTTCGAGATGGGCTAACGCCGACGCATTGTCGTTGCCGACCGGAATGCGGTCTAGCCGCTCCGACAGCGAGCGCAGCGCGTTTTCGACATATTCCGAATTCTCGCTTGCGGCCGGCGGCTGCCGGGATTCCAGCGTCGAGGTCAGCGCGGCGAGGCGCTGCTCGAGAATGCCGAAGGCATCGCTGTTGCCGTCAAAGCGGGAAAGCTGGTCGACCTTGGCCGACAGCGTGTGGATATCGTCGGCGAGGCGGGCCAGCGCGTCGTTGGAGGCGACGTTGGACACAATTCCGCGCAGCGCCGCAATCGCGCTTTCGAGCTGCTGCACCGTCGACGGATCGTCGTTGGAGCGCAGGATCAGGTCGAGCTTGGCGCCGAGGTTGCGGATCGCCTCGTCGTAGCCGGTAAGCTGCTCGGCCGGTGTCAGCGAGCGCAACGCTTCGCGGATTTCACCGAGCGCGCTCTCGATGTTGGCCAGCATCTGGCCGTCGGTGCCGTTGTGGCGGCTGTCGTCGATGCGGCGCGACAGCGAGCGGATTTCGCTCTCGAGCGATTCGATCTCCCGGCGCGGGACCGCCTCGGTGATGGCCTGACGGATTTCGGCAAGCTCGCTGCGGAACGCCGCAATCGACTGCTCGATATGATCGGGGCGCTGCAGCGCCTCGATCTGGCTCGTGATCTTGATCAGGTGCCGTTCGAGCGAAGAAAAGTCCGGTCCCGCAGGCGCGGGCTGCGTTGTGGGCTGCCCGGAATGGTGCTGGGCGGCCGAGGCCGTCGGCGCGGCATTGCGCGGCGGCATCTGGCGCGGCGGCGGAGTGTCGAGTTCGTTCTGGCGCGCGACGATTTCGGCGATCGCAAAATCCATCGAGGCCGGGCTGAGTGGCGGCGCGGGGCGATAGACCTGGGCCGCGGCACGCTCGACCAAATCGGTCTGACGCTGCCTTTCCTGCATCTGGGCCTGACGCGCCGGCAGGGGATTCGAAATCTGCGACAGCCGCGCGTCGAGGCGCGAAATGGCGTCGTTGAGCTGGCGGGCCACCGTCGGCTCGCCATGAGCGGCTTCGCCGCGGGCTGCAGGCCGCGAAATCTGCTCGATCTGCTTTGTGATCGAATCCAGCCGCTGGTGAATGTCGGCCACATCGGGGATCTGCCGGCTCGGCATCGCCGGCCGCTGACCGGAAGGTGCGCCGAAACTGGGCGGGGCCGGCTCGCCGATGGTGGAATTCAGCCAGTCGTTCAACGACATGCCGGCGCGGCGCGCAGCCGCCTCGGCCCTATCGCGGACCGATGGATCGATGCCGTCAACACTCCACGATACGCGCGAATTCATGCTCTCGTCCGGTTCCGCTACGGCGCCCCACCCGCGCCATCAGCCTCCCCGCGCGTCCCACTGAGGAGACAATCGTATTTCTGCGCGGGTCGCCTGCCTCGGAACTGACTTTTTCGCGTTACGGTAAAGAAGGGGTTAAGGAATGGGACGGACTGCCCCAAAAGTTACCAGGCGGCCAAATCGGCTGGCGTCAGGCGTTGTTTTCGCGCTTGTTCTCGTCGATGGGCACGACGTTACTCCGCTCCGTGCCTGGAGATAGGGCCGACAACGCATCGATCGCCTCTTCGCACCATTCCGCTACGGCGCGCTCGTGGGCGAGGCCGATGCGAAGTCCGAGCAATTTGCCGACATCCGCCGGCGGCGCCGTGCCGTCAGGGAATCGCTTGTTGAGCAGGCGCTCGTAGCGGGCAAAGCGGTCGCGGTGATGTTCCAGCCGCGCCATCAGATCGGTGCGCAGCGGTTCGATGTCGACGCTATCGAGCGCATAGAGCCGCACCAAGAGGTCGTCCTTGATCGAAGCCGGCACGCTCGGCCGCGCAGCCCAATGCCGGAGCGCGGCGCGCCCCTCCGGCGTGAGGGTATAGACCAGCTTGTTCGGCTTACCGGACTGCACCACCTCGCGGCCCTGGATATGGCCGCGGTCGCGAAGTTTGGTGAGCTCTCGATAAATCTGCTGGTGGTCTGCCTTCCAGAAGAATCCAATAGAGTTGTCGAACGTCTTGGCGAGCTCATAGCCCGTCATCGGACGTTCGGTCAGGCAGGCAAGGATCGCGTCACCAAGCGCCAAGACGCCCGCCTCCGGCTTTCATTGTGATTTGACTTTATGCATAAAGTTGCATATGCGTCAACGCGCATAAGCTCCGGAGAGTTCATTCCCGGCGCCAGCCCGTCATCGACCGCATAGGAGACATGATGACCATGAGCGGCCTCGACAAGTGGTACGGCTACATGAAGTCCCATGACAAGGCGGCGCTATGGGATCTGTTGCACCCGGACGCGGTGTTCGAAAGCCCTGTTGTCCACACGCCGCAGCGTGGGCGTGACATCACCTTCAAATATTTGGCGAGCGCCGAGAAGGTGCTGGGCGGCCCCGGCTTCAAGTACACAGGCGAATGGCGCAGCGAGAGCGGCGCGGTCCTCGAATTCGAAAACGAGATCGAGGGTATCAAGATCAACGGCGTCGACATCATCACGTTCAGCGATGACGGTAAGATCACGCACTTCAAGGTGATGGTGCGTCCGCTGAAAGCAATCAATCTGCTGCACCGCTTGATGGGGGAGCAACTCGCCAAGCAGTGAGGTGAGGAAGCAAAGGCTGCGACCTCCGGCTCGACTTATGTCGCAATGGTTGTCCGGATATTTCGCTTGCCCACTCACTCCCTAGGACTGCCGGAACGCGGTAAGGTCTCGTTCCGGAACGCCACAACGAATTTCATTCAAACGCCTTCGCCGCCCTTTGCCCCTGCCGGGAGAACATCATGCCGATCTACAAAGCCCCCGTGGAAGACGTCACCTTCCTGCTCAACGACGTGTTCCAGATCGATCGCTACGACAATCTGCCCGGATTCACCGATGCCTCCGCCGATGTGCGCGAGGCCATTTTGGGCGAGGCCGCAAAACTTTCCGAAGAGGTGCTGCAGCCGCTGAATCGCGTCGGCGATCTCGAAGGCTGCAAGCGGCATGATGATGGCTCGGTGACGACGCCGAAGGGGTTCAAGGAAGCCTTCAAGCAGGTGGCCGAGGGCGGCTGGCTCGGTTTGTCGGCGCCGGCAGAATATGGCGGGCAGGGGCTGCCGGTGACGCTGAGCCAGGTCGTCACCGAATTCCAGAGCGCGGCCAACATGGCGTTCTCGATGTATGGCGGCCTGACCATGGGCGCGACGGCTGCGCTTCTGGTGCACGGCAAGCCCGAACAAAAGAAGATGTTCGTGCCGAAGATGGTGGCGGGCGAGTGGACCGGCACCATGAACCTTACCGAGCCGCAATGCGGCACCGACCTAGGCTTGTTGCGCACCAAGGCGCTAAAGCAGGCCGACGGCAGCTACAGGATCACAGGCACCAAGATCTTCATCTCGTCCGGCGAGCATGACCTCGCCGAGAACATCATCCATCTGGTGCTGGCGCGCATCGAAGGTGCGCCCGCCGGCATCAAGGGCGTGTCGCTGTTCGTGGTGCCGAAAATCCTCGTCAATGCCGACGGTTCGCTGGGGCAGCGCAACGGCGTGTCCTGCGGCTCGATCGAGCACAAGATGGGCATTCACGGCAATTCCACCTGCGTGATGAATTACGACAACGCCACCGGCTGGCTGATCGGCGAAGAGAACAAGGGCATGCAGGGCATGTTCGTGATGATGAACGAGGCCCGCCTCGGCGTCGCCGTGCAGGGTCTGGCGCAGTCCGAAGTCGCCTATCAAAACGCCGTCGCCTATGCGCGCGAGCGCCTGCAGGGCCGCTCGCTCACCGGCCCCAAGGAGCCCGAGAAGCCGGCCGACCCGATCATCGTGCATCCGGATGTTCGCCGCGTGCTGCTCACTATCCGCGCCTTCAACGAGGCGGCCCGCGCCATGGTGGTGTGGACCGCGCTGAAGAGCGACGTCGCCCACCGCTCCTCCGATCCGAAGGATCGAGAGGCCGCCGACGACCATATGGGCCTGATGACCCCGGTCATGAAGGGCGTGATGACCGACGTCGGCTTCTCCAACGCGGTGCTGGCGCAGCAGATGTATGGCGGCCACGGCTATATCGCGGAGCACGGCATGGAGCAGTTCGTGCGCGATGCGCGCATCGCCATGCTCTACGAGGGCGCCAACGGCATCCAGGCGCTCGATCTCGTCGGCCGCAAGCTGCCGCGGAATGGCGGCCGCGCCGTGATGGCGTTCTTTGCCGAAGTCGCTGGCTTTGCCAAGGAGCATGGCGGCGACGAAGCGATGAAGCCGTTCGTGGCGCCGCTCTCGACCGCGCTCGGCCATCTGCAGCAGGCCACCGGCTGGCTGATGCAGAACGCGATGACCAAGCCCGACAACGCCGGCGCCGCCGCCACCGATTACATGCAATTGTTCGGCCTCGTCGCCTTCGGCTACATGTGGGCGCGGATGGCGAAGGTGGCGCAGGACAAGATTGCGGCTGATGGCGCCACGCCCTATCTGACGACCAAGCTGGTGACCGGCCGCTTCTTCATGGAGCGGATGTTGCCGGAAACCCACGTTCATCTGGCGCGCATCCAGTCCGGCTGCGCGACCACCATGGAATTGGCGGCGGAAGCGTTCTGATTTTTCGCCGTTTCCGTCTCGATCTGCCTATAATATTATGATCCTCATACCAGGAGGGCGTCATGCCTGAGGCATATATCTACGATCACGTTCGCACCCCGCGCGGCCGCGGCAAGCCCGATGGCGCGCTCCACGAGGTCACGGCGCTGGCGCTCGCCACCGTGCCGCTGCAGGCGCTGAAGGAGCGCAACAACCTCGCTGAAGATGTCGTCGATGACGTCATCCTCGGCGTGGTCGATCCGGTCGGCGAGGCCGGATCCGACATCGCGCGCTTCGCGGCGCTGAAGGCCGGCCTCGGCGAAAGCGTCCCCGGCGTGCAGATCAGCCGGTTCTGCGCCTCCGGCCTCGACGCCGTGAATTTTGCCGCCGCCCAGATCATGGCCGGCCAGCATGAACTCGTGATCGGCGGCGGCGCCGAATCGATGAGCCGCGTCGGCATTGGCGCCTCCGGCGGCGCCTGGCCGATGGATCCCTCGATGGCGGTGCCGTCCTATTTCATGCCGCAGGGCGTCTCGGCCGATCTGATCGCCACCAAATACGGTTTTTCGCGCGACGACGTCGACGCCTATGCCGTGCAGAGCCAGCAGCGCGCCGCCAAAGCCTGGGACGAGGGGCGTTTCAATAAATCGGTGGTGCCGGTCAAGGACGTTAACGGCCTGACGATCCTTGCCAAGGACGAGCACATGCGCCCGACCACGACCATGCAGTCGCTGGCGCAATTGCAGCCGTCGTTCACCGTCGTCGCGCAGATGGGCGGGTTCGATGCGGTCGCGATCCAGTCGCACCCGGAAATTGAGCGTGTCAACTACGTGCACCACGCCGGCAACTCTTCCGGCATCGTCGATGGTGCCGGCGCGGTTTTGCTCGGCAGCAAGGAAGCGGGCGCCAAGCACGGCCTGAGGCCGCGCGCAAAAATCCGTGCCTTCGCCAATATCGGTTCGGAGCCCGCGATGATGCTGACCGGTCCAGTCGACGTCACCGAAAAGCTGTTCGAGCGTTCCGGCATGAAGAAGTCGGACATCGACCTGTTCGAACTCAACGAGGCCTTTGCTTCCGTCGTGCTGCGCTACATGCAGGCGTTCGAGATCGACAATTCGAAGATCAACGTCAATGGCGGCGCGATCGCGCTCGGCCATCCGTTAGGGGCAACGGGCGCCATGATCCTCGGCACCGTGCTGGATGAGCTCGAGCGCACCAACAAGTCCACCGCGCTGGTGACGCTGTGCATCGGCGGCGGCATGGGGACTGCGACCATTGTTGAAAGAGTCTGAGCGCGTAGGGTGGGCAAAGGCGCTCTTGCGCCGTGCCCACCTTCACGCACTCCGCGAGCAATGGTGGGCACGCTTCGCTTTGCCCACCGTACGAGATCCAGACACAACCGCCGCGCCTGATATCGGCTGCCGGCACCGAGGGAGCAACGACATGGCCTTCAACAATTTCAAGCTAGAGACCGACGCCGATGGCATTGCGCTCGTCACCTGGGACATTCCGGGACGTTCGATGAACGTGCTCGATGAAACCTCGACCACCGAGCTCGAGGAGATCCTGAAACAGACCACGGCGGACGCCGCGGTAAAGGGCGTCGTCATTACTTCGAGCAAGGAAGCGTTCTGCGCCGGCGCTGACCTTTCGATGCTCGAGGGCATGAACAAGGAATACGCAAAGGTCTTCAAGGAAAAGGGCGAGGTCGCCGCCAACGAGATGCTGTTCGACCAGAGCCGGCGCTTCTCGCTGGTGCTGCGCGGCATCGAAACCTGCGGCAAGCCATGGGCGGCCGCGATCAACGGGCTGGCGCTCGGCGGCGGCTTTGAGGTGACGCTGTCTTGCCACTATCGCGTTGCGGCCGAAAATCCCAAGACCCGGCTCGGCCTGCCGGAAGTGAAGGTCGGCCTGTTTCCCGGTGCCGGCGGCACCCAGCGCGTGCCGCGTCTGGTGCCGCCGCAGGACGCCATGACGATCCTGCTCAAGGGCGATCCGGTCACCGTTGAGAAGGCCAAGTCGCTGAACCTGATCCACGCCATCGTGCCGGCTTCCGACCTGATCAAGGCGGCGAAGGACTGGATCAAGGGCGGCGGCAAGGCGGTCGCGCCGTGGGACGAGAAGGGTTTCAAGCTGCCGGGCGGACCGGTGTTCTCCAAGGCCGGCATGATGATGTTCCCGGCCGGCAACGCCATCTACCGCCGCGAGACCTACGACAATTATCCGGCGGCGCGCGCCATCATGAGCTGCGTCTATGAGGGTCTGCAGTTGCCAATCGATGCCGCGCTGCGCGTCGAGTCGCGTTACTTCACGCAAGTGCTGCGTTCGAAGGAAGCCGCCGCGATGATCCGCAGCCTGTTCCTATCAATGCAGGAGCTCAACAAGGGTGCGCGGCGGCCGCAAAACGTGCCGCCGACGAAAGTGAAGAAGATTGCGGTGATCGGCGCCGGCTTCATGGGCGCCAGCATCGGCTACGTCTCGGCGCGCGCGGGCCTCGACGTCGTGTTGATCGACCGCGACCAGGAAAGCGCCGACAAGGGCAAAGCCCATGCGCAGAAGGTGATCGAGGAGCAGATCGCCAAGGGCCGCGCCAAGGCAGGCGACCGCGACGCGCTGCTGGCGCGCATCACGCCATCAGCGGATTACGCTGCCCTGGGGGATTGCGACCTCGTCATCGAGGCGGTGTTCGAGGACCGCAAAGTCAAGGCGGAGACCTTTGCCAAGGCGCAGCAGTATCTCAAGCCTGACGCGATCTTCGCCTCGAACACTTCGACGCTGCCGATCACGTCGCTGGCCGAAAACTTCAAGGACCAGGGCAAGTTCATCGGCATCCATTTCTTCTCGCCGGTCGAGAAGATGATGCTGGTCGAAATCATCCTCGGCAAGAACACCGGCGATGTCGCGCTCGCCGCCGCGCTCGACTATGTGCGGGTGATCGGCAAGACGCCGATCGTCGTGAATGATGCCCGCGGCTTCTACGCCAACCGCTGCGTCGGCCGTTACATCGCCGAAGGCAACGAGATGTTCCTCGAAGGCGTGCCGCCGGCGATGATCGAGAACTGCGCCAAGATGGCCGGCATGCCGGTCGGCCCGCTGTCGCTATCGGATGAAGTAGCCCTCGACCTCGGCCTGAAGGTCATCAAGGCGACCGAGGCCGATCTCGGCCCCAACGCCATCAACCCCGATCAGAAGAAGCTGATGGTGGAGCTGGTCGAGAAGCAGGGCCGCCTGGGGCGCAAGAACGCCAAGGGCTTTTACGATTATCCTGAGAAGGGCAAGGGTCAGAAGAGCCTGTGGCCGGGATTATCCGCGCTGCAGCCCAAGCAGCTCGACCCCGATACGATCGATATCGAGGAGTTGAAGCAGCGCTTCCTGGTGGTGCAGGCGGTCGAGGCCGCGCGCACGGTGGAGGACCACGTCATCACCGACCCGCGCGAGGCCGATGTCGGCTCGATCCTGGGCTTCGGCTTTGCGCCGTTCACGGGCGGCACGCTGTCTTATATCGACTTCATGGGTACGCGGAAGTTTGTCGAGCTCTGCCACAAGCTGGAGGCCAAATACGGCTCGCGCTTCACCCCGCCGAAGCTCCTCGAAGATATGGCGGCGAGCGGCGAGACCTTCTACGGCCGCTTCCCGCCGAAGAAGCAGGCGGCGTAAGCTTTGTAGGTTGTAGCCCGGATGGAGCGAAGCGAAATCCGGGGATCTCGCCACTTGCTGCACTTTCCCGGATTGCGCTGCGCTCCATCCGGGCTACGCAACGACAAAGGGCCGGATCATCGATTCGGCCCCTTGCCGCATTCACTATTCGCAAGAACTCACGCCGCCTTCAGCAGCCCTTCCTTGGCCATCGCCTCCTGCACCTTCGGACGGGCGCCGACACGGGCCTTGTAGGCCAGAAGGTTCGGCATGTCGGAAAGATCGAACTTCAAGCGGTCGGTCGCCCACATCAGCATGGTGAATAGGTAGCCGTCGGCCACGGTGAACTGCTTGCCCATCAGGTAGTCGCGCCCGGCCAGCGCCGTTTCCAGGTACTTGAACTTGCCCATGGCGCGGTCCTTGAAAAACGCCTTGGCGTCATCGGCCAGCACCGGCGAGAACATCGGTCCGAGATTCTTGTGCAACTCGGTCGTGATATAGTTCAGCCATTCCAGCAGCTTGTAGCGCTCGTCCGAATCGCGGGGCGGCGCCAGATTCTTGCCCGCCTTGTCGGCGATCATCTGGACGATGATCGGGCCTTCGGTCACCAGTTCGCCCGAATCAAGCGCCAGCGCCGGCACCTGGCCCTTCGGGTTGACCTTCAAAAAGTCGTCACCATTCTCCAGCTTCTTGGCGCGCAGATCGACCTTGACCAGGTCGTACGGCAGACCGGCCTCGAGAAGCGCGATATGGGGGGACAGCGAGCAGGCGCCCGGGGAATAATACAGTTTCATTGGCTTTTTCCTTCCCTCGACATTATTGGCGGACTGACTAAATGCATCTGCATGGAATAGTCAAGATTGATGCAGCTGCATTTAGTGCGATACACTGATCCTTGACAGATACGGACCGGACCATGAAACGCAAACCATCGACCGAGGCGACTGCCGCCTGGATCCGCCTGATGCGGGTGCAGAGCCGGGTGCTCGATGCCGTCGAACAGGATTTGAAGAAAGCGGGCTTTCCGCCGCTGGCCTGGTATGACGCGCTATTGGAACTGTCGCGCGCCCCGTCCGGCGAGATGCGCCCGGTGGAGCTGGAAAAGCAGATGCTGATCCCGCAATATTCCACCTCGCGGCTGATCGACCGCCTAGTGGACGAAGGCCTGGCGGCGCGGCGCGAATGCAAGATCGACAAGCGCGGCCAGTTCGTGGAGATCACCGAAGCCGGGCGCGAGCTGCAGAAGAAGATGTGGGGGGCCTATTCGGCGGCGATCGAAAAGCACGTCGGCTCCAAACTGTCCGATGCCGACGCCTTGAAGCTCTGCGGTCTGCTCGACCGGCTGGGCTGCTCCTGCTCCGACGTCAAGGCGGCCGCTGCCCGCGACGGCGTGCCGGCGCGATGACGTCTTTGATACGTTTCGTTGGTGCGGACGACGCCGTCCGCACCCCCTCAGCCACACGGCGCGTTCGGTCGAATCGCCAGATATCCGGATTTTTTCATGGCGCGTGACCAGATCGATATGACGCCGCTGCAATCGCGTGACGAACTCGTCGCGTGGGTCGAGGCCGGCATCAAGCCGCCGTCCGAGTTCCGCATCGGCACCGAGCATGAGAAGACTCCGTTCACGCTGGAGGGCCGCCAGCCCGTGCCGTATGAAGGTGCGCGCGGCATCGGCGCGCTGCTCGAAGGCATGCAGCTTTTGCTCGGCTGGGAGCCGATCATGGAGCACGGCAACATCATCGGGCTGTATGACGTCACCGGGGGCGGCGCCATCTCGCTGGAGCCGGGCGGGCAGTTCGAATTGTCGGGCGCCCCGGTCGAGAACGTGCACCAGACCCAGTCCGAGCTGATGGCGCACCTGGCGCAGGTCCGCGAGATCGCGACGCCCTTGGGCATCGGCTTTCTCGGACTTGGCATGACACCGTCCTGGTCGCGGTCGCAGATCCCGGTGATGCCCAAGGGCCGCTACAAGATCATGACCAACTACATGCCGAAGGTCGGCCAGTACGGCATCGATATGATGTACCGGACCTGCACGGTGCAGACCAATCTCGACTTCTCCTCCGAAGCCGACATGGTCAAGAAGCTACGGGTGTCGCTGGCGCTGCAGCCGGTGGCGACCGCTTTGTTCGCCAATTCGCCGTTCACCGAGGGCAAGCCCAACGGCTTCCTGTCGTTTCGCTCCGAGATCTGGCGCGACACCGACAATGCGCGATCGGGCATGTTGCCGTGGGTATTCGAGGACGGCATGGGCTTCGAGCGCTGGGTCGACTACGCGCTCGACGTGCCCATGTACTTCGTCAAGCGCGGCGAGACCTATATTGATGTCGCCGGATCGTCGTTCCGCGCCTTCTTCGAGGGCCGCAACAATTCGTTGCCCGGCGAGCGTCCGACCCTGTCGGACTGGGCCAATCATCTGTCGACGATCTTCCCGGAAGTCCGCCTGAAACGTTATCTGGAAATGCGTGGCGCCGATGGCGTACCTTGGGGCCGCCTGCCGGCGCTGCCGGCGTTCTGGGTCGGCCTGTTGTACGACAATGGCAGCCTCGACGCGGCCTGGGATCTGGTCAGCCACTGGACCGCCGCGGAGCGTCAGGCGTTGCGTGACGATGTCCCGCGCTTCGGCTTCAAGGCCAGGATCAAGGACCGCTATCTGTTCGAGATCGCGAAGGAATGCCTGAAGCTGTCGCATGCGGGCTTGCGGCGGCGCAACCGCGTCGACCATTCCGGCCGCGACGAGAGCCGCCACCTCGAACCGCTGGAGCGCATCCTCGAAGCGGGCCGCACGCCGGCGGAAGAGATGCTGGATAAATTCAATGGCGACTGGGGCGGTTCCGTGGAGCCCGTCTATCAGGAATACGCGTTCTGATTAAATGGGTTGCCTGGTCTTCGGCCGTTCATCCGCCGTACAGGTTGATGGCGCTCAAATGACGGCCGATCCAGCATGATCCGAACGACCGCCTGCCGGTCTTTCGAAAAATCATGCTGAATCAAGGGGCTGGGGGCGGACGACTTTTCGAGGAAAGTCATCCCGCGCTGGCAACGCGCATTCGAAAGCAACCGCAGATGGAGACTGGTCGCCTGCTCAGCGCGTGTATGGTGGCGCTCGCCTTCTTGGCGGCGGCCATATGCGCGCGCCCGGCGCTGGCGCAGGCCAAATTCGACCGTCCCGGCGGCGATTATCTCAGCGCGCCCGTGATCTCGGGCGATCCGGCGGAATGTGCGCTGGTATGCGAGCGCGACCGGCGCTGCCGCGCCTGGAGCTTCAACTATCCGACTGATCTCGCCAACGGTGCGGTGTGCTGGCTCAAGAGCAACGTGCCGCCGCGGATACAGAGCGATTGCTGCGTCTCCGGCGTACGCGGCGCCGGCGTGGTTGAACGGCGCAACGAGGCCGTCGAAACCTCGATCGACCGCTTCGGCGGCGACTACAAGAGTTTTGATCTCAAGAGCAGCGACGGCGAAGACGCCTGCAAGGCCGCCTGTTCCGCCGACAACAAGTGCCGCGCCTGGACCTATGCCCGGCCGGGTTATGCCGGCAAGGAAGCGCACTGCTTCCTGAAGAAGGACATCAAACCGCCGCGCCGCAAGGCGGGGTTTACCTCGGGCGTAGTGCGGTAGGGGCGGCACCAGCATAAGAACCGTAGAATGGGGTAACGGGCCGGCCGATCGAGCCGCACGCTCGCTACGGCGCGATTTGAGAGCGCGCTCGCGTGCGGCTTTGCTGGGAGGCGGTCGTCCCTCAAA
>NZ_JADPKF010000089.1:0-135072 GCF_023073815.1 Bradyrhizobium sp. 157 | reverse complement strand
CCAAGGTACTGCGCGAGTCCGGCATCGAGGTGCGGATTGTCGACCCCAAACGGGTCCGCAGCTTCGCGCAGTCGGCCGGACGCCTGGCCAAGAACGATGCGATCGATGCGGAGATGATCGCCTGGTTTGCCGAGATATTCAGCGAGGCGCCGGGCCAGACGCACGATGCCGCGCACGAGAAGTTGCTGGCGCTCGCGAAGGCGCGCATCAGCCTGGTTGATCTCAAAGCACGTTTGCAAAGCCAGAACGAGCATGCTGCGCCAAGACTTGTTCAGAAGGCACGCGAGCGCCTCTTGAAGAATCTGGTCTGCGAGATCGCCAAGCTCGAGGCTGCAATCTCAGCCCAGATCAAGGCCACGCCACACCTTGCTGAGCGTGCCGAGATCATCGAGAGCGTGCCGGGCTTGGCCGAAACGACCTCCGCAAACCTCGTTGCAGGAATGCCGGAACTCGGACAGGTGAGCGACGAGATTGCCGTGGCCTTGATCGGCGCCGCCCCTTACGACGATGATAGCGGAAACCGGCGCGGCGAGCGCCACATCAAGGGTGGCCGCCGCTGGGTTCGCAATGCCCTTTATATGGCCTGTGTCGGTGCAGCCACGCTGAACAATCCGGTGCTCAAGGCCTACTATGGCCGCCTGATTGCCAACGGAAAGAAGCCGAAGGTTGCGATCATTGCCTGCATGCGCAAGCTGATCGTCATTCTCAACACGATGGTCGCACGACGACAGAAGTGGGATCCCAGCCGCTACGCGCTCAACTCAGCGAGCGCCTGACCGCTCGGTCCCCGACCGAGCGCATGCCCAGCCAACAGACCGGCGAGCGGACGGGGTCAAGGCCGTCAGCCGCCGCAGGCGGTGGCGCGCGCCGCGCCAGCCTTGAGGCCGGCCGATCAACGGTCTACTTCGACACAGTTGCTCTGATTGGAGAGGCGGGAAGTTGATGGCAAACCTCGGACGCGATGCGTTGCGAGAACGCGACCACCGTCATTGCGAGCGCAGCGAAGCAATCCACGCCTTCACTTGCGGAGCTATGGATTGCTTCGCTGCGCTCGCAATGACGTGGAGAGAGCGCGGACCTGCATCCTTCGAGACGGCGCTTCGCGCCTCCTCAGGATGAGATCTTAGACCCTCATGGCGAGGAGTTCGGCAACGCCGCGCGTCTCGAACCACGAAGTCGTTACATCAATGCGGCCCAACCTCAAAACGCCGTATATCCGCCATCGATTACAAAGCAATCCGCCGTATGATACGATGATGCCTTGCTCATGATGTAGACCGCGATGCCGCCGAAATCCGCGGGTTCGCCGAAGCGGCGCACCGGAATGCGCGGCATCACGTTGGCGACGAATTTGTCGTTGGCCATCAGCCCCGACGTCATGTCGCTCTTGATCCAGCCGGGCAGGATCGCGTTCGCGGTGACGCCGTAGCGCGCCAGCTCAACCGCGAGCGCCCGGCACAGCGCGTTCAGCGCCGCCTTGGTGCCGGCGTAGTGCTCGTTGCGCGCGGTGCCGAACAAGGACGCCAGGCTCGAGGTCGCAACCAGCCGGCCGAATTTGTCGCCGGCTTCCGCACGTTCGGTCATGTGGCGGGCGGCGGCCTGAAACACGTGGAAGACCCCGTCGAGATTGGTCGCGAACATGCGTCGCCATTCCTCCTCGGTGCGGTCGATGAAGGCGCGCCGTCCGCCGCCGCCGATGCCGGCATTGGCAAAACAGCCGTCAACACGGCCGAACGTATCGAGCGTTGCCTGCATCGCGGCCTTGACCGAGGCGGTATCCGAGACATCGCAGACCTGCGTATGCACCTTGCCGGGCCCCGCCGACATCGTCGCGGCAGCGCTCTTGTTCTTCTCGCCATTGCGGCCCCAGATCGAGACGTTGCAGCCTTGCGCGTTCAGCGCCTGCGCGATGCCAAGACCAATGCCGCCATTGCCGCCCGTGATGACCGCCGTGCGGCCGGAGAGGTCAAAGATGCTCATTGGACGTTTCCATTCGCTTTGGGGCGCGATAAGTCGTGCACCTAGTGGCGGGCAGATGTTCTGCTGCAAGCATGGACAACGCCGTCAGGAAAATCAAATATGGGCGAGACATCGTCCGATCTTCCGCGCAGCGAAATAGCGCGTAAACGCAAGTCATGAGGAAACAATGCAGTTCAAGCACGTCACGCTCGATTTCGATGGCCCGGTCGCCATTCTCAAGCTCGACCATCAGGAGGTCATGAACGCGGTCTCGATGGACATGTTGGGCGGGCTTGGCGAAGCGCTCGATGCGATCGAGGAGAAGCGGGAGGAGGTGCGCTGCGTCGTGCTGACCGGCGCCGGACGCGCCTTTTGCACCGGCGCCAATCTGCAGGGCCGCAACAACCAGAAGCCCGGTAAGAGCAACGCCGGGCAATCGCTGGAGATCGGTTTTCACCCGTTCCTTCGCCGCGTTCGCCGGCTGCATTGCCCGTTGGTTACGGCCGTCAACGGTCCCGCGGCGGGTGCCGGCATGAGCTTTGCGCTGATGGGCGACATGATCCTTTGCGCCCGTTCGTCCTATTTCCTGCAGGCGTTCCGCCGCATCGGCCTGGTGCCGGACTGCGGCTCAACCTGGCTGTTGCCGCGCATGATCGGCAAGGCGCGCTCGGTCGAATTGTCGCTGATGGGCGACCGGTTGCCGGCAGAGAAGGCGCTGGAATGGGGCCTCGTCAACCGTGTCTATGACGACGCAGTTCTGATGGAGGAGGCGATGAAGCTCGCGCATGAACTCGCCAATGGCCCGACGATTGCGCTGTCGCTGATCCGAAAGCTCTACTGGGACAGCCCGGAAAATTCCTTCGAAGAACAGCTCAACCTCGAATTCGAATCGCAACGCATCGCCGGCGCGGCTGATGATTTCAAGGAAGGCGTTGCTGCCTTCCTCGAAAAGCGCCCCGCCAAGTTCAAAGGCAAATGATCGAGGGCCAACTCGGACGCTGCGTCGCCTCCTGGTATCCGGGAGCGACCGGCGTGACTGGGGCCGCCAAGCTCTCCGGTGGCGCCAGCCAGGAGACCTGGACCTTCGACATCGTGCATGCCAGCGGCAATATCGGCGCCATCCTGCGCCGCGCGCCGCCGGGCTATGGCGCTTCGCCGGGGCGCGCCGCCGGCCTCGATGCCGAGGCGACGCTGATGCAATTGGCACATGACGCTGGCCTGCCGTCGCCGCGCGTGATGCATGTGCTCAAGCCCGAGGACGAACTCGGCCGCGGCTTCATCATGCAACGCATCGAGGGCGAGACCATCGCGCGGAAGATTCTGCGCGATGAGCAGTTCGCCAAGGCGCGGCCGATCCTGGCGCGACAGCTCGGCCGCGTGATCGCCGGCATACACGGCCTGCCGGCTACGAAGTTGCCGAAGTTGCGCGAGATGAGCACGACAAAGGAGATCGCCGACCTCGAGCGGGAATACCGCAGCTTCAACTGGCCGCGGCCGGTGTTCGAACTCGCCCTGCGCTGGCTGCGCGAGCGCGATCCCGGGCCGTCGAAAGAGGTAACGCTGGTGCATGGCGATTTCCGCCACGGCAACCTGATCATCGGCCCCGATGGCGTGCGCGCGGTGCTGGATTGGGAGCTCGCGCATCTCGGCGACCCGATGGAAGATTTGGGGTGGATCTGCGTCAACTCCTGGCGCTTCGGCGAGATCGACAAGCCGGTCGGCGGCTTCGGCTCCCGCGAGGAATTGTTCGCAGGCTACGAGGAAGCCGGCCGCAAGGTCGATCCTATCAGAGTGATGTTCTGGGAAGTGATGGGCACGCTGCGTTGGGGCATCATGTGCTGCGGCATGATGCAGCGCTTCCGAACTGGCCCCGATCACTCGATGGAACGTGCCATGATCGGCCGGCGTTCGTCGGAGACGGAGATCGATCTGCTACGACTGCTTGCGCCGCGAGGAGGGTGAGATGCAGGACGAACCGACACCCACCGAACTGATCAAAGCGGTTGCGGATTTCCTCCGCAACGAGATCGCTCCCGAGATCAAGGGCCACAGCGCGTTCAAGCTCCGCGTCGGCATCAATGCGCTGGACCTCGTCACACGGCAACTGGCGCTGGAGCAGGGGAGCGATGCGGCCGAGGCGGCACGGCTGAAGCAATTGCTCGGCGCGGACGGCTCGCTGATGGACCTCAATCGCGCGCTGTCGGAGAAAATTGCAAGGGGCGAAGTCGATCTGCAGACGCCGGGGCTATCAGAGCATCTCTGGCAGACCACCATGGACAAGCTCGCCGTCGATCAGCCGAACTACGCGTCGTACAAGCGGGAGTTGGGGAATAAGTAGGGCACCGACCAACTCTCCACCGTCATTGCCTGCGACAAACGCGAAGCGTTTGCGCAAGGGAGCGCAGCGACGAAGCAATCCATCTATCCCCGTGTTGAGGAATGGATTGCTTCGCGGAGCCTGTCATCGGGCGCGCATTCGCGCGACCCGTTGGCTCGCAATGACGGGGAGGCGGCGTCGAGAACTTCACCGCCCCAGCCATTTCGGCGGACGCTTCTCGGCAAACGCCTTCGGCCCCTCGATGTAATCCTGCGAGGCCGCCATCGCCTTCACCGCCGGATATTCCCGCTGCTCGGCGATCGCCTGTTCCAGCGAGACTTCGAGGCCCCGCTGAATCGCCTGCTTGGAGGCGCGGATCGACATCGGCGAGTTCTTGCAGATCGTCTCGGCCCAGCGCTC
The DNA here is from genome assembly GCF_023073815.1 of Bradyrhizobium sp. 157. NCBI lineage: Bacteria > Pseudomonadati > Pseudomonadota > Alphaproteobacteria > Hyphomicrobiales > Nitrobacteraceae > Bradyrhizobium > Bradyrhizobium sp. 157. Next base: position 130,376 of record NZ_JADPKF010000089.1, on the reverse strand, counting down.
CGCCGCCGCGAGCGCTTCGCCGGCGGGAACCACCTCGTTGACGAAGCCGAGTTCAAGACCCTCCTTGGCCGAGACGTGGCGCGCAGTGAGGATCATGCCCATGGCACGCTTCAGCCCGATCTGCCGCGGCAGCCGGTGCACGCCGCCGGCGAGCGCGGCAAGGCCAACGCGCGGCTCGGGCAGGGCGAAGGTCGCATTCTCAGAGGCAATGATGAGGTCGCAGGCCAGCGCGATCTCGAAACCCCCGCCCATCGCGACGCCGTTGACGGCGGCGATGATCGGCTTGTCGCAGTCAAAGCGCGAGGTGAGGCCGGCGAAGCCGCCCTTGTCCCAGCCGCGCTTTCCCCCGGCCGCCTGCCATTTCAGATCATTGCCTGCGCAGAACGCCTTGTCGCCGGCGCCGGTGACGATCGCCACCCACTGCTCGGGATCGGCGGCAAAATCGTCGAACACCTTGTTGAGCTCGAAATGCGCGTCGATATGCAACGCATTGTACACTTCCGGCCGCGACAGCGTGATGATCGTGATCGGCCCCTTGCGCGTCACCTCAGAGAATTTCAGGTCCATGTTTGCTCCCGTTTTTCGATTGTCTGCGGCGGAGAATATCGGCCGCATACTAGCGCCCGCGCGCCGTCCGAAACCATCCAATTACGCAAGGCCCCCGCGCGTGCCAAGCTTCATTCCGTTGCTTGACTTGGACGTTGTCTTCCAACCTAAATCGATCCGAGCAGGAGCGCCGCGTAGCGCCTAAACGCAAAAGCAATAAACGACACTTCCGGGAGAGATGCCTTGGATTTCAACCTGCCTGCCGACCTCACGGCCTATCTCGACGAACTCGACCGCTTCATCGCGCGCGAGATCAAGCCGCTGGAGGAGGCCGACGATAACATCCGCTTCTTCGATCATCGCCGCGAATGGGCGCGTACCGATTTCGAGAACGGCGGCCTGCCGCGGCGTGAATGGGAAGCGCTGCTGCGCAAGGCCAAGAATCTTGCGGACGCCGCCGGGCATTTGCGGTTCGCGATCCCGAAGCGCTACGGCGGCAAGGACGGTTCCAACCTCTGGATGGCCGTGATCCGTGAGCATTTCGCCGCAAAAGGCCTTGGCCTGCACAATGATCTGCAGAACGAGCATTCGATCGTCGGCAATCTGCCGCTGGTGACCATGCTCGACCGCTACGGCACCGAGGAACAGAAGGCGATGATCGAAGGCTCGATCACCGGAAAATATCGTATCACGTTCGGCCTCACCGAGCCCGACCACGGTTCCGATGCGACGTATATGGAAACCAGGGCGGTGCAGACGACCCGTGACAACGTCAAGGGCTGGATCATCAACGGCCAGAAGATGTGGACCACCGGCATGCATGTCGCGACCCATTGCGCGCTGTTCGCCCGCACCTCAGGAAATGACGGCGATGCGCGCGGCATCACCTGTTTCCTGGTGCCGGCCAAAAGCGCAGGCGTGAAGGTCGAGGAATATATGTGGACCTTCAACATGCCGACGGATCACCCGCGCGTCAGCTTCACCGATGTGTTTGTCCCTGAGGATGCGCTGTTCGGCGAGATCGGCCGCGGGTTGTCGCTGGCGCAATGTTTTGTGCACGAGAACCGCATCCGGCAGGCGGCGAGTTCGCTGGGCGCCGCCGTCTACTGCATCAACGAGAGCGTCAAATACGCGCGCGAGCGAAAGCCGTTCGGCAAGGCGCTGGCGGAGAACCAGGCGATCCAGTGGCCGCTGGTCGAACTGGCAACGCAGGCCGAAATGCTGCGGTTGTTGATCCGCAAGACCGCGTGGGAGATGGATCAGCTCACCCAGGCGCAGGTCGAGCACACGCTCTCCGATCGCGTTTCGATGTGCAACTACTGGGCTAACCGCCTGTGCTGCGAGGCCGCCGACCGCGCCATGCAGGTGCATGGCGGCATGGGCTATTCGCGCCACAAGCCGTTCGAGCACATCTACCGCCACCACCGCCGCTACCGCATCACCGAAGGCAGCGAGGAAATACAGAAGCGGAAAGTTGCGGGATTCCTGTTCGGCTATATGGGGGCGGGGAAGCACTGAGGAGCAAAGCTAAGGAGGAGATCATGGAAGGTAGATGCACGTGCCAGCATGTCCGCTACCGCCTGAACGGCAGGCCTATGATCGTGCACGCTTGTCATTGCACCTGGTGCCAGCGCGAGACGGGGACGGCGCATGCGCTCAATGCGATGTACGAGGCCGACAGGGTCGAGCATATCGCGGCCGAACCCGAGATCATCGTGACGCCGTCGGCCAGCGGCAAGGGCCAGCGCATCGCCCGCTGCCCGATTTGCAAGGTGGCCGTCTGGAGCAATTATCCGGGCTCCGGGCCCGCGGTGCGTTTCGTGCGCGTCGGCACCATGGATGATCCGTCACAGTGCCCGCCGGACGTTCACATCTTCACCTCCACCAAACAGCCTTGGGTGACGCTGCCACCGGACGCAAAGGCCGTCCCCGAGTTCTACGATATCGACGAGGTCTGGTCGGAAGAGGCCAAGGAGCGCAGGCGTGTGTTGCGCGAGCGGATGAAGAAGTAGGTGCTGCTATCACCACCGTCATTGCAAGCCAACGGGTCGCGCGAACGCGCGCCCGATGACAGGCTCCGCGAAGCAATCCATATCGCGGCATAACAGGGCGATGGATTGCTTCGTCGCTTACGCTCCTCGCAATGACGGCCGGCTAATTCACCTGCCGATCCTTGCCCGCCCAATACGGTTCGCGCAGATTCCGCCGCAAGATCTTTCCCGACGGATTGCGCGGCAGCGCCTCCATGAAGTCGACCGATTTCGGCGTCTTGAAGCCCGCAATGCGCTCGCGCGTAAAATTGATGATATCGGTGGCGGTCGCCTGCTTGCCCGGCTTCATCACCACGATCGCCTTCACCGCTTCGCCCCATTTGTCGTCGGGGATGCCGATGACCGCGGCTTCGGCCACGTCAGGATGATCGCAGATCGCGCTCTCGACCTCGGCCGGGTAAATGTTCTCTCCGCCGGAAATGATCATGTCCTCGATACGGTCGTGGATGTAGAGGTAGCCGTCCTCGTCCATATAGCCGGCGTCCCCGGTGCGCAACCAGCCGTCGCTGCCGAGCGTTTTGGCGGTAGCTTCCGGCAGATTCCAATAGCCGACCATGTTGGAGCCGGAGCGGGTGGCGATCTCGCCGACCTGGCGCGGCGGCAGCCGGTTGCCGTCGGGATCGAGGATCGCAAGCTCGATGCCGGGCAGCGCCTTGCCGGCGGAGCGCATGCGTTCCAGCCCCTCGACATGGTCCTCGGGCGGCAACGCCACGATAGTGCCGGTGGTCTCGGTCATGCCGTAGAGCTGCACGAAGCCGCACTTGAACACCTCGATGCACTCTTTCAGCAGCGCAGCCGGAATCGGCGAGGCGCCGTAGAGCATGTATTTCAACCGGGAGAAATCGACCTGCCGCGCCCGCGGCTGCCGCACCACAAACTGCATCGCGGCCGGCACCATGAACAGTTTTGTAATTCCGGACTGCTCGAAGAAATCCAGCACCTTGGTCGGATCGAATTCGCGCGCGATCACGCCCTTGGCGCCGTGATAGAGTCCCATCACGCCCCAGCCGGAGCCGCCGATGTGAAAGATCGGCATCGCGACCAGCGAGACGTCGTCAGCCGACCACTTGTTCCACTCGGGCTTCTCGGCCTCGCTGCCCGCGTGCACCAGATTGAAGAAGTTGGCGTGCGACAGCATCGCGCCCTTGGGCTTGCCCGTGGTGCCCGAGGTATAGAGCTGGATCGCGATATCCTTCGGGCTGACCGGCACCTTCGGATCGTCGCTGCTGGCAGCGTCGCGCCAAGCGATAAAATCCTGCCATTCCGGCGCTCCGCCTTCGGTGGTGATCACGTGCCGCATGTCGGGCAATTGCGCCTTGATGTTGCGAACCTGCGTAATGAACTCCGGCCCCACGAACAGCGCCGGCGCCTTGCAATCGCCGACGATGAATGCGATCTCGGGGCCGGCAAGCCGCCAGTTCACCGGCGCCATCACCACTTTGGCCTTCATCGCGCCCATCAACAGTTCGAAATAGATGTCGCTGTTCTTGCCGAGATAGGCGATGCGTTCGCCCGGCTTGATGCCCATCGCGATCAGCGCGTTCGCAACGCGGTTGGTGTTGATATCGAACTCGGCGAAACTGGTCTGGCGTCCCTCGAAGTCATAGGCGATGGCGTCGCCGTGCGTTCTGGCGCGCTCGCGCACCATGTCGGCAAGGTTCGTCAATTGCTGCGGCGCGGACATGTCTCTCCCGTATCGTCCTGTTATCGTTGCGCGGAGTTTGGCGATATCGCACGCGAAAAACAATACGCGGACTGCGTTCCCCGGACGCAGTGCAGCGCGTTAGCGATGCACTGCAGAGCCGGGGTCCATCTTGCTTGCCACTGGCATTGGCTCCCGGCTCTGCGGAGCAGCGTGAAGAACGCTGCGCCGCGTCCGGGACACGGGGATTTAACCCCGTGCCGCGCGGTCCTTCTCGTTCTGCGCCTTGATCGACTCTCGCGCCTTGTTCCAATCGTCGTCGCTCCAGTCGCGCAACTGATAGAAATTGCCGCCCATCGCGAGTGCCTGTGCGCCGTCCATGGCGATGGTTTCGCCGTTGATCCAGTCGCAGCCGCCGGAGATCAGGAACACCGCGAGGTTCTGCAATTCCTCCATGGTGCCGACGCGGCCCATCGGGTTCTGCGCCCGCGTGCGCGCGCCGGCCTCGTCGCCCGGCTTGATGCGCTTGCTCATGCCTTCGGTAGGGATCTCGCCCGGCGCAATGGTGTTGAGGCGGATGCCGTACTTGCCCCATTCGACCGCAAGCGACATCGTCATGGCATGGATCGCCGACTTGCTCATCGCCGACGGCACCACATAGGGCGAGCCGTTGCGCACCCAGGTCACCGTGATCGACACCACGTTGCCGCGCTGCTTGGCGGCGATCCAGCGCCGGCCGACCGCATGGGTCACATAGAAGGTGCCATGCATCACGATGTTGGCGACCGCGTCGAAACCGCGCGGCGAGAGCTCTTCCGAGCGCGAGATGAAATTGCCGGCGGCATTGTTGATGAGGTCGGTGAGGGGCCCCGAGGTCCAGATCTGTTCGATCATCTCGTCGACGGCCATCGCGTTGCGGATATCGACGCCGTGGCTGACCACGCGCCCGCCATGCAGATCCATCAATTCGGTTGCGGCCTCGTCGCAGACGATCTTGCGGCGGCCGCAGATGTGGACCTCGGCTCCCAGTTGGAGAAACCGCGCGGCCATGGACTTGCCGAGGCCGGTGCCGCCTCCGGTCACCAGAATGCGTCGCCCGGCGAGAAGCTGATCGTTGAACATCGTTTCCACCCACGGGATTGTCTGTTAATTGGTCGATTGACTAAAACCGGACAACACCGTTCTGTAAAGCAGCAACTGAAGATATCAGCGAGGAGATTTTTCATGGAGCAGCGCGTCTCGATCTCGATTTCGGACGGCATTGCCGATGTCCGGCTGGTGCGGGCGGACAAGATGAACGCGCTCGATGCCGCGATGTTCGAGGCGCTGGTGGCCGCGACCGAGCGGCTGGCCCACGAAAAAGGCGTCCGGGTGGTAGTATTGTCCGGGGAAGGGCGGGCGTTCTGCGCCGGCCTCGATATGGGACGCTTTCAGGCCATGAAAGAAAATGGCGGCAACGGGATCGCCGGGAGCGAGAAGCGCGACCTCACTGCACGCACCCATGGCATCGCGAACTTTCCGCAGCAGGCGGTCTGGGGGTGGCGTCAGCTTCCGGTACCGGTGATTGCCGCAATCCAGGGCGTGGCGTTCGGCGGCGGCTTCCAGCTCGCGCTCGGGGCCGACATGCGCTTCCTCACGCCAGACGCGCGGATGTCGATCATGGAAATCAAGTGGGGCCTGGTGCCCGACATGGCCGGCACGCCCATTCTCGCCAGCCTCGTCCGTGATGATATCCTGCGCGAACTCACCTATACCGGCCGCATCTTCTCCGCGCAGGAAGCCATGAGCTATGGCCTTGCGACCCGGATCTGCGACGATCCGCGCGCGGCGGCCTTCGAGGTCGCGCGCGAAATCGCCGGCAAGAGTCCCGACGCGATCCGCGCCGCCAAGCGCATGCTGAACAAGCTGTCCGTCGATCCCGCTCCGGCGCTACTCGCCGAGTCGATCGAGCAGCAGAAGCTGCTCGGCAGTCCCAACCAGACCGAAGCCGTGCGGGCCAATATGGAAAAGCGCGCGCCACGGTTTGCGGATGTCGGCTAATATCAGCCCCTCATCCTGAGGAGGCGCGAAAGCGCCGTCTCGAAGGATGTAGGCCCGTCTGTGGCCTCATGGTTCGAGACGCGCGAAGACGCGCTCCTCACCATGAGGGTCATCAAAACCCGACAGCAGATCGGAAAGAGATAATGTCAGCCTTCCAACTCTTCCTCGGCATCATCAGCGGCGAGCGCCGCCGCAGCCACGAGGAAGTCGCCGAGCGCACTGAGCGCATCGCCAGCGGCCTGCAGAAGCTCGGTGTCAAGCAGGGCGACAGCGTCGCCATGCTGATGCGCAATGACATCGCCTTCATCGAGGCGGCCTATGCGGCGATGCGGCTCGGCGCCTATGGCGTGCCGGTCAACTGGCATTTCAAGCCGGAAGAGATCAATTATGTGCTGAAGGATTCCGGCACCTCGGTGCTGATTGCGCATGCCGACATGCTGCATCAGTTGCACGAGGCGATCCCACCAGGAGTGACCGCGCTCAGCGTGCCGACCCCGCCGGAGATCATCGCCAACTACAAGATCAATCCGGATCATCTAACGACGCCTGACTTCGCGATCGATTTCGAATCCTGGCTCAAACAACATCCGCGCTATGACGGGCCGCCGGTGCCGCAGCCGCAGAACATGATCTACACCTCGGGCACGACAGGCCATCCCAAGGGCGTGCGTCGCTTCGCGCCAACGCCGGAGCAGAGCGCCAACGCCGAGCGCATGCGCGCGCTGATCTACGGCCTCAAGCCGGGCGCCCGCGCGCTGTTGCCGGGGCCGCTGTATCATTCCGCGCCGAATTCGTTCGGTCTGCGCGCCGGCCGCCTCGGCGGCGCGCTGGTAATCATGCCGCGCTTCGATGCCGAAGAGTTTTTGCGCGTGGTCGCGACCGAAAAGATCGATACCATCTTCATGGTGCCGACGATGTTCATCCGGCTGATGAAGCTGCCGGAGGAAGTGCTCAGGAAATACGACATGTCGTCCTTGCGCCACGTCATCCATGCTGCCGCGCCCTGTCCGGCCGACGTCAAGCGCGCGATGATCGAGTGGTGGGGGCCGATCATCTACGAATTCTACGGATCGACCGAGTCCGGCGCCGTGACCTTTGCGACTTCCGAGGACGCGCTGAAGAAGCCCGGCACCGTCGGCAAGATCGCACCGGGCGCAGAGCTGCGATTCATCGGTGACGACGGCCGCGAATTGCCGCAGGGCGAGATCGGCGAAATCTATTCGCGCATCGCGGGCAATCCCGACTTCACGTATCACAATAGGCCGGAGAAGCGGTCCGAGATCGATCGCGACGGGTTCATCACCTCGGGTGATGTCGGTTACATCGATGCGGACGGCTATGTCTTCATCTGCGACCGCAAACGCGACATGGTGATCTCAGGCGGCGTCAACATTTACCCGGCCGAGATCGAGGCGGCGCTGCACGCGATTCCCGGCGTGCATGACTGCGCGGTGTTCGGCATTCCTGACGCCGAATTCGGCGAGGCACTGATGGCTGTCGTTGAGCCGCAACCGGGGGCGACGCTCGATCCGGCTTCCATCCGCAGCCAACTCAAGGTCGCGCTGGCCGACTACAAGGTGCCAAAGCACATCGAAATCCAGTCCAACCTGCCGCGGGAAGATTCCGGCAAGATCTTCAAGCGCCGTCTGCGCGATCCCTATTGGGAGCGGGCGGGGCGGAGGATTTGATTCCGTCGTCCAGGCCTCAGCCGGTACCCTCATGGTGAGGAGCGCGCCTTCGCGCGTCTCGAACCATGTGGCCCGCGGCCTATCCCTCGAGACGCCGCCAAAGCGGCTCCTCGGGATGAGGTCGGAGTGCGGGGAGGGTTCAACGGTGAGCACCGCCTCCATCTTTATCTTGCACTGCGGCAAAAAAATTGCACACTCGGAATCCGCCGGGCGGTTTCTGAGGTGGCCAGCCATGTCTTCCCAGACGATGCCTTCCGAGATTGAGATCCGGTTCAACCGGAGCGATGAAACGCTGGCGTTGGAGGAGGATGCCCGGCTGCGGACCGACATTCGCCTGCTCGGGCGGATTCTCGGCGATACCGTCCGTGATCAGGAGGGCGCTGACGTCTTCGACCTGGTCGAACGTATCAGGCAAACCTCGATCCGGTTCCACCGCGACGAGGACAAGCTGGCGCGGCGGGAACTTGAGACCATCCTCGACAGCATGTCGATCAGCGATACCGTGCGGATCGTCCGCGCCTTCAGCTATTTTTCGCATCTCGCCAACATCGCCGAGGACCAGAACAACATCCGCCAGATGCGTGGCCGTGGTCCCGGCGGCCCGCAACCGAGCGCGCTGACCCAGACGCTCGCTCACGCAAAGACCGCCGGGATCAGCGCGGCCGAGCTGCGCCGCTTCTTCAAGGGTGCCCAGGTCAGCCCGGTCCTGACGGCGCATCCCACGGAAGTACGCCGCAAGAGCACGATCGACCGCGAGATGGAGATCGCCGCGCTGCTCGACCGGCGCGAACGCGTCCAGCTTACGCCGGAGGAGGCCGAGGCCTGCGACGAGCAGTTGCGCCGCGCCGTGCTGACGCTGTGGCAGACCAACCTGCTGCGCCGGACCAAGCTGACCGTGCTCGACGAAGTCGCCAACGGCCTATCATTCTACGACTACACCTTCCTGCACGAAGTGCCGCGGCTGCATTGCGCGCTGGAGGACCGGCTGAACCGGGAGGAGGGCGGCGCGCCCGGCGAGCTGGCGTCGTTCCTGACCGTGGGAAGCTGGATCGGCGGCGACCGCGACGGCAACCCCTTTGTCACTGCCGACGTCATGCGCGGCACGCTGCGCCTGCAGTCGAGCCGGGTGATGAACTTCTATCTGGAAGAGTTGCATGTCCTCGGCTCCGAATTATCGCTGGCCGCGCACCTCGCCGACGTCTCCGACGAATTGCGCGCGCTCGCAGAGCGCTCACCCGACAAGTCCCCACATCGGAGCGGCGAACCTTATCGGCTGGCGGTATCAGGCATCTATGCAAGGCTGACGGCGACCGCTGCAAAGCTCGAGGTCGAGACCACACGCCGGCCGGTAGGCGAGGCCGCACCTTATGCAAGCGTCAAGGAGTTCAAGGCCGATCTCGACGTGCTCAATCGCTCGCTGATCGCCAACAATTCGGGCGTGATCGCGCGCGGACGACTGCGGCTGCTACGTCGTGCCGTGGATTGTTTCGGCTTCCATCTCGCCCGGCTCGACATCAGGCAGAATTCCGCGGTGCACGAGCGCACGGTCGCGGAACTGTTCGATGCCGCGATCCCCGGCATGTCCTATCTGGCACTGAATGAAGAGGCCCGCATCCATCTGCTGCTGCGCGAGCTGCGCAGCGTCAGGCCGCTGACCTCGGCGTTCGTCAAGTACAGCGAAGAGACGCTGGGCGAACTCGCCGTGTTCCGCGCCGCTGCCGAAGCCCATGCCAGGTTCGGCCCCGACGTGATCCACCAATGCATCATCTCCATGTGCAAGGGGATGTCGGACATGCTGGAAGTGGCGGTGCTGTTGAAGGAGGTCGGCCTCGTCAATCCGTCCGGCCGCAGCGCCATCAACATCGTGCCGCTGTTTGAGACGATCGAGGATCTGCAGGCTTCATCCGGCATCATGGACCGGATGCTGGCGATGCACGATTACCGCAGGCTCGTCGACAGCCGCGGCGGCATCCAGGAAGTGATGCTGGGCTATTCCGACAGCAACAAGGACGGTGGCTTTGTCACCTCGGGCTGGGAACTCTACAAGGCCGAAATCGAACTGGTCGACGTGTTCGAGCGCCACCATGTGCGCTTGCGGCTGTTTCACGGCCGTGGCGGATCGGTCGGGCGGGGCGGCGGGCCGAGCTATGACGCCATCATCGCGCAGCCCGGCGGCGCGGTGAACGGACAGATCCGCATCACCGAGCAGGGCGAAATCATCTCCAGCAAATATTCCAATCCGGAAGTCGGCCGCAGCAATCTGGAAATCCTTGCTGCGGCGACGCTGGAGGCAAGCCTTCTGCAGCCTCGGCAGAGCGCGCCGCGGAAAGAATATCTGACCGCGATGGAGCAATTGTCGGCGCTGGCATTCAAGGCCTATCGCGGGCTGGTCTATGAGACCGAAGGCTTTGCCGATTATTTCTGGGGCTCCACCGTCATCACCGAAATCTCGTCGCTCAACATCGGCAGCCGTCCGGCGTCGCGCAAGAAGACCCGCGAGATCGAGGACCTCCGCGCCATCCCCTGGGTGTTCAGTTGGGCGCAATGCCGGCTGATGCTGCCGGGCTGGTACGGCTTTGGCTCCGCGGTCGAGACCTGGATTGCGGAGCATCCGGAGCAGGGCATGCCATTCCTGCAGGAGCTCTACCGCGAATGGCCGTTCTTCCGCATGCTGTTGTCGAACATGGACATGGTGCTGGCCAAGAGCTCGATCGCGATCGCGTCGCGCTATGCCGAACTGGTGCCTGACGTGGCCTTGCGCGAAAGTATCTTCGGGCGCATACGGCGCGAATGGCATTCCTCGATCGAGGCGCTGCTCGACATCATGGGCCACGAGCGCCTCTTACAGGGTAACCCGCTGCTGGAGCGCTCAATCCGCAACCGCTTCCCCTATCTCGATCCGCTCAACCATGTGCAGGTCGAACTGTTGAAGGAGCATCGCGCGCATAGTCCGGACGAGCAGGTGCTGCGCGGGATTCAGCTTACGATTAACGGGATATCGGCGGGATTGCGGAATAGCGGGTGAGGGTGGGCGACGGCCTCACCCCGTCATTGCGAGCCAACGGGTCGCGCGAACGCGCGCCCGATGACAGGCTCCGCGAAGCAATCCATCTCTCCGAATGCGCGGATGCATGGATTGCTTCGTCGCTTCGCTCCTCGCAATGACGTGCGGAAGAGTCAGTGCTCCTCACGGCTTCATCGCGCCCTGTGCACTGGTGTAGACGGCATAGAGCGATGACGAGCCGCAGATATAAAGTCTATTTCGCTGCTGCCCGCCGAAGCACAGATTGGCGACAGTTTCCGGTATGTGGATCTTGCCGAGCAGATCGCCGTCAGAAGTGTAGCAGCGCACGCCGTCTTCATTCGGATCACCCCAACCCACGGAGCACCAAAGACGCCCGGCGGTGTCGCAGCGCAGTCCGTCGGTAATGCTGGGCTTGGGCATGTCCGCAAAGACCTTGCTGTTCGAAAGCTTTCCGGCCCCGAGATCCACGTCGAACACGCGGATATGCGACGGGTTGTCCGGCCCGTCGGTGAAGCCGGTATCGCAGATATAGAGTTTCTTCTCGTCAGGCGAGAAGCAAAGGCCGTTCGGCTGCACGAAGTCATCGACCACCATCTTGATGTCGCCGGACTTCGGATCCACCCGGTAGACGTTTTTCTTTTCCTGCTCGGGCTCGGCCTTGATGCCCTCGTAATAGCCGCCGATACCGTAGGCTGGGTCGCAGAACCAGATCGAACCGTCGGCCGCGACGACGGCGTCGTTCGGCGAGTTCAGTTTCTTGCCATTGTACTTATCGGCGATGATCGTGATCGAGCCATCGAGTTCGGTCCGGGTGACCCGTCGACCGCTGTGTTCGCAAGTGATCAGGCGCCCTTCGCGGTCGATGGTGTTGCCGTTCGAGTTCATCGACGGCTGGCGGTAGACGCTGAGATGCCCGTCATCTTCCGAGAAGCGCATGATGCGGTTGTTGGGGATATCGGAGAACAGCACGTAGCGCCCGGCTGCGAAGTAAACCGGGCCTTCGGCCCAGCGGAAGCCGGTGGCGACGCGCTCGACGGCCATGGTGCCCGCGAAGGCCGGGAAACCGGTGGGTCCGAACGAAACCTTGGGCTTCTTCATCGACTCCAGGCGAGAATCCGGATAGCGGCTTCCGGGAAGCGGGCCGAGAGGCAGCGGTTCGGTCGGCCGGGTGGGCACGCCCGTTTGCCCCAATGGCGCTACGGTCGCCGCACCGGCCGATTTCATCGTCACGGCCGAGGCGGCAAGCGCCGCCGCGCCTGTCAATATTTTGCGGCGGTCAAAACCGCCGCTGTGTTGTTGGGAATCGGGAAAGGTCAGCGAGGTTGTCATGATTTCCTCCCGTTGTTTTGTTGGGAGGAAAAACATCAACTCGCATTCCGGCATAAAGCGGGCGGGCTGTGTGAAACAGCCCGAGATGGCGCCGCTTGGGTAGCCCGGATGGAGCCAACGGGTCGCGCGAATGCGCGCCCGATGACAGGCTCCGCGCAATCCGGGGACAGTTTCTCTAATTGCGAGACCGTCCCCGGGTTACGCTGCGCTCCACCCGGGCTACGAGGAGTTCGTTAGATCGGATCCCAGGTGAAGATGTCTGCGGAGCGGTCGAGCTTGTAGAACGATCCCGCAAGCGCCGGCATGCCGTGCTCGGCGATGGTTTGCGGCGTCCAGCCTTCGCCGCGATGAACCGAGCGCAGCGGCCGATTCTGGCTGAACAGGAATATCTCGTTCATGCGCACGCCGAAGATCTGCCCCGTCACGTCCTTGGCGGCGTCGCTGAGCAGATAGGCGCAGAGCGGCGCAATCTTCTCCGGACCCATCTGCTGGATTTTCGCCACGCGCGCCTTCTCCGCCTCGGTCTCGGTCGGGATGGTGCCGATCATGCGGGTCCAGGCGAACGGCGAGACGCAATTCGAGCGCACGTTGAAGCGGCCCATGTCGAGCGCGATCGACTTCGACAGGCCGACGATGCCGAGCTTGGCGGCGGCGTAGTTGGCCTGGCCGAAATTGCCGATCAGGCCCGAGGTCGAGGTGAAGTGCACGAAGGAGCCGCTCTCCTGTTCGCGGTACAGCCTGGCTGCGGCGTGGCTGACATAGAACGAGCCCATCAGGTGCACCTTGATGACGGCCTCGAACGCTTCGACGCTCATCTTGTGGAAGATCATGTCGCGCAAAATGCCGGCATTGTTGACGACGCCGTCGAGCCGGCCGAAATGATCAGTCGCCGTCTTGACGATCTTGCTCGCAGGGATCGCTTCGGCCACCGACTCGAAGTTCGCGACTGCGGTGCCGCCGCGCTTCTTGATTTCCTCGACCACCTCCTCGGCGGGCGCGGCATTCGATCCGGCGCCGTCGGCGGCGACGCCGGGATCGTTGACAACGACCTTTGCGCCTTCCGCGGCGCAGAGCAGCGCGATCTCGCGCCCGATGCCGCGGCCTGCGCCGGTGACGATGATGACTTTGTCTTGCAGTGATTTTGTCATGATCTTTCCTGTGTTGTTTGTGCGGCCGAAGCAGAACTCAACTCGTCATGCGCGGGGTTGACCCGTGTATCCATCCTTCTCAGAAGAAGATGGATTGCCGGGTCAAGCCCGGCAATGACGGATTGAGGGCTCCGCTCGGGCTCGCCATTTCCTAGCGTTCGTTCGTAAAGATGATCGTGCCACTGGCAGCGAACATGCCGCCGACGCCGTGGCAGACCGAGATCTTCGCGTCCTTGACTTGCGCGGGCGCGATGCCGCGCATTTGCCGCACGCTCTCCTGCAGCGCGTACATGCCGTACATGCCCGAATGCATGTAGCTCAATCCGCCGCCATTGGTGTTGAGCGGCAGCTTGCCGCCGGGGCGGGTGTTGCCGTCGGCGATAAACTTGCCGGTCTCTTCGTGCGGCATGAAGCCGAGATCGCCGAGGCCGTAGAGCGGCAGATGCGCGAAGGCGTCGTAGATCATCAGGTGATCGACATCCTTGTGAGTGATGCCGGCCTCCTTGAAGGCGGTCGGACCAGCAACCTTGAAGGCGCGCGAAGAGTTGAACGTCTCCATCTGGCTGACCATCGGCGTTTCCACGCTCTCGCCGGTGCCGAGAATATAGACCGGCTTCCTGGGAAAGTCCCTGGCGCGGTCGGCCGAGGTCAGGATCAGGGCGCCGCCGCCGTCGGTGACGAGGCAGCATTGCAGCAGGCGGAAAGGGTAAGCGATCATCCGCGAATTGAGAACGTCGGCGACCGTGATCGGGTCCTTCATCGTCGCGCGCGGATTCTTCGCGGCCCATTCGCGCTGCACGACGGCGACCATGGCAGTTTGCTCATGCGTGATGCCGTAGGTCTTCATGTAGCGCAGCACGGGAATCGGGAACATGCTGGGCGGGCCGTAGACGCCGAACGGTGCCTCGAACTGGCCCTGCAGGCTGTCGGCGGGAATCGAGCGCGGCAGCTTGCCGATCATCGACTTGCCGCTTTCGGCGTGCGTGATCAGCACGGTCTTGCAGAGACCGGCCTCGATGGCGGCCGCGGCATGCCGGACGTGCAGCATGAACGAACAGCCGCCGACGGAAGTGCCGTCCACCCAGGTCGGCGTGATGCCGAGATAGTGCGCGATCTGCTGCGGGGTTTCGACGGCGGTCGCGATACCATCGATGTCGGACAGCTTTAGCCCGGCATCGGCGATGGCGTTGAGTGCCGCGTCCGCATGCAACTGGATCTGCGACATATTCGGGATAACGCCGAGTTCGGTGGTCTCGGCGGCTCCGACGACGGCGACCTGGTTTCTGCGCATGATGCTTAGCCCTTCGCCGGACGGAACATGGGAAGGGTGATCTTGTCGTCGAGCTTTTCGAAGGCGACCTCGAGCTTCATGTCGAGCTCCAGCGCCTCCGGCGTCTGCGGGCAGTCGATAATGTTGCTCATCATGCGCGGCCCCTCGTCGAGTTCGACCACCGCGATTGCGTAAGGCGGGGTGAAGCCGGGCGCGGCCGGACGGTGATTGATGACATAACTATAGAGCTTGCCTTTGCCGCTGGCCTTGAAGACGGAAACCTTGCGCGAGGCGCAGGAGGGGCAGAACGGGCGCGGCGGGAAATAGACATTGGCGCAGGCATCGCAGCGCTGCAGGCGTAATTCGCCGGCCTGCGTTCCATCCCAGAAATGCTTGGTTTCAGGCGTGGGCTTTGGTCTTGCGCGCGCGGGCTCCGCCATATCGGCTGCTCTCCTTAAGTACGGGCGTCCACCCGCTTGTTGCGGTCTTGATGCGACATTGACTGTGGGCCGTCAACGGTCCAGCGACGGCGGGGATTGCATGGCCGCATTCCTGCGCACGAGAGCGCTTGTATGCCAGCCAGTCATCGGAGATAGTCCGCGCCACGGCAAATTGCCGGCACACTTCTCAACGGGATGCTCCTGATCAGGAAGCGATCCAGAGCAAAGTACAAGAGAGCCATGCCTGACCATCCTACGCTTGCGAGCCTCGCCGCCGACCTCGAAGCCGGACGCACCACCGCGCGCAAGCTGGTCGAGGAGTGTCTCGCAAGGATTGGCGATCCCGCCGGTGAGGGGGCGCGGACCTTCATCCACGTCGATAAGGACGCGGCGCTCGGCGCCGCGGACGCGATGGATCATCTGCGCAAAGCGCGCGCCGCGCCGTCCCCCTATGCCGGCATCCCCGTGTCGATCAAGGACCTGTTCGACATCAAGGGGCAGGTGACCCGCGCAGGCTCCCGCGCGCTGGAGGATTCGGCTCCGGCCGAAGCCGATGCGCCCGTGGTGGCGCGGCTGCGCCGGGCCGGCTTCATCGTGATCGGCCGAACCAACATGACCGAATTCGCCTATTCCGGTATCGGCATCAATCCGCATTACGGCACGCCGAAGAGCGTGTTTAATCGCAGCGCGGGTCATGTGCCCGGCGGCTCGTCCTCGGGGGGTGCGGTATCGATCGCCGATCGGATGGCTTACGGCGCGCTCGGCACCGACACCGGCGGCTCCTGCCGGATTCCGGCGGCCTTCAACGGCATCGTCGGCTACAAGCCGACGCAGCGCCGCGTGCCGCTCGATGGCGGCGTGCCGCTATCGTCCTCGCTCGACAGCTTTGGGCCGCTGGCGCGCACGGTCGGCTGCTGCGCGGTGCTTGACGCCGTGCTCGCAGATGAAGCGGTGAAGCCGTTGCAGCCGCGCCCGGTCAAGGGCATGCGGCTCGCGGTGCCGACCACGGTTGCGCTCGACGATCTCGACGATGTCGTCGCGAAAACCTTTGAGCGCGCGCTTGCGACGCTCTCGCGCGAGGGGGCAATAATCGAGCGGATTGCGGTGCCGGAATTCGACGATGTCGCCGTCATGAACAGCAAGGGCGGATTCGCCGCGGCGGAAAGTTATGCCTGGCACCGCTATCTCATCGCGAGCAAGGGTGATGTCTACGACCCTCGTGTTCGCGTCCGGATCCTGCGCGGCGAAAGCATCAGCGCAGCGGATTATATCGATATTGTCGGCGCGCGCCGCGCGTTCATTGCACGGACCGAACAGCGCATCGCGCCCTATGACGCGCTGGTGTTGCCGACCACGGCGAATGCGCCGCCCGTCATCGCCGACCTCGTTGCCGACGACAAGCTATTCGCAACACAGAATCTGCGCGCGCTGCGCAATTGCACGCTGATCAACATGCTCGACGGCTGTGCGATCTCACTGCCCGCGCATCGCGAAGGCGAGGTGCCGGTCGGGCTGATGCTTGCAGCCGCCGGCGGATCGGACCGCCGCATCTTCGAACTCGCCGCCGGAATGGAGGATGTCATCCGTGTTTGATCTGACCTTCAACGTCGACGACAAGGGCATGTTGACGCCGCTGACGCTGGCGATCGACCAAGCCGTGATCGCCGGCTGGACCGGGCGCGATCCGGTCGCGCGCGACAAGCATATCGCTGAACTCGAAGCGATCGGCATCGCGCGTCCCGCGACGACGCCGATCTATTACCGCTGCTCGGCGCGGCGGATTACCCAGGACGATCGTATCGAGGTAACGGGCGGCGATTCCAGCGGCGAGGCCGAGTTCGTGCTGATCGGCTGGCAGGGCCGTATCTTTGTCGGCTGCGGCTCCGATCATACCGACCGCAAGGTGGAGAGCTACAGCGTCACCGTCTCAAAACAGATGTGCGACAAGCCGGTGGCATCGGTCCTGTGGGAATTGGAGGAGGTCATCGGTCACTGGGACCGGCTGATCCTGCGCTCCTGGGCCACGATCGGGGGCTCTCGCGTGCTTTACCAGGAGGGCAGGCTGGATGCCATGCTGCCGGTCAACGACCTGATCGAGCGCGGCTTTGGCGGCAAAGGCCTGCCCGACGGCTGCGCCCTGTTCGGCGGCACGTTTGCGGCCAAAGGCGGCATCCGCCCGGCTGATCGCTTCGAGTTCGAGCTGGAGGATCCCGTGCTGAAGCGGAAGATCAGCCATGGTTATGATGTAATCCCGCTGCCGGTGCTGGGCTGACGCGGCGCCGCCGTCGTTGCGAGGAGCGAAGCGACGAAGCAGTCCATCTGTCCCCGAGCTGAGGCGTGGATTGCTTCGCTCCGCTCGCAATGACGGGGATGGAACTCGTCAGAAATCGGGTGGTTTTGTCGAGGCCTGATTGCGACATTGACGCCATGACAGCAATCGCAAGAAATATCGACCGCCGGTCCGACATCGCCGCCCGCGTCGCTGCCATCGATTGGGCCCAGGCGACTGCCGACCTCGACGCGCAAGGCTGCGCCGTCCTGAAGGGATTGCTGTCCCCTGATGAATGCGCCGCGCTGGCCGCGCTTTATCCCGACGACAAGAATTTCCGCAGCCGTATCGTGATGGGGAGCCACGGGTTCGGCCGCGGCGAATACAAGTATTTCGCCTATCCGCTGCCGGAGCTGATCGCGCAGTTGCGGCCCGCGCTCTATGCGCGGCTCTGCGGCGTTGCCAATCGCTGGAACGAGACGATGGGGATCGATGTCCGGTATCCCAGTCGCCACGAGGCCTTTCTGAAGCGCTGCCATGACGCCGGGCAGACGCGGCCGACGCCGCTGCTGCTGCAATATGGCGAAGGCGACTACAATTGCCTGCATCAGGACCTCTATGGCGAGCACGTGTTCCCGCTGCAGGTCGCGATCCTGCTGTCGGAACCGGGGCGCGATTTCGAAGGCGGAGAGTTCGTGCTGACGGAGCAGCGGCCGCGGATGCAATCGCGGCCCGAGGTGGTGCCGTTGAGGCAGGGCGATGCGGTGGCGTTTGCTGTGCATCATCGGCCGGTGCAGGGGACGCGAGGTCTCTACCGCGTTAATCTGCGCCACGGCGTCAGCCGGGTCCGCTCCGGTCATCGCCACACCGTCGGTGTGATTTTTCACGATGCCAAGTGAGTGCGGATTGAATTGACTGCGGATTTGTTCGAGGCCGTGCCGGATCTGCGCCCATCGCGCGAAGCGATGGCGGAGGGCGCGGTATTGCTGCGCGGATACGCGAAGCCCTTCGAAAGCGAAGTGGTCGCGGCGTTGCGCGAGATCATCGCGCGAGCGCCATTCCGCCGCATGTTTACGCCTGGTGGCCACCAGATGTCGGTCGCCATGACCAATTGCGGCAGCGCGGGCTGGGTCACCGATCGCAGTGGCTACCGCTATGACGGCATTGATCCCGATTCTGGCCTGCCGTGGCCTGCGATGCCACGCGCCTTTCGCGGCCTCGCCGCAACGGCGGCTGCCGCGGGTGGCTTCGAAAACTTTGCGCCGGACGCGTGCCTGGTCAACCACTACGCCCCCGGCGCACGGATGTCGCTGCATCAGGACCGGGACGAGCAGGATTTCGCCGCGCCGATCGTGTCGGTGTCGCTGGGCCTGCCGGCGATCTTCCTGTTCGGCGGTGCAAAGCGCGCCGACAAACCGAAGCGCTACCGGCTCGAGCATGGCGACGTCGTGGTCTGGGGCGGGCCGTCACGGCTATTCTTTCACGGCGTGGCACCGCTCGCCGACGGCGAGCATGTCGTGATGGGACGGCAGCGCATCAATCTCACTTTCCGCAAGGCGAACTAACGCGTGTCCCGGACGCGGTGCAGCGCTTGCGCTGCTCCGCAGAGCCGGGACCCATGGTGCCGCAGTAATGGGCCCCGGCTTAGCAACGCACCGCTTCGCGCTGCGCTGCATCCGGGGCACGAGATGGCTCTTGCTGCTTTTCACCGAAGCAGCCCCTGGTCTATGCTCCTTTCGCCGGGGGCCGACATGAGCACGACAGAAGCAACGTCCAGCACTAGCGCGAACCGCACCGGCGTCTATCTCGCCGTGCTACAACTGGTCTTCACGCTGGGCTGGACCACCTACGTCATCTACCTGCCGAAGCTGTGCGCCGACGTCGGGATCGCGCCATCCGCCGTCATCCTGATCCTGATGCTGGACCAGGCGATCTTCACCGTCACCGACACTGCGATGGGAATAGCCGCCGACAGAATCGCGCCGTTCGTCGGCAAGCTTGGCGTGTTCGTTGGCACCTTGACCGCGATCTCCTGCGCGGCATTCATCGCGCTGCCGTTCGTGGCGGGTACGGGGCCGGGCGCGCAGGTCTGGTTCATCGCCCTGATCCTGATCTGGGTCGTGACGTCATCGGCCCTGCGCGCGCCGCCGCTGACGCTACTCGGCAAATACGCGGCGCGGCCGGCGATTCCGTTTTTGTCGGCGCTGACGATGCTCGGCTACGGCCTGGCGGGCGCTGTCTCGCCCTATCTCGGCGTGGTGCTGCGTAACCACGACCCGCGGCTGCCCTTCGTGATCTCGGGCGTGGTATTGCTGCTCACCACCCTGGCGCTCTCGAAGGTCGAGCGCGATCTGGCGCAGGCGCCACCGGTCGCGAAACAGCCTGCGGCGCCTGCAAAATCGCTCGGCCTTCTGCCGATGTTCTTCATCGCTTCGATGGTCATCCTCTCGCTCGGCTACCAATTGCATTTTTCCATCAACAGCACGCCGTTCTTCCTGCGCTTTGCCAAGCCGGACGAATTGCCATGGCTGATGCCGGTGTTCTGGATCGGCTTCAACATTGCGATGTTTCCGGCAAGCGTCGTGGTCAAGCACCGCGGCGGGCTGATCGTGATGGGCGCGGCCGGCCTGCTCGGTGCGCTCGCCGTGTTGGGCGCGGAGATGGCCGGCAATCTCAACATGCTGATCGCGGCGCAGTTCGTCGCTGGTGCAGCGTGGGGCTGCATGCTGATGGCCGCGGTTTCGGCGGCGCTGGCGATTGGCGAGACCGGCGCCGAGGGCAAGGTGGTGGGGCTGGTGTTCTCCGCGCTGGCGCTTGCGACCTTTGCGCGAATGGCGGCGGTCGCCGGCGGCCTGCAGAAGCTGCCGGAATATGCGCCGCTGTTGCACTGGGCGCCGGTGGCGTGCTGGTCGGTCGCGGGAGCGGGGCTATTGGTGATTGCAGCGTCGCGGATGCAGCGGAGTGCCGCGAAGAGGAGAGTATGAGTCTCTCTCGGTCATTCCGGGATGGTGCAAAGCACCAGATCCGGAATCTCGAGATTCCGGGTTCGGTCCTGCGGACCGCCCCGGAATGACGGCGACTACGGCTTGGCCGGGTGAATGAACGTCCACGGGCTCACTTCCGAGTCCGTCGGCACCTCGACCGAGATCACATATGGCCCGCCATCGGCCAGCGCCTTCTCCAGCGCGGGCCGGAACTGATCCGGCGAAGTCACCCGCGCAGCTCCCGCCCCGAAAGATTCCGCAAGCTTCACGAAATCCGGATTGACCAGGTCAGACGCCACGACGCGTCCGTCAAAATGCTGGCGCTGGTCGCGACGGACATTGCCATAGGCGTTGTTGTTGAACACCAGCGTCACGACGCCGATCTTGAATTGCACCGCGGTGGACAGTTCCTGCACGCCGAACATGAAGCCGCCATCGCCGGTGATCGCGACCACCGGCCGCTGCGGATTGGCAACCTTGGCGCCGAGCGCAGTGGGGAAACCCGAGCCGAGCGTGCCTTGATACCCCGAGGTGATGAAGGTGCGTGGCTCGTAGACCGGAAAGCCGTACCAGGAGGCGAAGCCCACCTGCGATAGCTCGTCGGTGACGATCGCATTATCAGGCAGTACCTCGCGCAGGACGTTCAGATAGGCCATCTGCGGCTGCACCTTCTGGATCTCCTGCTGCGCCGCCGCGGTGGCTTCGCGGATTTCGGCGCGCCGGCCGCTGGTCCTGCTATAGCCAGTCTTCTTCACAGCAGCTACGAGATCGGCCGTGCCAGCTTTCGCATCCGCGACCACAGCGGCATCGGATGTGAGCCGGCGCACCTCGGCCGGATCGATATCGATGCGAACGGATTTCAGTCCCTTCGGCTGGTACGGCCAGCGGAATCCCGAGGCCGGCAACTCCATGCGCGTGCCGATCCCGATCATCAGGTCGGTGTTCGGCCAGAGCTTGTAGGCCGCTGCCATGGTCAGCCCGAGCTCGTGCGCGTTGGAGACAATGCCGCGCCCGCTGCGGAACGCCACGACAGGCGCATCGATCATTTCGGCGAGTTCGAGAATTTCCTCGCGCGCATGGATCGCGCCACTGCCGACGAAGATCATCGGGCGCTTGCTGTCCTTGATCAGCGCCGCTGCCGCTTTGATCCGGTCGGGATCCGGCTGCGGCGGCGGGAAGGGGTCGAACACGGCTGACGCGCCGACTTGCGCGCGCTGCGTAAAGGTGTCCCACGGCATTTCCAGGGACACCGGACCGCGGCGACCCGACATCATCTCCTGAAACGCGCGCGACACGACTGAAGGCGCCGCATCGGGATATTCGATCCGCTCGGCCCATTTCACAAAAGTGCGCAGCGTCGCGAGCTGGTCCGGCATCTCGTGCAGATGGCCGCGGCCCTTGCCGAGAAACGCCGTCGGCACCTGTCCGGTCAGGCAGAGCACCGGCTCGTTGCAGCCGAATGCGGTGAGCAGCGCCGCGCTCGCGTTGAGTACGCCCGGGCCGGGCACCACGCTGAACACGCCGGGTTTCCCCGACGAGCGCGCATAGCCGAAAGCCATGTAGCCGCAGGCCTGCTCGTGCCGCGCGCCGATCACTTTCAACTGCGCCTGACGGAAGGCGTCGAACAAGCCATAAATCTGCGCACCGGGCAGCCCGAACACGGTGTCGACGCCATGCGCGACGAGGCCGTTGACGATCGCTTCGCCGCCGGAAGTTGATTTCATGGTCTGTCCATTCGTTCACGGGATTTGTCAGGCTTCGTCGATGACGCCGTTTTTGAGCACACCGACGCCCTCGGCTTCAATCTCGATGACATCGCCGGGCTTCAGATAACGCGGCGGGTCGAACCGCGCGCCGGCGCCGGTCGGCGTGCCCGTCACGATGACGTCACCCGGCACCAGCGTGGTGAAGGTCGAGAGATACTTGATGAGGTATCGGAAGCCGAAGATCAACCGGCCGGTGCGGTCGTCCTGCCGCGTCTCGCCATTGACTTTCGCGGTGAGACGAATGTCCGCAATCTGGTTTTCATCGGTGTAGGGCACGAGCCAGGGGCCGAGGCTGCCGGTGGAATCGAAATTCTTGCCCTGGGTGACGTTGAATTTGGCGTGCCGCACCCAGTCGCGGATGGTGCCTTCGTTGCAGAGCGTGATGGCTGCGATGTGGTCCAGTGCGTCGCTCTCCTTGATGTGCCGTCCGGCCTTGCCGATCACAAGCACCAGCTCGCCCTCGTAGTCGAGTTGCGCCGAGGCGCGCGGGCGGACCAGCGGCGCGTTGTGGCCGACAAAGGAGCGCGGTGTGCGCATGAACATGCTCGGATATTTCGGCGCGTCCTGGCCGTCCTTGTATTCGGCGTTACGGTCGGGGTAGTTGACGCCGATGCAGATAATTTTTTCCGGCGCGGGGATCGGCGGCTGCCAATTGATCGCATCGAGCGCATGGTCCGGCGAGCGGCGCGCCGCGTCCTCGGCGAGTTTCATCAATGCGCCAGCTGCGATGACCTCGCGCAGCGTCGGATATTCCTTTGCGAAGCGCGCCGAGAGATCGACGATGCCGGCATCGGTCACGGCGCCATATTTCTGCGCGCCGTTGACGGTGAAGGTAGCGAGACGGGGAGAGGCCATCCGATCAATCCGCAATCGTGACGTCGGCGACAAAGAGCGGATCGCGCACCTCTTGCCCCGTGAAGGGCGAGCCTTCCTCGAACCAGGAGCGCGGCGCCGGTGCGCCCCACAGCGTTTGCCGGCGCGGGTCCTTCAGCGACCAACGCAGCGGCTCGTGGTCGTGATCGCCGGTGAAGTAATCGCTGGTGTAGAGTTCGAGCCGGTGGCCGTCCGGATCCCGGACATAGAGGAAGAATGCATTCGAAATGCCGTGGCGGCCCGGGCCGCGCTCGATGTTCTTCAGATATCCGCTTGAAGCCATCACGTCGCAGAGATGCAGCACGTTCATCGCTGTCGGCACCCAATAGGCAAAATGGTGCAGGCGAGGACCGCGGCCGTTGGTGATGGCGAGGTCATGGACGTTGCCCTTGCGGTGCATCCAGGCCGCCGCGATCCGCCCGTTCGGGCCATCTTCCTCGCCATATTCGGTCAGCCGGAAGCCGAGCCGCGCATAGAAATCGACGGTGCCCTGAACCTCGGGCGCGAAGACGTTGAAATGATCGAGCCGCTGCGGATGGCAACCCTTGTAGAGATCGTAGCGCCGCAGCAGATGCGGGCGCTTGTCCATCGACGCATAGAGCTCGAGTTGGAAGCCGGCGGCATCGGTGAATTGCAGGGTGCGGCCCTGGAACGGTTGATCGGCGAAGGCGTAGGGGATGCCGTTCTCGGAAAAGAAAGTCGCTGCCTTGTCGAGATCGCCGTCATTGCCGACCTTGAAGCCGAGCCGATTGCAGGCCGCGGCTGGGGCCTTCCGCAGTACCAGCGAGTGATGCTGATGCTCTTCGCTGCCGCGCAGGTACACCGTCTTGTCGTCGCTATCCTCGACGTGGAGGCCGACGGTGGTTTCGTAGAAGGCGCGGCTCTTGCCGAGATCGACTACATCGAGCACGGCGTGGCTGCAGCGGATGATGTTGAACGGCGGGGTGAATGTGTGTGTCGGAACGGGCATAGGCGTTTCCCTGATTTGGTTCGTCATTCCGGGGCGGTCCGCAGGACCGAACCTCAGGTGCGCAATTGCGCACCGGGGAATCTCGAGGTTCCGGGTTCGCTTCGCGCCCCGGAACGACGGTGCGCTCTAGATTCCCAGTCTCTGAATCTTGTGCGTCCCGCGCGCGAGCGAGACGTGCTTGGTTTCCATGTAGAAGTCGAACGAGTAGTCGCCGCCGTCGCGGCCGATGCCTGAAGCTTTCATGCCGCCGAACGGGGTCGGTAGATGGCGGACGTTTTCGGAATTGAGCCAGATCATGCCGGCTTCGAGCGCATCAGCAACACGCAGCGCGCGGCCCATGTCGCCAGTCCAGACGTAGCCGGTCAGGCCGTATTGCACGCCGTTGGCGATCTCGATGGCGTCTTTCTCATCCCTGAACGGGATCACGGTCAGGAACGGGCCGAACACTTCCTCCTGCGCCACCCGCATCTTTGAGTGCGCGCTGGTGACGAGGGTCGGTTGCACGTAATGCCCGCCGCCGGGACCGTCATGCGGCTTGCCGCCGATCGCGATGGTGGCGCCGTCCTTCCGGGCGACCTCGAAATAGCTGCAGACTTTGGCGAGATGCCGTTCGTGGATCAGCGGCCCGATTTCGGTGGCAGGGTCGAGCGGATGCCCGACCTTCAGTGCCTTCACCCGCGCGGTGAGCTTTTCGATGAACTTATCGGCGATACCTTGCTGAACCAGCAGCCGGCTCGACGAGGTGCAGCGCTCGCCGTTGAGCGAATAGATCATGAAGACGACCGCATCCAGCGCCCGGTCGAGATCGGCATCGTCGAACACGATCACCGGGTTCTTGCCGCCGAGCTCGAAATGCACGCGCTTCAGCGTAGGGGCGCCCTGCGCCATGATCGCGGAACCGGTCGAACTCTCGCCGACAAAGCCGATCGCCTTGATCGCGGGATGCTCGGTCAGCGCTTTGCCGGCCTCCTCACCCATGCCATGGACGGTGTTGAACACGCCGTCCGGCAGGCCCGCCTGTTTCGCGAGCTTTGCCAACAGGTCCGCCGTGACCGGCGACCATTCGGCCGGCTTGTGTACGACCGTACAGCCCGCAGCCAGCGCTGGCGCGATCTTCCAGGTCGACAGCATGAAAGGCGTGTTCCACGGCGTGATCACGCCGACCGGGCCGATCGGCACCCGGGTCGAGATGTTCCAGTGCTCCTCGGAGGGCATGTTGAGGCCGTCCCGGGCTTCGCCGCATCTGTCGGCAAAGAAGCGGAAGTTTTCCG
This sequence comes from Bradyrhizobium sp. 157, assembly GCF_023073815.1. Lineage (NCBI taxonomy): Bacteria > Pseudomonadati > Pseudomonadota > Alphaproteobacteria > Hyphomicrobiales > Nitrobacteraceae > Bradyrhizobium > Bradyrhizobium sp. 157. Next base: position 105,064 of record NZ_JADPKF010000089.1, on the reverse strand, counting down.
CCGCCCTGATCGCGGCCTTGGCCATGAAGCGGTGGGCCTGGCCGGTATCGATGCATTCCAGCACCGCGATATCGTCGGCGTGGTCCTCGATCGCGTTGGCGACGCGATGCAGCAATTTCTTTCGCGCGGCTGCCGGCATCTCGCGCCAGGATTTGAAGGCTGTTGCGGCGGCGGTTGCGGCGCGGTCAATGTCTTCGGCGTTGCCGCGGGCGACCGTTGCCAGCACCGCGCCATCGACCGGGGACTTCGTCTCAAATGTCTGGCCGGAGACCGACGGCACAGTCTTGCCGTCGATCATGTGCCCGATGCCTTCGCTCTTCAGCTTGGCGAGCAGGGGAGCCACACGGTCGCGGTTGGCCTGAAACGTGTCCTTAGGTGTCACCTTATCCATTGATCGTCTCCACCTTCAGAGCTTCGTGGATGTTGTTGCGTTTCCAGCTTGTTTCCTTGTCGTTGATCTGCATGTCGAACGACAGCGCGAACTTTTGGTTCGCAAATACCGGATCAAGATAGGCCGACAGGGCCTTGAAAATATGCTCGCCGGCCTTCTGGCGGGTGGGGAGATCGCGGCCTTCGCCAAGCCGCAACACCATGTCGAGAAAGGCGTAGTTCTGGCGGCCGTCGGCGATCGCGTAGTGCTCGCATTTGATTGCGCGCACGCGAATACCTCCGAGCGGGAATATACCGGTCTCGACCGCCGCCTTGCGGACGAGTTCAACGACCGCGGCCATATCGACGCGTCCATCGAGATTGGCTGAATATTCAATCGTGAAGTGCGGCATGTTCCGATGACTCCCGCTCTCTTAAAGCATCAAGCGAAGTAGCAACTCACCGAGCCGTAAGGTCCATAGTCCGCCTGGATCGTGTCACCCTTGCGGGTCTCGATCGGGCGGATGAACGAGCCCGCCAGCACCACTTGTCCGGCCTCCAGGGCAAGCCCGTTCGGCGCGATCTTGTTGGCAAGCCAGGCCACCGACGTCGCGGGATGATTGAGGACGCCGGCCGCAAGCCCGGTCTCTTCAAGCTGACCGTTACGGAAACAGAGCGCGCCGATCCAGCGCAGGTCGGTGTCCATCGGCCGGATCGGGCGACCGCCGAGCACGATGCCGGCATTCGCGGCATTGTCTGCGATGGTGTCGAAAATCTTCCGGGTCGCCTTGGTCTGTGGATCGATCCGCTCGACCCGCGTATCCAGAATTTCCAGCGCCGGCACGACGAAGTCGGTGGCGTTGAGCACGTCGAACATCGTGCTATCAGGTCCGGACAGCCGCGACTTCATCACGAAGGCGAGTTCGGCCTCGACGCGGGTGCCGATGAAACGATCTGAGGGCACAAGCCCGCCGTCGGCAAAGAACATGTCATCGAGCAGGATGCCGGAGTCAGGCTCGTCAATATTGAGCGCGCTTTGCATTGCTTTCGAGGTCAGGCCGATCTTGTGGCCCTTCACGGTGCGTCCCTGCGCGACCTTCATCTCGACCCACGCTTTTTGAATAGCGTAGGCATCCTCGATCGTTATGCCGGGATGTTCAAGCGAAAGCTGCCGGATCTGTTTGCGGGTCTTTTCGGCGGCATCGAGCCGCTCGGCGGCGCTTCGGATATTGTCTCTTGAAAGGGCCATGGGGTCCGGCTCGATCAGCAAAAAGCGGGTGTTGAAATTTGTTTAACATGTTAAGTTATCCGGCGCAAACTGATTTGATGCTTGTTGCGACGCAAAACTTTATCCTTCGCCGAGTCGAGGATTTGCGATGGCGGGTCACTGAAAATGTCAGGCAAGAAATCGCCGAACGGATCGCGTTCGGACCAGGAGGGAACGACGGAGGCCCGCCGCACGCCGATGCGCGAATTCTCGCGTTCGCTGCCGATGTCGCTCTTACGCGCGCGCGAGGCGGTGATGCGCCAGTTCCGCCCATCCTTGCGCAATCACGGGCTGACCGAGCAGCAATGGCGGATCCTGCGCGCGTTGACGGCGGTCGACACCATTGAGGTGACGGAGCTGGCGCGCGTCGCTTTTTTGCTGGGGCCGAGCCTGTCGCGCATCCTGCGCGATCTCGAAGCGCGCGATCTGATCGAGCGCCGCACGGCCAAGGCCGATTTGCGCCGCGGCGAGGTGTCGATCTCGTCCAAGGGCTTGAAGCTGATCGAGGCGGTCGCGCCGACCTCGGAAGCAATTTACGCCGAGATCACGCACCGTTTCGGCGCGCGCAAGCTCGCCGAGTTGCAGGAGATGCTGGGCGAACTCGAGCGCAGCCTTGCCGCGATGGAAGTTGCGGGTGAGGGCGAGGCCGAAGCTGACGAGTAAGCGCAAATTTGCATGATGCTACTGGCCCGATGCATAGCGGCCCGGCAAATGATTGCAATCATTTGTCAAGTGCGACCGAGGCGGTAGACACGCGTCCGATTTTTCGTTCAAAGTGCCGGCCAAGCTGGTCATCAAAACCGGTGCGGGAGTCGCGAGGCTAGCTGCTCAAGCGCAGGCTTTCCTTGCAAGGACAGGGCTGAAATCCGGACATGGTCATAATAAAAGTCAACAATCTGATCGATTTCGTCGCTGAGGTTTTTTCGCATTCGGAATCCTCGCCCGAGGAAGCAAGGCGCATCGCCACTTATCTCACGACAGCCAATCTCACCGGCCATGACAGCCACGGCGTGATTCGGGTTCCGGTCTATATCCGCTGGAAGAAGACAGGCAACGTCGTTCCCAACCAGACCCCCGAGATCGTCGTCGATACCCCGTCGCTCGCCGTGGTCGACGGCAAGTTCGGCTATGGCCAGACCGTGACGCCATTCGCGGTGCGGACCGGCATCGAGAAGTGCAAGAAGGCGGGACTGTCGGCCATCGCGCTGCGCAACGCCGGCCATATCGGCCGCGTCGGCGACTGGGCCGAGATGGCTGCCGCTGAAGGGCTGGTATCGGTGCACTTCGTCAACGCGGCCGGCTCGCTGCTGGTGGCGCCTTACGGCGGCGTTCAGAAGCGGCTCTCGACCGCGCCTTACTGCGTCGGCATTCCGCGGCAGGGTCAGGACCCGATCGTGCTCGACTTTGCCACCTCGATCGTCGCCGAGGGCAAGGTGCTGGTCGCAAGCCGCGGCGGCAAGAAATTGCCGACCGGCGCGCTCGTCGATCAAGACGGAACGCTGAGCGAAGATCCGGCTGTGCTCTATGGTCCCTACACCCCCGACGGGCCACGCGACCATACCAAAGGCACGGGCGCGATCCGCGCGTTCGGCGAGCACAAGGGTTCGGGGCTGGCGTTCATCTGCGAACTGCTCGGTGGTGCGCTGACTGGCACCGGCGCCACCTCGGGTGGCCGGCAGTTCGCCAACGGCATGCTCGCCTTCTATATCGATCCCAAGGTGATCGACACGACCGATTATTTCGACGCCGAAATCTCGCGCTATACCGACTTCATCCGCGCGACCAAGCCGATCGCCGGCGTCGAATCCGTGCTGGTCCCCGGTGACCCCGAACGCAAGATGCGCGCCGAGCGTACCAAGAACGGCGTACCGCTGCCTGATGACACTTGGGCTGCGATCGTCAACACCGCCCGCGAGGTCGGCGTCAGCGAAGCCGCCATTCAGCGGGCCACCAGCTAATCCAGTCCACGAAGTCAAACAATCGTAACGATCACAAAGGAAAAGCGATCAATGGCAACCAACAACGTCAAGAAAGTATGGGCCTCCGGCAAGGCCGTGGTGAACGCGTGGCTCGCGATCCCCTCAGGCTTCTCCGCCGAGGTGATCGCACAATGCGGCTTCGACAGCGTCACCGTCGACATGCAGCACGGCGTGCAGGATTACCTCTCGATGGTTCAGTGCTTTCAGGCGATGAACGGCCATCCGGTGACGCCGATGGTTCGCGTGCCCTGGAACGAGCCCGGCATCATCGGCAAGGTGCTCGACGGCGGCGCCTATGGCGTGATCTGCCCGATGATCAACACCTCGCAGGAGGCGAAGAACCTCGTCCAGTACGCGAAGTATCCGCCGAAGGGCACGCGCTCGAACGGCCCGATCCGCTCCGGCATGTACGGCTCGGCCGGCGGCTACCAGCAGACGGCGAACGACGAGATCGTGCTGTTGCCGATGATGGAGACCAGGACGGCGGTCGAGAACATGGAATCGATCCTCGATGTCGAGGGCATCGACGGCGTCTATATCGGCCCGTCCGACCTTGGCTTCTCCTACGGTCTGGTGCCGAAGCTCGACCGCGACGAGCCGGAAATCCTCAAGATCTATGAGAAGATCGTCAAGGAATGCGGCAAGCGCGGCCTCAATCCGGGCATCCACTGCTCCGGCGCCGAGGGCGCGGTGCGCGCCATCAACATGGGCTTCAAGCTCGTGACCCTGTCGAACGAGAGCGGGCTGATGATGACCTACGCCAAGATGCAGGTGAACCAGACGAGGAAGGATTCTGGCGGTAAGGCGTAAAGCCCTCGTGTCCCGGACGCGGTGCAGCGTGTAACGCTGCTCCGCAGAGCCGGGACCCATCTTGCGGCGGCGGAGCGTAGGCCCCGGATCAGCAGCGCACCGCTATCGCGCTGCGCAGCATCCGGGGCACGATAGCTAGACAACAAGGAGACACCCATGGCCACCCCGGCACCCGTGATCCGCCTGCATCCCGACGATGGCGTGCTGATCGCGCGCGCGAGCCTGCCGCCAGGGATGGTGGTGGCGGACGGCGTCACCACGACCGAGCGAATTCCGGCGGGCCACAAGGTTGCGATCAGGCCGATCGCCGTGGGCGAGCCGGTGCGCCGTTACGGCCAGATCATCGGCTTTGCCACCGTGCCGATCGCGCCGGGCCAGCATGTGCATACGCAGAACTGCGGCATGGGCGATTTCGCCAAGGACTATGCCTATGGCGTCGACGTCAAGCCGGTGCCGAATTTCGATCTGCCCGCCACCTTCAACGGCATCCGCCGCGCCGACGGGCGGGTGGCGACGCGCAACTATATCGGCATCCTCACCTCGGTAAATTGCAGCGCCCATGTCGCCGGCATCGTCGCCGACATGTTCAAGAAGAATCCATTTACTGGCGATAACCCGCTGGCGGATTTTCCGAATGTCGACGGCGTCGTCGCGCTGACCCACAAAACCGGCTGCGGCATGACGCAGAACGAACCGCTGGCATTGTTGCGGCGGACGCTCGGCGGCTACGCGCGGCACGCGAATTTCTCCCACGTGATCGTGCTGGGGCTTGGCTGCGAGGTCAATCAGATCGGCGGGCTGATGGAAGAGCAAAAACTCGCCGGCCGCCTGCGCGCGATGGACATCCAGGAAGTCGGCGGCACCCGCAAGACGGTGGAAGCCGGTGTCGCGTTCGTGAAGGAGGCGTTGACCGACGCCAATAAAGTAAAGCGCGAGCCGGTGCCGGCCAGCGAATTGACGGTGGCGCTGCAATGCGGTGGCTCCGACGGTTACTCCGGCGTATCGGCCAATCCGGCGCTGGGTGCGGCGAGCGACCTGCTGGTGCGCCACGGCGGTACGGTGATCCTTTCGGAGACGCCGGAAACCTATGGCGCCGAGCATCTCCTGACCCGCCGCGCGGTCAGCCGCGAGGTTGGCGAAAAACTCGTCGGCCTGATGCGCTGGTGGGAAGAATATACCAGGCGCGAAGGCGCCGAGATGAACGCCAATCCGAGCCCCGGCAACAAGGCCGGCGGCCTCACAACGATCCTCGAGAAATCCCTGGGCGCGATGGCCAAGGCCGGCAGCACCAATCTGGTCGACGTGCTCAACTACGCTGAGCCCATCACCAAGAAGGGCTTTGTCTTCATGGACACGCCCGGCTACGACCCGGTCGCGGCGACCGGGCAGGTAGCAGGCGGCGCCAACCTCGTTTGCTTCACCACGGGCCGCGGCAGCGTGTTCGGCTGCAAGCCAGCGCCCTCGATCAAGCTCGCCACCAACACGCCGATGTACAAGCGCATGGAAGACGACATGGACGTCAATTGCGGCACGATTCTCGACGGCGAGGAAACCGTGCAGCAATGCGGCCAGCGTATTTTCGAGCTGATGCTGAAAACGGCATCCGGCCAGCCGACCAAGAGCGAGAGTTTCGATTTCGGCGGCGCCGAATTCGCGCCGTGGGTCCTAGGAGCTACGATGTGAGTGGAGGCACGCTGCCTCAACGTCATTGCGAGCCAACGGGTCGCGCGAATGCGCGCCCGATGACAGGCTCCGCGAAGCAATCCATAGCGCCGCAAGCGGGACGATGGATTGCTTCGTCGCTATCGCTCCTCGCAATGACGGGGAGGCGGCGTCGCCCTTACTTCAGGCACGCGGTGCCCACTGTTAGTGCTTGATCCCATCCGGAACCGGTGTTCTGCTTAAAAAAGCCGCTGGAGCTTCCGGTCCGTGTCGATCTTCGTCGCACTTCATCACGTCACGCACTACAAATACGACCGACCGATCGATCTCGGCCCGCAAACCGTGCGGCTGCGCCCGGCGCCGCATACCCGCACGCCGATCCTGAGCTATTCGCTCAAAGTGACGCCAGCCAATCATTTCGTGAACTGGCAGCAGGATCCGCAGGGCAACTGGCTGGCGCGCTTCGTCTTTCCGGACAAGGCGTCTGAGCTGAAGATCGAAGTCGACTTCACCGCGCAGATGACGGTCGTCAATCCCTTCGATTTCTTCGTCGAGCCCTACGCAAACTCCTTTCCGTTTCAGTACAGCAACGATCTCAAGACCGAGCTCGCGCCCTATCTCGCGACCTCCGAGCAGGGGCCGTTGTTCACGGCTTACTTGAAGGAGATTCCGCGCGAGGCCGACAGCACGGTCAATTTCCTCGTCGAGCTGAACGCTCAGCTTCAGAAGAAGATCAAGTATGTCATCCGCATGGAGCCGGGCATTCAGACGCCGGAGGAGACGTTGGCGCGCGGCTCCGGATCGTGCCGCGACTCGGCGTGGCTGTTGATTCAGATCTTTCGCCACCTCGGCCTCGCGGCGCGCTTCGTCTCCGGCTATCTCGTGCAGTTGCGTCCCGATATCGATCCGGTCGAAGGCCCGCGCGAGGTCGAAACCGATTTCACCGACCTGCATGCCTGGGCCGAGGTCTACCTTCCCGGCGCAGGCTGGATCGGGTTCGACGTTACCTCGGGCATGCTGACGGGCGAGGGGCATATCCCCGTCGCTGCCACGCCGCATTATCGCTCCGCTGCACCGGTCTCCGGCGGTGCGGGTTTCGCCAATGTCGAATTCGGTTTCGAGATGAGCGTCAGGCGAATCCGCGAGGCGCCGCGGATCACGCGCCCGTTCTCCGATGAATCCTGGGCACGGCTCGATAGGCTCGGCGAGCAGGTCGACGCCGATCTCAGGCGCGACGACGTGCGGCTGACCATGGGCGGCGAGCCGACCTTCGTCTCGATCGACGATCTGGAGGCGCCGGAATGGAATATCGCCGCCATCGGCCCAACCAAACAGACGCTGGCGGACGAATTGATCCGCAAGCTGCGCGCGCGTTTTGCACCGGGCGGGCTGCTGCATTACGGGCAAGGCAAATGGTATCCGGGCGAAAGCCTGCCGCGCTGGGCGTTTGGCCTCTATTGGCGCAAGGACGGCGCCCCGATCTGGAAGAATGCCGATCTGATCGCAGGGATCGAGAATCCGCCCGAGGCCGATATCGCGGATGCCCGGCAACTGATAGGAGGCATCGCGAAGCGGCTCGGCCTCGACGCCAGCTACGTGATGCCAGCCTATGAAGACCCGGTGCATTGGCTGCAAAAGGAAGCGGCACTTCCGTTCAATGTCGATCCCGGCGACTCCAAGTTGTCCGATCCCGAAGAACGATCACGCATGGCGCGTGTATTCGATGAAGGGCTCGACAAGCCGAAAGGATTCGTGCTGCCGATCCAGCATGCAGATGCCGATGCCTCGGGCTGGGCGAGCGAGCGCTGGCAGCTTCGGCGTAGCCATCTGTTCCTGATCCCGGGCGATTCGCCGCTGGGCTTGCGGCTGCCGATGGCATCACTGCCGCATGTTCCGCCGGAAGAATATCCCTACATCGTCGAGCAGGACCCGATGGAGCCGCGGCTGGAGCTTGCGGCCGAGGACAGGGATAGCGGAGCGGGAGAAGCGCCAGGGCCAGCGCAAGAGCCGCAAGTAAAGCGCAAACCCAAGCCGGTGCGCACGGCAGCCTCAGTCGAAATTCGCGACGGCGTGTTGTGCGTCTTCATGCCACCGGTCGAGAAGATCGAACACTATCTCGAATTGATCGCGGCCGTGGAGGCGACCGCCGAGGAGATGCAGATCGCGGTTCATGTCGAGGGCTACGGACCGCCTTACGATCCGCGCATCGACGTCATCAAGGTGACGCCCGATCCCGGCGTGATCGAGATCAACGTCCAGCCGGCGCAAAGCTGGCGCGAGGCGGTCGACATCACCTTCGGCCTGTATGAAGACGCCGCGAAAGTTCGCCTCGGCGCCAACCGCTTTCTTGTCGATGGCCGTCACACCGGCACCGGCGGCGGAAATCATGTCGTGGTCGGCGGCTCTACGCCGCAGGATTCGCCTTTCCTGCGCCGCCCGGATCTGCTGCGGAGCCTGGTCCTGTACTGGCAGCGCCATCCGTCGCTGTCCTATTTGTTCTCCGGCATGTTCATCGGCCCGACGAGCCAGGCGCCGCGTATCGACGAGGCGCGGCATGACGGACTGTATGAGCTGGAGATCGCGCTCTCGCATGTGCCGCCGCCCGATATCGAAGCCCCGCTATGGCTGGTCGACCGGCTGTTCCGGCATATTCTGGTCGACATCACCGGCAATACCCATCGCGCCGAAATCTGCATCGACAAGCTCTATTCGCCCGATGGCCCGACCGGCCGCCTCGGGCTCGTCGAATTCCGCGCGCTCGAAATGCCGCCTGATCCCAGGATGTCGCTGGCGCAGCAGTTGTTGATCCGCGCGCTGATCGCAAAGCTCTGGCGCGAGCCGCAGCAGGGTAAGTTCGTACGCTGGGGAACTGCGTTGCACGACCGCTTCATGCTGCCACATTTCCTCTGGGAGGACTTTCTCGGCGTGCTCGATGAGCTCAAGCTATCCGGTTACGATTTCTCGCCGGAGTGGTATCAGGCACAGCTCGAATTCCGTTTTCCCGTGTTCGGCCGTGTGCACCACGGCGGCGTCGCGCTGGAATTGCGGCAGGCGCTGGAGCCCTGGCATGTGCTCGGGGAAGAGGGCTCGGCCGGCGGCACCGTGCGCTATGTCGACTCGTCGGTGGAGCGGCTGCAGGTCAAGGCGAACGGCTTTGTCGAAGGCCGCCATATTGTGACCTGCAACGGCAGGCGGATGCCGATGACACCTACCGGCCGCTCGGGCGAGGCGGTCGCGGCCGTCCGCTTCAAGGCCTGGCAGCCGGCCTCAGGGCTGCATCCGACCATCCCGGTCCACGCCCCGCTGACATTTGACTTGATTGATAGCTGGAACGGCCGTTCGCTCGGCGGCTGCGTCTACCACGTCGCCCATCCCGGCGGCCGCAACTACGATACGAAGCCGGTCAATTCCTATGAGGCGGAGGCGCGGCGGCTGGCTCGGTTTCAGGATCACGGCCACACCCCGGGCCGAATCGAGCCGCCGCCCGAGGAACGCACAATTGAATTCCCTTTGACGCTCGACTTGAGGACGCCGCTCCTGATCTAATCGGCAGCGACGGTCTCGGGGAATCGGAATGTCAGGCCAAGGCAGCAGTCAGGAGAGCAAGGTCCGCCCGGGTCAGCGCCGGATGGCGCAATGGACGCGCGACTATGCGCGGCTGCCCGGCATTCCCGACGAATATATCGGGCCCGATGGCGCGCCGCGGGCGGCCTGGGCCCGCTTCTTCGATGCCTTTGCGGCGCTTTCGCCGGGCGATATCGAGCGACGCTTCGCCTCCGCCGACCGCCATCTGCGCGAGGCCGGCGTCACCTATCGCGCGCCTGGCGAGACTGCCGACCGGCTGTGGCCGCTCAGCCATCTGCCGCTGATCATCGACGAGGCCGACTGGCAGCAACTGACCACGGGTATCGCGCAGCGCGCCCAATTGTTCGAAATGATCCTGCGCGATCTCTATGGCGAGGCCAGGCTGGTCAGCGAGGGCGCGGTGCCCGCGGCCGCGATTGCCGGCAGCAACGAATATCTGCGCGCCGTCTGCGGCGTCAAACCGCCGGGCGGGCGTCATCTCCATTTCTATGCCGCCGACGTCGGCCGTGGCCCCGACGGGCGCTGGTGGGTGCTGAACGACCGCACGCAGGCACCCTCGGGCGCGGGCTATGCGCTGGAAAACCGCCTGGTGCTGTCGCGCGCCTTTTCCAGTCTCTACAAGTCGATGAACGTCGAGCGCGTGGCGCCGTTCTTCGAGGCGTTCCGCGACTCCCTTCGTGCCAGCGCCGACCGCGACGAGCCGCGCATCGGCTTGCTGACGCCGGGCGCCTTCAGCGAAACCTATTTCGAACACGCCACGCTGGCGCGCTATCTCGGCTTTCTCCTGGTCGAAGGTGACGATCTCGCCGTTAGCGGCGACCGCATCCATATCCGCACCGTCGCGGGCCTGAAGCGGCTCGACGTGCTGCTGCGCCGGGTCGATTCCAATTTCCTCGACCCGCTCGAGCTCGATGCCTCGTCGCATCTCGGCGTGCCCGGCCTGATCGACGTGCTGCGCAAGAACGGCGTCGTGATCGCCAACATGCCGGGCTCCGGCGTATTGGAGGCCAGGGCGCTGCTCGGATTTCTGCCGAGCCTGTGCCGCCGCCTGCTCGGCGAGACCTTGATCATGCCGCACATCGCGACCTGGTGGTGTGGCCAGAAATCCGCACGTGAGGAAGTATTGTCGCGGCTGGAGGACTTCGTCATCGAGGGCGCCTATGGCCGGGCCGTCCCGGGCTTTTCCAGCCATGCGCCCGTGCTCGCCGGCGAGCTGCCGCCAGCCGAGCGCGACAGGCTGCGGCAGGCGATCACCGACCGCGGCATCGATTATGTCGGGCAGGAACTGGTGCGGCTGTCGACGACGCCGGTGTGGGAGCAGGGCCGGATCACGCCGCGCCCGTTCGTGCTGAGGGTGTTTGCCGCAGCGACTCCACAAGGCTGGACCATCCTGCCCGGCGGTTTCTGCCGGATCGCCGAAAAGGCGGATGCCCGTGCAGTGTCGATGGGCGACGGAGTACGATCGGCGGACGTCTGGGTGGTCTCCGACAAGGCCGTCTCGTCGGCGACACTGTTGCCTGGCGCCGACACCGTGCGGATCAAACGGATCGCCGGCGTGGTGCCGAGCCGTGCGGCGGACAATCTGTTCTGGCTCGGCCGCTATCTCGAACGCGCCGAGGCGACTCTGCGGCTGATCCGTGCGCTCGGCACCTCGACGCGCGACCCAGCCAAGGGAGCATCAACCGCGCTGCATTCGGTCGAGCGTATCCAGCGGATTCTCGTGACCTGGGGCGCCACCTCACAGGCGACGCGGACCAATCCAGCGCGGGTCATCGCCGAGGCGCTGCAGAGCGAGGAGAAGTTCGGCTCGGCGCTCTCATTGGTGAGATCGGTGCAGCGAACCGCGAGTTCGCTGCGCGAGCGGCTTTCGCCCGACGCCTGGCAGATCATCACCGAGATGGTGGAGCGCCTTGCGCTGCAGGTCGACGACGACGACAGCATCGTCAGCGCCGCCGAATTGACGCTGCAGGAGCTGGCGAGCCTTGCCGGCTTGGCGCAGGAAAACATGAACCGTGCCGCCGGCTGGCGCTTCCTCGACATGGGGCGTCGCGCCGAGCGCGCCATCAACACCGTGCGGTTCGCCCGGCAGTTCGCCTATGAGGAAGCGGGTGAGGAAGACCTCGACGTACTGCTGACGTTGGTGGATTGCCAGATCACCTATAGGTCGCGCTACCTGGTAGGCCCGGCGCTGGCGCCGGTGCGGGATATTGCGGTGCTCGACCCTTATAATCCGCGCTCGGTGGCGTTTCAGGTCGCTGTTCTCAACGACCACATCGCTGCGCTACCAAGCCTGAAGGAGCACGGTCTGATCGAGCGGCCGCAGCGGCTCGCGGTTGCGCTGCAGGCGACGCTGACGACGGCGGAGGCTTCCGCGCTTGACGTCAAAACCCTATTTGCGCTGGAGCAGGATCTGCTCAATCTGGCCGATGCGATCGGCCTGCATTACTTTCCGCATGGGCCGAATGCGAGCCGGCCGGAGAAGCTCACGGGTCTTGCGTGATCTACGACATCCGGCACGTCACGACTTACGCTTACGAGAGCCCGGTGAGCTTTGCGCGCTGCTCGCTGCGGCTGGAGCCTCGAACCGGCGACGGGCAGCAGTTGATCTCGCACGCGGTCGAGATCCGGCCGCGGCCGGTCGAACGCACGGTGCGGCGGGACTTTTTCGGAACGCATACCGAGAGCGTGCTGATCGAGACCGCGCATCGCAATTTGCGGATCGATTCCCGGTCACGGGTTTCGGTCGCGCGTCAGGCGCCCGGTCGCGCGGCACCCAGCCCGCCCTGGGAGCGCATCCGCGACGTGGCCTTTGAGGCTACCAGCCTCGGTCCCGCTTCGCCGGTCGGATATGTCTTTGCGAGTTCGCTGGTGCCGGTGCTGGCGCCGCTTACTGCCTATGCTGCGCCAAGCTTCCCGCCGGGCGGCGGCATCCTCTCGGGCGCCGCCGACCTGATGCGCCGTATCCGCAACGATTTCAGGTACGACTCCAAGGCCACCGTAATTTCGACGCCGCTTAGGGAAGTGTTCGAAAAGCGCCACGGCGTCTGCCAGGACTTTGCCCATGTGATGATTGCGGGCATGCGCGGGCTCGGCCTGCCGGCGGCCTATGTCAGCGGCTATCTGCGTACCATTCCGCCCGCCGGCCAGCCGCGCCTGCAGGGCGCCGATGCCAGCCACGCCTGGGTGTCAGTCTGGTGCGGCGCCGAGCTCGGCTGGGTCGGCTTCGATCCGACCAACGACCTCCTGGTCGAGAACGACCACATCATCCTGTCGATCGGCAGGGATTTCTCCGACGTCTCGCCGGTCGACGGCATCATTGTCGGATCGCCCAAGCAGAAGCTCAACGTCGCTGTGGACGTGCTGCTGGTGGAGTGAGGCTGGGATGCCTCAGTGCCCGGATTTCTTAAGAATTCGTTGTCCTAAGCCACGCCAATCTCCGCTGCACTACGGATAGGCACTTTAACGGATGGTTTGTTCTTTTGTTGCCATCGTGACGTGCGCAGGCCTGCGCCTGCAAGTCGAGTCCACCTAGCCGGGAGACAATCATGAACAATTGGTCAATAAAGCCGTTCGTTTCTGCCGTGGCAGCTATGCTCGTTCTCGGAGGTGCCGCCAGTGCTGGCAGCGGAGCAAACAAGGATGAAGCCGTCGCCATGGTCAAGCAGGCCGTTGCCTTCATCAAGGAGCAGGGGGTTGAAAAGGCGTATCCGGAGATCACCAACAAGGCCAGCAAGTTCCACGATCGCGATCTCTACGTCGTGGTCTACCAGCTTGACGGCAAAGTGCTGGCTCACGGCTCGAACGAGAAATTCGTCGGCAAGGACCTGATCGATGCACAGGACGTCGACGGCAAGCTCTACGTCAAGGAACGCGTCGAACTCGCCGGTAAGCACGCATCGTTCTGGCAAGACTACAAGTTCGTCAATCCGGTGAGCAAGAAAGTCGAGCCGAAGGAAATGTACTGCGAGAAGCTGAACAACACGGCTGTCTGCGCGGGCGTCTACAAGCTCTGACCCAAATAAGCGTTGCGTTGTCGTGCGGCGATCGCCGCACTGAAGGGGTGATATGCTCGGCTGGATCAAGAACATTGGTCTTTCGTGGAAAGTCCAGCTCGCGCCGGCTTTCCTGATCGTCGTGCTGATCGGGCTCGGTGCCTATGCGCTGCAAACGTTGCGGTCGAATCAGGCCGCCGTTGACGCGCTGGTGTCCGGGCCGGTACGGCAATCGGAATTGGCCAACGATCTCACCACGACGGTGTGGATAGCGCACGCCAAGCTGTATCGTCTTGCGGCCACGGCGGCCAATGAAAAGGACGACAAGAAAATTGCGCAGGTCGCCAAGGAAGCTTCCGTGGCGGCCGGCAAAATTTCGGATGCGCTGAAGGCCGTAGAAAGTATCAAGGGCGGGTTCAGTCCGGAAACATTCGAGAAGCTGGAAGCCGCGGTTGCGGGCTATCTCAAGCAATCGACAAATGCGATCGAGATGGCCGATGGTGATGCCGGATCGGCGCTGATCTTCATCAAGGGCGCGGAACGAAACTTTGCCGTCATCGAAAAGCTGGCCGATGATCTGATCACGCACAGCAGCGAAAGCAAGGACCGTGAAATTGCCCGCGCCGGGATCAAGCTCGAGCAGCAGCAGATAACGCTGATGGCCGCGCTTCTGGTCGTTGCGCTCGCCGGTATCGTCGTTTCATTTCTAATCGGCCGAAGCATTTCTCGCCCTGTCGTGGCGATGTCGCGGGCGATGCGCGAGCTCGCCGCCGGGAATTTCGAGGTTCAGTTGCCCGGCCTCGAGCGCCGCGATGAAGTCGGCCAGATGGCGCACGCGATCCAGGAGTTCAAGGTGCAGGCGATCGCCAAGGCCGAACGCGAGGCGGCGGAGCGCGAGGAAAAGAACCGCGAACTGGCATCGGCCCGCCGTACGGAGCTGCATAATCTGGCCGAGAGTTTCGAGATCGCGGTCGGCAATATCGTCGAGAACGTTGGCTCAGCCTCGGCCGAACTGGAAAATTCCGCCGCGATCCTGACCAACAGCAGTGCGGCCACCCAGCAGCTCTCCACCGTGGTCGCCGCGGCTTCGGAGGAAACCTCCAGCAACGTGCAGTCGGTGGCGTCCGCCACTGAGGAAATGGCCAGCTCCGTCAATGAAATCGGCAGGCAAGTCGCGAATTCCAACCGGATCGCCAACGAGGCCGTTGCTCAGGCGCAAAAGACCGACGCCCGGATCATCGAATTGTCGGAGGCTGCAAACCGCATTGGCGACGTAACCAGGTTGATCACCACGATCGCCGAGCAGACCAATCTACTGGCACTCAACGCGACCATTGAGGCTGCCCGCGCCGGTGACGCCGGCCGCGGCTTTGCGGTGGTTGCCCAGGAGGTCAAAGCACTCGCCACCCAGACCGCCAAGGCAACCAGCGAAATCTCGACTCAGATCGCCGAGATGCAGTCGGCGACGCAGGAATCAGTGCACGCCATCAAGGAGATCAGCGGCACCATCGGCCGGGTTTCCGAAATTGCCGCCGCGATCGCCGCCGCCATCGAGGAGCAGGGCGCTGCCACCCAGGAAATCGCGCGCAACGTGCAGCAGGCGGCAGTGGGCTCGACCCAGGTCGCGACCAGCATCGCCGACGTCAACCGCGGCGCCGGCGAAATCGGCACGGCGTCGTCACAGGTGCTGGCCAATGCGCAACTGCTCTCCAATGAAAACAAGCGGCTCAAGGCCGAGGTCGGCAAGTTCCTCGCGACCGTACGGTCGGCGTAGTCCGTAGACCCAAAATCGAGATTGGTGAATCCACGTCCGCTTTGCAGCGTTTTTCGGACTCAGGTCCGATATCGCCCTAAGTCCGAAAAGTCACAACTGCGAAGCGCTCAGTGTGAGCATATGTTTTCCGCTTTGCCCTCGAACTCGGACATTGCTCGACCAATCGGCACGTCTCAAACGTGCGAACAGCAGACTGATGCACGACGGGCGCAGCGATATTGCCAACACCGCTTGCGTGATTACCCCTATCCTCGTGCAAGATCGAGTAACCGATCCCTCTCGGGAGTCTGGGGCCGCGCGCGCCCTGCGCCCCTTCGGCTTCTATATGTGGCAATCGCAATCGCGATCCATGTTGCGTGGAATGCGAGTCCGGCCAGCAGGACGAATTGACCGGGAATGGGCCCAATCGCTGCTCGCAGCCAGAACTCCTGCACCGAGGCGACCGGCGCCGGATGGATCAGCAGTTTACCGACATACGCGGTCACCTGGATCGCGAAAATCCAGCTGTAGTTATTGCGAAGCCTGCGGCCCACTGCCTCAGCATAGGTAATATGAAGGTTAGGTGCTCGGTAATCCTGGTAGAGGATCTCGTTCCAGCCATTCTCGACCTGAACGCCCTCGCCGCGGAGAATTGGCCCGAAGAATTGGACTTCGAGGACATGCGCGCGCATGCGCCAGAAATCAAAAAAGCGGTAACGCCGCGCCTCGATCAATAAGAAGGTAACGACCAAGAGACCGACAAGCACCAGCGGCAGAGGGGACGCGGATTCGCTGCTGAACGTAAGTGATAGTGCGATACCGGTTGTAAGGACCGCCCAATTGGTCGTTGCATCGAGGCGTGTACGCCAGACCGTGCTACGGTACAGCTCGCCGCGATAGAGGTGCGACAACGCGGTGATATCAGCTGGGTCGAATGCAGATTGCTTACCTTCGATATGGCTTTCACTCATCGTTTTCATCCCTTGCGCTTTTATGTCATTTACGACCCCAACACATGATGCTGCTTGGCGATGTTCTATTATGCCCACCTGTTGTCACGACCCCAAGGAAAAACGCCCCGTTGGCGTGTCTAAGCTGGCACACTGGCGCAGACCGGAGATGCTGTCCGCTTAAGTGCCGGTCCGCCGCGGCTGCTCGGATGAATCGGCGCGCAGGTTGCGGAAGAACTTCTCGACCTCGCGCGACAGCGTCTCGGCCGTGGCCGTCAGTTCGCTGGAGGCGGTGAGGACCGAGGCCGCCGCCGTGCTTGTGGTGCCGATGGCGTCGCTGAGCGAGCCGATATTGACGACGAGGGTGCCGTTGCCCTGCGCCGCCAGTTGGGCATTCGCCGAGATTTCACGGGTCGCCGCATCCTGCTGCTCGATCGCGCTGGCAATGATAGAAGTCACCTCGTTAATCTCGCGCACTGCATTGCCGATTTCTCGAACCGCTTCGACGGACGTTTTCGTCGACGTCTGGATCAGGCCGACGTTCTGGCCGATTTCGGCGGTGGCCTTGGCAGTCTGCTCGGCCAGCGCTTTGACCTCGTGGGCGACCACGGCAAAGCCGCGGCCGGCATCGCCGGCGCGCGCGGCTTCGATCGTCGCGTTGAGCGCCAGGAGGTTCGTTTGCTCGGCAATCGCCTGGATCAGGTTGAGCACCCCGTCGATGCGCTGGGTCGCAGCCGCAAGCCCCTCGATTTCGGAGACCGATTTCTCGGTGCGCTGGCCTGCCTGCTCGACTGCACCGGCCGACTGGCGGACCTGGCGGCCGATTTCCTCGACGGAAGCGGAAAGCTCTTCGGCGGCGCTGGCGACGGCGGAGACGTTGCTGGACGCCTGTTCGGTCGCGCTGGAAGCGGCGACCGCGCGTCCGTTGGCATCCGACGCAACGCTGGCGATGGTCTGTGCGGTGCCGCGCATCGAGCTCGCATTGTCGGTGACCGCGCGCAGCACGCCGCCGATCGCTTCCCGGAACGCATCGACCGAGGCCTCGATGTGGCGGGTACGCTCATCGCGCGCCCTAGAATCTTCCAGCACCTGCGAATTGAGGTTGCGGTTGCGATCCATCGCATCCTGGAAGATCTTGATGGCACGGGCGAGCGCGCCGATTTCGTCGGTGCGTTCGGTATGCGGAACCTCGATGCCTTCGGCGCCATCGGCCACCTGCTTGATGGTGGCGGTGATGACCGAGAGCGGGCGCGCGATCGAACGGGAAATGATCAGCACGCCAAGGACGACCACCACCAGTGCCAACACGCCGAGGCAAGTCAGGACAAATGCCATCGTATGGTTGGTGTCGGTCTGTTCGGCCAGCCTCTTGCTGCGTTCGGCGTAGACCTTGGAGAGCGCCTCGAGATCCTTGTTCAGCGCGGTGCGGACTTCGCGGTTGGCGTCGTTGTCGCCCCATTCGCGCCCGGCGGCTGCGTTGATCTCGACGCCCCGGCGAACCAGCTCCTTGCGGAAGTCCACGAATTGCTGGATGCGCTTCTTGAAGGTGGCGAACTGCTGGGCGTCGTCGGCCTGGACCAGCGCTTCCCAGTTCTTGACCACGTCGAGAATACGCTCGTTGAATTTGAGCAGCCCGTCGCCGTATTTCTTCACCACCGGTGGTTCCGTCGACATGTAGATGCCGCGCGATTCCATCACGACCGCATAGACCAGCGAATTGATGCGCTCGACATTGAGCGCGGCGCGGCTCGCGATCGAGACCGCTTCGGTGAGCTGGGCGTTCTGGCGGGTGTTGTAGTCGGACAGCGCCGTGATAGCAGCGACGAGCACGGCGACCAGTGCGAAGATCGAATACAACTTGGCTGCAAGCGAAAACCGGGATGCCATGGCGCCACCAAAATGAGTACGGGAAATTTCAGCCGTATTGGCACGCCGGAATGGGATCCCGTGAATGCCGTCAGCGTAGGCAATGTGCTGAGTTTTGGTGGAGAATGTCTTAACGCGCGAAGTTCGTGGAATCGCAACTAAAGGAAAATCATCAGTACTTTCAAAAGATTAGTTCGATATTGCGGGATGCCTCGCCGGGAAAATTCGGCAGATTGGTGCGACTGGAACGGGCCTTGGTATATCAGCGCAATTGGAGGTCGCGAGGTACGGCGAAAGCTGCCCGGGTCCCGTAACTGCCCGACAAGACGAGCCGGTACGGTCATGACGGCGCAGCCGCCTGATCCTCCGGATGGGTGCTCGCTGTCCGAGGCGGGCAATGCCGCCAAACAGAAGCACCCGCGCGTCTCCGGAAGGACGGTTCGCATTGGCAAGCATCCGTGACGCGAATCAAGCTAGACAGCGAGCAAGGCGAAGGTGGCGCCGCGCTGCTTCGATTATGCGTGAGAATTGGGACTCATGACTCAAAGTGCCGCCTTGCCGGGCAATCTCGATCTCTATCTTCACGTGCGCGTCCTGATCGCCGCACAGCCTCGGGCGGATCGATGCCCGGATTAATGCCGACACTCCGCTGATTGCGGCCTGTAGCCTTGGCTGTTCGCCCGGCATAGACTAGCCAGGAAACGGAGTGGGTACGGCGCAGGAAGGTCAGCATGGTCTATCGGCAGATCATCGGTGCCACCACCTATGCGTTCGACGGTTTGCGCGAGCTGCTCGCCAAGGCGACGCCGCCGCGATCCGGCGACCGCCTTGCCGGCGTCGCGGCCGATAGCGCGGAACAGATGATCGCAGCGCGAATGGCGCTCGCCGACGTGCCGCTGAAGCAGTTCCTCAACGAGGCTGTCATCCCCTATGAGGATGACGAGGTCACCCGGCTGATCATCGACAGCCACGATGCCCCGGGCTTTGCCGTCATATCGTCGCTGACCGTCGGCGGCTTCCGCGACTGGCTGCTCTCCGATGCCGCAACAGGTGCGTCTTTGGCGAAGGTCTCGCGCGGGATCACGCCGGAAATGGCCGCCGGCGTTTCCAAGTTGATGCGTAACCAGGACCTGATCCTGGTCGCCAATAAATGCACGGTAACCTCGGCCTTTCGCAACACCATCGGCCTGAAGGGGCGGATGAGCGTGCGGCTGCAGCCCAACCATCCCTTCGATGATGCCAAGGGCATTACCGCTTCGATCCTCGACGGCATTCTCCTGGGATCAGGAGATGCCTGCATCGGCATCAATCCGGCCAGCGACGATCCGGCCGTGATCGGCGAGTTGCTGCGGCTGCTCGACGGCATCATCTCGCGGCTGCAGATTCCGACTCAGAGCTGCGTGCTCACGCATGTCACCACGACGCTTGGATTGATCGGGCAGGGCGCGCCGGTCGATCTGGTGTTCCAGTCGATCGCGGGAACGGAGGCTGCCAATCGCAGTTTTGGTGTCGATCTCGCGCTGCTGCGCGAGGCGCGTGAGGCGGGGCTGTCGCTCCGCCGCGGCACGGTCGGCGAAAACGTGATGTATTTCGAAACGGGGCAGGGCTCGGCGCTGTCGGCCAACGCCCATCACAATGTCGACCAGCAGACGTGCGAGGCGCGGGCTTACGCGGTGGCGCGCGCATTCGATCCGTTGCTGGTCAACAGCGTCGTCGGTTTCATCGGCCCGGAATATCTTTACGACGGCAAGGAAATCATCCGCGCCGGCCTCGAGGACCATTTCTGCGGCAAGCTGCTCGGCCTGCCGCTCGGGGTCGACGTCTGCTACACCAATCATGCCGAAGCTGACCAGGACGACATGGACAATCTGCTGACGTTATTGGCCGCCGCCGGCGTCACCTTCATCATGGGCGTGCCGGGCGCCGACGACGTCATGCTGAACTATCAGTCGACCTCGTTCCATGACGCGCTCTACGTCCGGGAGCTCTTCGGCTTGAAGCGGGCGCCGGAGTTCGACGATTGGCTGGTCCGCTCAGGCCTCGCGGACGGCAATTTCCGGCTTGCGGGCAACACCGGCCTGCTGCCCGAATTTGCCTCGCGGCTGATTGCCTGAATTCCGGTCTGCAGATTTTCGTGCAACCAATTGAACCCGCAGCGAGTTAGAACTGACTGTCACAATGTTGAAGGATTTCTGGCCCAACTTTCAATCTCGTGCTTAAATTCATGTCAGTGTTGAGGAAATTTGATGAGAGCTGAGGGCATTGGAACGGTACGGCGTATCCTGTGCGTCTTTCCGCGCTATACGTCTTCTTTCGGCACGTTCGAATACGCCTACCCCCTGACCGCTGGCGTGAAGGCTTTCATGCCGCCGCAGGGCCTCCTCCTGATTGCGGCCTATCTCCCGGCAAACTGGCAGGTGCGTTTCATCGACGAGAACATTCGCCCCGCCGGCAAGGAAGACTTCGAATGGGCGGAAGCGGTGTTCGTCAGCGGCATGCACATCCAGCGTCAGCAGATGAACGACATCTGCCGCCGCGCGCATGCGTTCGATCTTGCGGTCGCGATCGGCGGCCCGTCGGTGAGCGCGTGCCCGGATTACTATCCCTCGTTCGACTACCTGCATGTCGGCGAACTCGGTGACGCAACCAATGAACTGATCGAACGTCTGGCGCGCGACCCGTCGCGCCCTGCCCAGCAGGTGGTGCTGACGACCAGGGATCGGTTGGCGATGACCGAATTTCCGATTCCGGCCTACGAGCTGGCGGAAGTGAAAAAATATCTGCTCGGCAGCATCCAGTATTCGAGCGGCTGCCCCTATCAGTGCGAGTTCTGCGATATCCCCGGGCTCTATGGCCGCAACCCGCGCTTGAAGACGCCTCAACAGATCATCGCCGAACTCGACAGGATGCGCGAATGCGGCATCACCGATACGGTCTATTTCGTCGACGACAATTTCATCGGCAACCGCAAGGCCACGCTGGATTTGCTGCCGCATCTGATCGAATGGCAGAAGAGGACGGGCTACGTCGTGCGGCTGGCCTGCGAGGCGACGCTGAACATAGCCAAGCGGCCCGAGATCCTGGAGAAGATGCGCGAGGCGATGTTCGTTACCGTGTTCTGCGGCATCGAGACGCCCGATCCCGACGCGCTGCACGCAATGCACAAGGACCACAACATGATGGTCCCGATCCACGAAGGCATCCACACCATCAATTCCTACGGCATGGAGGTCGTCTCCGGCATCATCATGGGCCTCGACACCGACAAGCCGGGCACGGCGGACGCACTGCTCGACTTCGTCGATGAATCGCGGATTCCGCTACTGACGATCAATCTGCTGCAAGCGTTGCCGAAGACGCCGTTGTGGGACCGGCTGGAGCGCGAGGGGCGCCTCAATGACGACGACAGCCGCGACTCCAACGTCGAATTCCTGATGCCCTACGACCAGGTCATCAGTTCCTGGAAGCGATGCATGGAGGTCGCCTACCAGCCCGAGAAGCTCTACGCGCGTTACCAGTATCAATGCGACTACACCTACGCCAACCGGATCAAGGTGCCGGTCTCGCCTGAAATGAAGACCTGGCCCAATATCAGGCGCGCGCTGATCATGCTGCGCAACATCTTCTGGCAGGTCGGCGTGCTCAGCGATTACAGGCGCGTGTTCTGGAAGTTCGCGATCGGGCGCCTCAGGCGCGGCGATCTCGAAGGGCTGATCGGTTCCGCCACGATCGCGCATCATCTGATCAAGTTCGCGCGTGCGGCGTCCGGCGGTCAGCAGAACGCGTCGAACTATTCGATCCGGCTGCGCGAGGCCTCCGTGCCTGCCGAGTAAAAGCCCATGAAAGAACCGACGTCGCCGACCCGCTCGCTCGAAGCCCTGCGGCAGCTGACGCCGGCGCGCGTCGGGCTCGGCCGCTCCGGCGCGAGCATGCCGACCGACGCGCTGCTTGCCTTCACGCTCGACCATGCACGCGCCCGCGACGCCGTGCATGCCGCATTCGATGTGGAGCATCTGGTTGCCGGATTGGCCGGCCTCGGCCTGCAGGTCACTGAGGTTTACAGCCAGGCGCGCAACCGGCGCGACTATCTGCGCCGCCCCGATCTCGGACGGATGCTCGACCCGGATTCGCGGCGCGCGCTGGAAAAGCAAGGCGGCGGTGCGAACGAGGTTGTGATCGTGATCGGCGACGGGCTGTCGCCGGCGGCCGTCAATGTCCACGCGGTCGAGCTGGTTCGCCATCTTGCTCCGCGCCTCGCGGAGGCCGGGATCCGGTGCGGCCATGTCGTGGTTGCATCCGGCGCACGCGTGGCGCTAGGCGACGAGATCGGTACCGTGCTCGGCGCGCGGATGGTGGTGATGCTGATCGGCGAGCGGCCCGGCCTGTCGGCCCCCGACAGTCTCGGCGCCTATCTGACGTTTGCGCCGCGCATCGGCCTCACCGACGAGAATCGCAATTGCGTATCCAACATCCACGGCGCAGGCCTGAGCTATGATGAAGCCGCCTTCAAAATCGCGTGGTTGGTGCGTGAAGGCATCGCGCGCCAGGTCACGGGCGTGGCGCTGAAGGACGAAAGCAGAACCGCGCTCATCGCCGCCAGACCGGTCGATTGACTGATCGATATCCGCCTGCGCCGCCGTTGTGAGCCAACTCGTGGCTGACAACCCAATGTGAGCCGTTTCTCCAAAAATTGACCGGTGAGGTTGCAGCGGCCGTCGTTGGCGCTTTCGGCTGAACGCGCCAAAGCGGTCCAAGGTGGTGCTGGCAGGTGTGGCAAATCAGAGACTTACCGTGCATTTTCGACATTTGCGTGCCGATTTGCCCTGCCGCGCGTGCTTGCCGGATCAGGTTCGGGCCTGTAAAACGGCGCCGATTAATTTACCGCGTGATTTCAAGGGCTAGCGCCAATCAGATAGGGGCTGGCAAAGCCGTATTCGCGCCACCAAGCTGCACAAAAAACCAAGCTACACAAACAGGCCGACGTGAGAACTGGACAGGGTATGCTCGACAAGAACTCCGAAAGTCACGTCCACGTCCAAGCCACCGAGGAGCCGCCGCCGGGCAAGAGCATCGCCTTCGGGCTCGAGCGCATGGGCCTGATCGCGGTCAAGGCGCCGATCCTGTCCTTGATCATTCTCGCCGTGCTGATCGTGGCGGCGCTGTTCGGCATCGAGCGGATCAAGATCGACGACTCGCTGAGCCAGTTGTTCCGCTCCGATTCCAAGGACTACAAGCAATATGAGGCCGTGACCAAGCGCTTCCCGGCGACCGAATTCGACGTGCTGGTCGTGGTCGAGGGCAAGACGCTGCTGGCCCGCGAGAACCTCGAAAAGATCCGCGACATGGTCACCGACCTGCAGCTGATCGAGGGCGTCCGCGGCCTGGTCTCGCTGTTTTCGGCGCGTCAGGCGCCGGAGCCCGGCAAGTTGCCGGCCGCGCTGTTCCCGCCCGAACTGCCGCAGGGCGCCGCCTACGACAATTTTGTCGAGACCGTTAAATCCAATGAGATTATTCGCGGCAAGCTGTTGTCCGAGGATGGCACGCTGGCGCTGGTCGTGCTGTCGCTGGAGCCGAAGGTCGTTTCCTCGAACGAGCTCGGCACGGTGGTCGGCGAAATCAGGAAAGTCATGGCCGAGGATCTTTCCGGCAGCGGGCTCAACGCCCAGCTTTCCGGGGTACCCGTCATGCAGCTCGAGATCCGCAACGCGGTCAAGCGCGACGGGCTGACCTACAACATTCTAGGCATTCTCGCTGGCTGCATCATCGCGATCATCTTCTTCCGCAAGATATCGTTCATGGTGGTTGCGGCCTTCCCGCCAATCATCGCGATCTTGCTCTCGCTCGGTGGCCTCGGCTGGGCCGGTTTCAATCTCAACATGTTCCTGAACGTGATGACGCCGCTCATCATGGTGATCAGCTTCTCGGACTCGATGCAGTTGACGTTCGCGGCGCGCGACCGCCTGATTGCCGGCCAGGACAAGCTGAAGGCCTTCACAAACGCGGTGCTGGTAGTCGGCCCCGCTTGCGTGCTCACTCACGGAACCGCCGGCATATCGTTCATCGCGCTGCAATTCTCCGATTCCGAACTGATCCGCAAATTCGGCGAGGCCGGTCTTGCCGCCACCATCATCGCGCTGGTGGCCGTGCTGTCGCTGGTGCCGGTATTCGGCGTGCTGTTCGTCCGCAACGAGAAGATCTTTGCGGTGAAGTTCCAGAGCGCCGACGCTGGCGTCCAGGCGCTGCGCAATTTCTGTTACTGGATTGCGGTGCGCATGGTCAGCCGCCCCGGCATGTTCAGCCTGATCGCATTGCTCTTCGTCGGCGGGCTCGGTTACATCTACGCGACGCTGGAGCCGCGCTACCGGCTCGCCGACCAGGTGCCGGACAAGCGGCAGGCGGTGGCGGCATCGAGCCGGCTCGACGCCAAGCTCACCGGCGCCAATCCGATCGACGTGCTGATCGAATTCCCCAAGGGCGCCTCGCTCTACGCGCCGGAAACCTTGAAGACGATCGCCGACGTCCACTCGATGGTCGAGAAGTCGGCCGGCGTCGGCAACGTCTGGTCGCTGGAAACGCTGCGCCGCTGGCTCGCGGAGAAGGCGGGCAGCACCGACGTCGCGACGCTGAAGGAATATGTCAGCGTAATTCCCGAGCATCTGGTGCGGCGATTCATCTCGGCCGACCAGGATGCGGTGGTGGTGTCAGGGCGAGTTCCCGACCTCGATTCCAGCGAAATCCTTCCCGTTGTCGACAAACTCGACAAGGCGCTCGACAAGGTAAGGGCCGAACATCCCGGCTTTGAGATTGCCGTCACCGGCCTGTCGGCGATTGCCGCGCGCAACAGCGCCAACATGATCGATAAGCTCAACCAGGGCCTGACGATTGAATTCCTCATTGTCGCCGTCTTCATCGGGCTCGCGTTCCGCTCGGTCGTGGTGATGTTCTCCTGCATCTTGCCCGGCATTTTCCCGGTGGTGGCATCGGGTACGGTGCTGTGGATGTTGGGCGAGGGGCTGCAATTCGCTAGCATCGTCGCGCTCACGGTGTCGTTCGGCCTGGGCCTGAGCGCCACGATCCACTTCCTCAACCGGTTGCGGCTGGAGAGCAAGCCGGGCGTCAGTTCGGGACTGGCGGTCGAGCGCGCCACCGTGCTGGTCGGCCCGGCCCTGATCCTGACCACGGTGGTGCTGGCCTGCGGCCTCGTCGTCACCGTGTTCTCCGATCTGCCGTCGCTACGCTTGTTCGGCTGGCTCAGCGCGTTCTCGATGATCGCGGCGCTGGTCGCTGACCTCTTCATCCTGCGGCCGACCTCGATGTTCCTGATCAACCTGTCGGAAAAGATTCGCGGCGTCAGTCACACCGAGCCAGCGAAGAACAAAGCTGCCGAATAACCAACGCTGCTGAATAACAGGGTTTGCCGGCCAACGGCAGCCGCAGAGAGGCTTGAGGAATGACGTCTGCAGGATTAGCCGCTCGCCCTGCGGCCGACGCTGCCGCCTACCGCGCGGTCGAACACATCTATCATTCCTATCTCACCGGGCTGATTCTGATGCTGGCGTCGCGGGCCGGCGCGCCACGCGCCGCCGAGGTGGTATTTCGCACCTTCCGGCGCCAGCAACTGGCGCGCTTCCTTCCCGGATTGAAGAAGCTCGGTCTTGATCAGCTTCCGCATGCGGTCGCTTGCGCCCAATATCACTATCTGTCGAACCAGGTCGGCGGCGTGAAGGTGGAGTATATCTACGAGAGCGACCGCAAGGCCTGGGTACGCTATCCGCCGCCGCGCTGGATCTGGTCCGGCACGGCCATTTGCGGAATCCCCTCGGAAGTGTCGCGGGCGATGCTGCGCGGATGGCATGCCAACAACGGCGTCGTGCTCAATAATCCCAGGCTCGGCTTTGTCTGCACGGGGCAGACCGTCGACGGTCAGCCGGGGCTCGAAGGTTACTACAAGGAATGGGATCACGATCTCGCGCCTGAGGAGCGACTGCAGTTTTCCCCCGGCGAGCGCTGTCCGCCATTCCGCGCCGATCGCGCGCCGCGCCTGCCGGAGAATACATGGCCGGAGGAACGGTTGCAGAAGGTGCTTCGCAATTATGTGATGGAGTACATCACCTCGATCGTTCCGGAGACGATTGCCGTGCTCGGACCGGAGGAGGGCGGCCATCTCGCCGGCGCCGCGGCGCGGCTCGTCGGGATGCACACCTTCGACGACGTCGCCGCGCTGTTGGGCGGCGTGGAGGCGGGCGCGGTGGGTTTCGCCAAGGCCTTCACCCGGCTTGCGCGGGGGCAGGACGACGATGCGGAACTGCAAGTCGAAGGCTTGGGCGCAACCGTTCGCCAGACCTCGTGGCGCCTGATGGCGGAACGTGAAGCGTTATCGCCTCAAGTGTTCGATGCCTGGAACGAATTGTGGGTGGGGGCCGCGCTCGCGCATGATCGCTTCATGCGCGTCGAGGTGACGGACCGCCGCGACCGCGGTGACGCGTATTGGTGCTGGCGATTCTGCTGAGCTGCCGAAAATAAAAATGGCGGTACCCCGGGGGAGCCGCCATTCGTACCTACTGCTTTGAAGAACAGTTATCAGGTCCTCGTCATCGTAATCTTGACGCCGCGGATCTCACCCTTGGAGTCGATCTGCACGCTCTGCTTGTTGCCGGTGGTGCGCAGATTCAGGTTGGCTGCAAATCCCGATGCTTCGACAAACACGTCGATCTGACCGCCGCCGGCGGTGCCCTGCAGATTGCCGAAGATATTTCGGCTCTTTTCGCTCCAGTTGCCGGAGATCCGGTCACCCTGGCTGGTGACATCGCTCGACAGGTCGAACTTGTAGCTGTCGCTGGCGCAGTGGAGGTGTTGTTTCAGGCCGAGGCCGTTGGCGTTGACCTTGTAGTCGGCCTTGCAGCGGATGTTCTCGGTGGTGCCGTTGGACAGCGCGACGGTGCCGGTGCCGCTCCAGTTTCCATCAAAACCGGCAAACGGGCCGCCGGCCTGGGCATGGCTAATGGTGACCGACAGCATGAGCGCGGCGGCGACCCCGGCCGCTGCGAGAGCCTGATCGAACAAGCTGGAACCAAACAGTTTCATCGTGAGTTTTCCCCTAAACAGACGCTTCTCTTACAAGATACGTCTCGCCGCATCGAAGATTTAGTGTTCCCGCAGTATCTTAGGTTCAAAATGACGGCATGCTGTTTCCGCCGGTCGCGGCAGGAAAGGGCACAAGCAGCCGAATGGAATCAATATTCGCATCGGCTCCGTCCGCGCAGCATCTAACTTCGCGCCGCATCCTCCGCAACAGCCAATTGCCGAGATCGTCAAGAGAGAAATACACGTTAGATATCAGTCGCTTATTTGCGGCGCTGAGATCGCCGTAAATTTGGCCGTATTTACCGTGCTTGTCCTGTGCACGTTGCTGCGTTACGCGGCGCCTGCCATCCATACAAATCCGTTCCGGCGATGCCGAAAACGCAAATCGGGAACAGGATTTCATGCTGCCGAAATGAAGGAATACGATGCGAAAATCTCTCCTCGCCCTCACTTTGTTGTCGATCTCGGTTTCGTCGAGCGCCTTCGCCCAGCAGCAACAGCGCAGCGGAACGCCGGAGGAGCAGAAGGCCTGTACCCGTGACGTGCAGAAGCACTGCCGTCCGGTTATCGACCAGGGTGATCTCACCATCTTGGCGTGCCTCAAGGAACATCGATCCAAGATCAGCGCGGCCTGTGATCAGGTTCTCAAGCGCAACGGTCAATAGGCGCGCTGCGTCCGTTAACCCTCGCGGAAAAGCCACTTTCGGCTGTATGACGCGCGTCACGGGCGGGGCTAATCAGCCCATATAGCATTGGTTTTGGCGACGTATTCCCCTATATGGGGCTCGCGATCTCCTCGCATGCGCCGGGCACCGGCGCATGCCGCCAATCCCGATTGATGTAGCCAGTTTTTGATGACCAGCGCGAGCGACCTGCGATCCGGAAAGACCGACCGCGACGAGAATTTTCCGGTCGCGTCGTGGATCATTCATCCGCGTCACCGGGCGCTGATCCTCGCATTCTACAATTTCGTCAGGACCGCCGACGATATCGCCGATCACGCGACACTTAGCGCGGACGAGAAGCTGCGCTATCTCGACCTGCTCGAGGCGGAACTATTGGGCACGGGCGATACGCAGAAGGAAGCGGTTAGCCTCCGCCAGGCCCTCGCCCAGCGTTCGATGGCTCCGCGCCATGCGCTCGACGTGCTGGTCGCGTTCCGGATGGACGTCACCAAGCTGCGCTACGAGAACTGGGACGACGTCATTCATTATTGCCGCTATTCGGCCATGCCGGTCGGCCGTTTCATGCTCGACGTTCATGGCGAGAGCACCTCGACCTGGGCCGCTTCCGACGCGTTGTGCGCGGGATTGCAGATCAATAACCATCTGCAGGATTGCGCCAAGGACTACAAGAATCTCAACCGCGTCTACCTGCCGCGCGATGCGCTGGCAGCAAGCGGCGCCACCGTGGAGATGCTGTGCGAGACGAAATCGCCGCCGGCGCTGTTGCAATGTCTCCATGCGCTCGCGGTGCGGACTGAAGCCCTCCTCAACGAGAGCAAGTCGCTCAACGCCGAAGTGAAGGATTTCCGGCTTGGGCTCGATATTGCCGTGATCCAGGCTTTTGCCGACAAGATCGTCGGCATGCTGAAAGTGCGCGATCCGCTCAGTGAACGCGTGCATTTAAGCAAGCTGGAGTTGCTCGGCCATACCATCGGCGGCATCGCCGGCGAGATCACCCGCCGCGCGATCGGACGCCGTCCCCAGACAAAACCGGCGGCCGGCGCATGACGTTGCAGACGGCGGCGGCCAACGCAGATTACGGTACCACCGCGTCCGGCAGTTCGTTTTATGCCGCGATGCGCATCCTGCCGCGCGCACAGCGCGAGGCGATGTTCCAGATCTACAGCTTCTGCCGCCAGGTCGATGACATCGCCGATTCCGACGGCCCGCGGCCCGAGCGGCTGGCTGCGCTCCAGCAATGGCGCGACGATATCGATGCGCTGTATCAGGGTCACCCACCGCCGCGTCTGCAGGATTACGCCGCGTCGGTCAAAACCTTCGGTCTCAAGCGCGAGGATTTTCTCGCCATCGTCGACGGCATGGAGATGGACGTACCGCAGGACATCCGGGCGCCGGATCTTGCTACCCTTGATCTCTATTGCGACCGTGTCGCCAGCGCCGTCGGGCGACTGTCGGTGCGCGTGTTCGGCCTGCCTGAGGAAGACGGTATCCTGCTCGCCCACCATCTCGGGCGCGCGCTGCAATTGACCAATATCCTGCGCGACATCGATGAAGACGCCGGCCTCGGTCGCCTCTATCTGCCACGCGAGGGGCTGCTGCTTGCCGGCATCACGACCGACGATCCGCAGCGGGTGATCGTCGATCGCGCATTGCCGAAAGTATGCCTGCCGCTGGGCGAGCGCGCGAAAAAGCATTTCGAGAAAGCCGACGAAATCATGAAACGCAATTCGCGGCGCGTGGTGCGCGCGCCGCGGATCATGTCGAAATATTACCGCGCGATCCTGGACTTGCTGCTGGCCCGGGGCTTTGCCGCTCCGCGCGAGCCGGTCCGCGTCCACAAATGGGCGAAAATCGCCATCCTTCTCCGATACGCGATCATCTGATGCAGAAAAATGTTCATATCATCGGCGCCGGCATTTCCGGCCTTTCAGCGGCCGTGCGGCTCGCCAACGCCAATTACCGGGTGCATGTCCACGAGGCCACGCAGCAGGCCGGCGGCCGTTGCCGGTCCTATTTCGATGCGGCCACCAACCTCACCATCGACAACGGCAATCATTTGCTGTTGTCCGGCAACCGTCATGCGCTGGCCTACGCCAAATCGATCGGCACCGAGACGGGGCTGGTCGGACCAAAGCTTGCGCAGTTTCCCTTTGTCGACATCTCAACCGGCCGGCGCTGGCAACTCGACCTTGGCGACGGCAAGTTGCCGTTGTGGGTGTTCGACCAGGCGCGCCGCGTCCCCGATACGAAGCTCCTCGATTACCTCGCATTGATGCCGCTCGTCTGGGCAGGGACCGACAAACTGGTCGGCAATGCGATCCCCTGCAAGGGCACTCTGTACCAGCGGCTGGTGCAGCCGCTGCTGTTGGCTGCGCTCAATGTCGATCCGCCGGAGGGGTCGGCGGGCCTGGCCGGCGCGATCGTGCGGGAAACGCTGCTGGCGGGCGGGCAGGCCTGCCGGCCGCTGATCGCGCGCGATGGCCTCAGCGCTGTGCTGGTCGAGCCGGCGATCAAGCTTTTGCAGAACAAGGGCGCCTCGATCCAACTCGGCCATGAGCTGCGCGAACTCGTGATGAAGGGGAGCCACGTCGGCGAACTGAAATTCGTTGGCGACACCATCGCGCTCGGACCGGACGACGTCGTGGTACTCGCAGTGCCGCCGCGCCCTGCGGCGGCGCTGCTGCCGGGGTTGAAGACGCCGTCGAAATTCCGCGCCATCGTCAACGCGCATTTCCGCTTCGATCCGCCCAAGGATGCGCCGCCGATTCTCGGCGTCGTCGGCGGGCTGGTGGAGTGGCTGTTCGCATTCCCGCAGCGGCTGTCGGTCACCATCAGCAATGGCGACCGGCTCGTCGACATGCCGCGCGAAGAACTCGCGCTGGCGATCTGGCAGGATGTCTGCAAGGCCGCCGGCCTGGCGGGCGAATTGCCGCTGCCGCCCTGGCAGATCGTGCGCGAACGCCGTGCGACATTTGAGGCTACGCCGGAGCAGGATGCGCTGCGGCCGGGGGCGGTGACCTCCTTCCAAAACATGTTTCTCGCCGGCGACTGGACTGATACCGGATTGCCGGCAACCATCGAGGGATCGGTGCGGTCAGGCGATCGCGCCGCCGATCTGGTCCTGGCGAGGCGTTAGGCCTGAGTACGAATTGCGTGACCGGCTTCACAGAGCCCGTCGCGAATATAGGGATGTATAGCGAAATGCTTGCCATCGATCACACAAACGCAGTCGATCCCGTCACCCTGGAGAAGAGCATCTCCTCCGCGACCGAAGCGCTGTTCGGTTACCGCCAATCCGACGGACACTGGATATTCGAGCTGGAAGCCGACAGCACCATCCCTGCCGAATACATCCTGCTGCGCCACTATCTCGCCGAGCCCATCGACAGTGAGCTCGAAGCCAAGATCGCGAACTATCTACGTCGCACCCAAGGCAATCATGGCGGATGGCCGCTGGTGCAGGACGGCCCGTTCGACATGAGCGCCAGCGTCAAATCCTATTTCGCGCTGAAGATGATTGGCGATTCCGTCGATGCGCCGCATATGGTGGGGGCGCGCGATGCGATCCACAGCCACGGCGGCGCGGCCCGCGTCAACGTCTTCACGCGGTTCCTGCTCGCGTTCTACGGTGTATTGACTTGGCGCGCGGTGCCGGTGCTGCCGATCGAGATCATGCTGTTGCCGATGTGGTCGCCATTCCATATCAACAAGATTTCCTACTGGGCGCGTACCACGATCGTGCCGCTGATGGTGATGGCGGCGTTGAAGCCGCTGGCGAGGAATCCCAAGGGCGTCGGCATCGACGAGTTGTTCCTGCAGGATCCCAAGTCGGTCGGAATGACGTCGAAGGCGCCGCACCAAAGCTGGGGCTGGTTCACGCTCTTCAGCGCGCTCGACAAGATCCTGCGCGTGGTCGAGCCGTTGTTTCCGAAGAAGCTGCGCCAGCGTGCGATCGACGCCGCGCTCGCGTTTACCGAGGAGCGGCTCAACGGCGAAGACGGCATGGGCGCGATCTATCCGCCAATGGCCAATATCGTGATGATGTACGACGCGCTCGGCAAGGGACCGGATTATCCGCCGCGTGCGGTCACCCGCAAGGGCATCGAAAAGCTGCTCGTCATCGGCGAGCACGAGGCCTATTGCCAGCCCTGCGTCTCCCCCGTGTGGGATACCGCGCTGACCTGCCACGCGCTGGCCGAGGCCGGTGGCGAGGACACGCTCAAGAAGATGAAGCAGGGTCTCGACTGGTTGAAGCCGCGGCAGGTGCTCGACCTCAAGGGCGACTGGGCGGTGAAGGCTCCCGACGTGCGTCCGGGCGGCTGGGCGTTCCAGTACAACAACGACTATTACCCCGATCTCGACGATACCGCCGTGGTCGTGATGGCGATGGACCGGGCGCGCCGGCAGACCGGCAGCAAGGAATACGATCAGGCGATTGCGCGCGGCCGCGAGTGGATCGAAGGCCTGCAGAGCCGCGATGGCGGCTGGGCCGCCTTCGACGTCAACAACCTTGAATATTACCTCAACAACATCCCGTTCTCCGATCACGGCGCGCTGCTCGATCCGCCGACCGAGGACGTCACCGCGCGCTGCATTTCGATGCTGGCCCAGCTCGGCGAGACCGCGCAGACCAGCAAGGCGGTCGCGGACGGGATTGCCTATCTGCGCCGCACCCAGCTCGCGGAGGGCTCCTGGTACGGCCGCTGGGGGCTGAACTACATCTACGGAACCTGGTCGGTGCTATGTGCACTCAATGCCGCCGGCGTGGACCACCAGGATCCCATGATCCGAAAGGCGGCGGACTGGCTGGTTTCGATACAGAACCGGGACGGCGGCTGGGGCGAGGATGCAGTCAGTTACCGACTCGATTACAAGGGATATGAGCGGGCGCCATCGACCTCGTCGCAAACGGCATGGGCCTTGCTTGGTCTGATGGCGGCCGGCGAAGTGGAACATCCGGCCGTCGTGCGCGGCGTGGAGTACCTAAAAGCCACACAGACCGAGAAAGGACTCTGGGACGAGGCGCGCTACACGGCTACGGGCTTTCCGCGGGTGTTTTATTTGCGTTATCATGGCTACTCGAAGTTCTTTCCGCTCTGGGCGCTGGCGCGGTATCGGAATTTGAGAAGCACCAACAGCAGGGTGGTAGGGGTCGGGATGTGACTTGGGGGGCGGGGGCCGCCGCGATCGTGGACAATTCGGTTGATCGCAATTCGAATGATCCGCGGCCGGTTTTGATCGTTACAGGACTGGTGCAGGAAGCCCGCATTGCGGCCGGGCCGGGCATGATCGTTATCTGCAGTTCCAGCGATCCGCAGCAATTGCGCGCATTGCTGGCAACGCTGGACCCTACCACTTTCAGGGGTGTCATCTCGTTCGGCGTCGCCGGCGGGCTCGATCCGTCTCTGAAATCGGGCGACGTGGTGGTGGCGACCGAGGTTCTCGCCGGCGATACCCGGTTTCTGGCAGGTCTGGCGTTGAACGAGGAAATGATTGCACGCGCCGCGCTGCGCCGCCGGCGCGTGGTCCGTGGCATCCTTTCGGGCGTCGAACAGGTGATCGCGGCGACCGCCTGCAAGGCCGCGCTGCATTCGGAGACCGGGGCGGCGGCGGTCGATATGGAAAGCCACATCGCGGCGGCCTATGCGGCCGAGGCGGGGCTTCCGTTCGCGGCGCTGCGGGTCATCTCCGATCCGGCCACCAGGGCGCTTCCGGCGCTCGCCAAGAGCGCCATCAAGCCGAACGGTGACATCGATTTGGGCAAGGTGCTGCGCGGAGTGGCGCGCAATCCCACCACGCTGCGCGCGCTGGTCTCTACCGGCATCGATTTCAATCGCGCGCTGCGCTCGCTCCGCGGCTGCCGCGGCTTCCTGCACGGTGAGAGCTTTGCCATGGCGGAGGCCTGAGGGCGCGGGGCGGCAGGCAGCTTCAAAGTTTTCGAAAGCGTCAAACAAAAAGAAAAGGGCCCCGATTCGCTGAGAACAGGGGCCCTTAATCTTGTTTCCGTGCTCGCTCAGGCAGCAGTGGAGGCCTTCTCCTGCTGCTTGGCGGCGGCGGCAGCCGCCTCGTCGCGGCGGATTTCCGAAAGCTTCTTCTGGACCTGTTCGGAGAAGATGTACTGCGCCGGGCGCTGCTTGGAGAGATCGATCTCGGGCGCCATCGGACCCGAGGTGCGGACGCCGCGCAGCGCGACCCACATCGCCTTGAACGGATTGGTCAGCGCGGCGTTGGCAGCGGTCGGCTCATAGCCGCAATGCGCCATGCAGTCGGCGCACTTCTCGTAACGGCCGGTGCCGTATGAATCCCAGTCCGTGGTCTCCATCAGCTCCTTGAAGGTCTTGGTATAGCCTTCGCCGAGCAGGTAGCAGGGCTTCTGCCAGCCGAAGATGTTGCGCGCCGGCATGCCCCAGGGCGTGCATTCGTAGGACTGGTTGCCGGCCAGGAAGTCGAGGAACAGGCCGGAATGCATAAAATTCCACTTCTTGCCCTTGCCGAGCGCAAAGACGTCGCGGAACAGTTTTTTGGTCTTGGTGCGGTTGAGGAAGTGCTCCTGGTCCGGGGCGCGCTCATAGGCGTAGCCCGGTGACATCGAGACGCCGACACCGAGTTCGGTGGTGAAGTCGAGGAATTTTGCGATCTCTTCCGCCGGATGACCGTCGAAGATCGTGGCGTTGACGTTGACGGTAAAGCCGCGCGCCTTCGCAGCCTTGATCGCGGAAACCGCGCGGTCGAACACGCCCTTCTGCGACACCGCCTTGTCATGGTGCTCCTTGAGACCGTCGAGATGCACCGAGAAGAACAAGTACGGCGAGGGCTCGAACAGATCGAGCTTCTTTTCCAGAAGCAGTGCGTTGGTGCAGAGCGAGACGAACTTCTTGCGCGCCACGAGGCCGCGCACGATCTCGCCGATCTCCTTGTGGATCAGCGGCTCGCCTCCGGGAATCGCCACCATCGGTGCGCCGCATTCGTCAGCGGCGTCCCAGCATTCCTGCGCGGTCATCCGGCGGTTGAGGATGGCGTCCGGATAGTCGATCTTGCCGCAGCCGACGCAGGCGAGATTGCAGCGGAACAACGGCTCCAACATCAGCACGAGCGGGTAGCGCTTCCGGCCAAGCAGCTTCTGCTTCATCAGATAGGCGCCGATACGCATTTCCTTGAAGAACGGTATTGCCATTTTGGAGATTTTCTTTCTGAACCTGTAAGTCTTGAAGTGGATCAACCCGCAGTCAGTTCGGCCGGAAGCCGGAACTCGATATTTTCCTCCCTGCCAGGCAGCACCGAGACCGTGACAGGTCCGATACGCCTCAGAGCCTCGATCACGTCGTCGACCAAAACTTCGGGCGCCGATGCGCCCGCTGTGATGCCGACAGCCTTTGCGTCCTTCAGCCAATCCGGGTTCAGCTCGCTCCCGTCGGCAATAAGGTAACTCGCGACGCCGACCTCGGTGCCGATTTCGCGAAGCCTGTTTGAGTTGGAACTATTGGCGGCCCCCACCACCAAGATGACGTCCACCAGCTTACTCAGGTCCCTTACCGCAGATTGGCGGTTCTGTGTCGCATAGCAGATATCCCGGATGTCGGGGCCTTGAATATCTGTAAATTTGGCCTGAAGGGCGGCGATTATGTCCTTTGTGTCGTCCACGCTGAGGGTGGTCTGGGTGATATAGGCCACCGGGGCATCGGTCGGCAGCGGCAGGGCCGCCACGTCGTCGACGTTCTGGACCAGGAGAACCGGGCCCGGAACCTGGCCCATGGTACCCTCGACCTCGGGATGGCCGGCATGGCCGATCAGGACCAGGGTCCGGCCCTTGGACATGTACCGTTTGCCCTGATTATGGACCTTGGTGACCAGCGGGCAGGTGGCGTTGAGGACCGGAAGGCCGCGGGCGGCGGCCTCTTCCTCGACGCTGCGGGCCACGCCATGGGCGCTGAACACGGTTACCGCGAGCGGCGGCACCTCCGACAGGTCCTCGACGAAGATCGCGCCCTTGGCCTTCAGGCTCTCGACCACGTATTTGTTGTGCACGATCTCGTGCCGGACATAGACCGGCGGGCCGTATTTCTCGAGCGCACGCTCAACGATTTCGATGGCACGCACGACACCCGCACAAAATCCGCGGGGCTGCGCTAGATACACTTCCATGGGATGTCCATTACGCAAGTTGCAAGAGGTACTGAATTCGCAAATTCACCCGAAGCTCTCCGTGCAGCCGGTCACATCCGGATTTGCAATATCCGCACCACGACCGGAACCCTTAGGTAATCCCCCATCCAAATAGATGGAAGCGCAGGACTATGTGTCAAAAATCGTGCAGATAGAAAAGGTGGATCGCGCAATGGTTACCAGCTGTGGGTATTTAGATACCGATAAATGCATTACGCGACCGGTCGTTCCTCACCGGTTCGCCACTTTATCGCCCACTCGGACCGGCTATACCGGCGCCCGAAGCCCGTTCCAGTCTGTTGTGGCGACTTCGCTTGAACCCTCGGGGAAGTAACCAAAACAACATTAGATCGGCTGTGGGAACTCCGCTAGACAGCGGGGCGTTTTCGCCCAGCTCTCCTTTAGATTTAGAAAGAAACGAAGTGCTGACCAGTATTGTTGTCGCCGTCGTCAGAACCTGTACGCGGTTTGCCACTCTCGTCGTCATTGTCTCCCTGTTGCTGGCGGTCGGGGGGGCCTACTATGCCGCCCGGCATTTCGCCATCAACACCGACATCAACACGCTGATTTCGCCCAACCTCGACTGGCGCCAGCGCGACATCCAGTTCGAGCAGGCCTTCGACCGTGAAAAGCTGATTCTGGCTGTCGTCGAGGCGCCGACCCCAGAGCTCGCCAGTGCGGCTTCCAAGGCGCTGGCCACGAAACTGTCCGGCGACACGAAACATTTCGAATCGGTGCAGCCGCTGGGTTCCGGTGAGTTCTTCGAGAAGAACGGGTTGTTGTTCCTGCCCGTAGAAGAAGTCGGCAAGGTCGCCGGCCAGCTCGAAGCCGCAGCGCCGCTGATCGAGATCATGGCCGGCGATCCCTCGATCCGCGGCCTGACCGGCGCGCTGGAGACCGGGCTTGCCGGCATCAAGCGCGGGCAGGTCAAGCTCGACAATACCGAGCGCCCCTTCAACCTGATCAGCCAGACGGTCGAGGACATCCTGAGCAAGGGAACCGCGACGTTCTCCTGGCGCGAGCTCGTCAGCGACAAACCCCTGAGCGATGCCGACCGCCGCGCCTTCATCGAGTTCAAGCCGATACTCGACTACAATGCACTCGAACCTGGCAAGGACGCGACCGACGCGATCCGGCAGGCCGCGACCGACCTCAATTTCGCGGGCCAGTACAGCGCCCGCGTGCGGCTGACCGGCCCGGTTCCGATCGCCAACGAGGAATATTCGACCGTGCAGGACGGCGCGATCGTCAACGGCGTCGCAACGGTGCTTATCGTTCTCGTCATTCTCTGGATGGCGCTGCATTCTGCGAAGATCATTTTCGCGGTGTTCGTGAACCTGTTCATCGGCCTGGCGCTGACCACCGCAGTCGGCCTGATGATGGTGGGATCGCTGAACCTGCTGTCGATCGCCTTTGCCGTGCTGTTCGTCGGCCTCGGCGTCGATTTCGGCATTCAATTCAGCGTCCGCTACCGTTCCGAGCGTTTCAAGAACGAAGATCTGGCTCTGGCGCTGGAGAGCGCGGCCCGACGTTCGGCGGTGCCGCTGTCGCTTGCCGCGATGGCGACCGCTGCCGGCTTTCTTTGTTTCCTGCCGACCGACTACAAGGGCATTTCCGAACTCGGCAAGATTGCCGGCGCCGGCATGCTGATCGCGTTCATCTCGAGCATCACGGTGCTGCCAGCCATGCTGAAGCTGCTTCACCCGCCCGGAGAAAGCGAGCCTGTCGGTTACGCATTTCTGGCGCCGGTCGACGCGTTTCTCGAACGGCACCGCGTCATCATCGTCGCCGGAACGCTGCTGCTCGTGGTGGCCGGCCTGCCGCTGCTCTACTTCATGAAGTTCGACTTCAACCCGATCAACCTGCGCAATCCGGAGGCCGAGTCGATCGCGACCTTCCTCGACCTGCGCAAGGATCCCAACACCGGCGCCAACGCCATCAACGTGCTGACCAATTCCGAAGCCGAGGCCAAGACGATCGAGGCGCGGCTGGAGAAGTTGCCGGAAGTTCTTCGCGTGATGTCGATCGACAGCTTCGTGCCCGAAGACCAGCCAGCCAAGCTCCAGTTGATCGCAAAGGCAGCGAAGGTCGTCGGTCCCGCGCTCAATCCCGACTCGGTCGACGCCGCGCCCACCGATGAGGAGAATGTGGAGGCGCTGAAGAGTTCGGTCGACAGCTTGCGCAGGGCCGCGGGCGACGGCAAGGGGCCGGGGGCGGTTGCCTCGCGAAGGTTGGTGGACGCGCTGTCGAAGCTTGCCGGAAGCGACCAGGCGACGCGCGACAAGGCCCAGAATATCTTCGTCGCCCCGCTCAAGATTGTGTTCGAGCAGCTCAGGAACACGATGCAGGCCGGGCCGGTGACGCTGAAGACGCTGCCGCCGGAACTGTTGAATAGCTGGAAATCCAAGGACGGGCTGATCCGCGTTGAGGCGCTGCCGAAAGGCGATCCCAACGACAACGACAATTTGCGCCGTTTTGCCGATGCGGTTCTGGCCGCCGAGCCGAACGCGATCGGCGGACCGGTGTCGATCCTCAAATCCGGCGACACCATTGTGAAGGCATTCATTCACGCCGGCATCTGGGCGCTGCTGGTGATCAGCCTGTTGCTGTGGCTGACGCTGCGGCGGGTCACTGACGTGCTGATGACGATGGTGCCACTGTTGGTGGCGGGCGCGGTGACGCTGGAGCTCTGCGTGCTGATCGAACTGCCACTCAACTTCGCCAACATCGTAGCATTGCCGCTGCTGCTCGGCGTCGGCGTCGCCTTCAAGATCTATTACGTCGTTGCCTGGCGCGAGGGCAGAAATAACCTGCTGCAGTCGAGCCTGACGCGTGCGATCTTTTTCTCGGCGCTGACCACCGCGACCGCGTTCGGGAGCTTGTGGCTATCTAGTCATCCCGGCACCGCCAGCATGGGAAAACTGCTGGCGCTTTCGTTCGTGATCACGCTTGCTGCCGTGCTGTTGTTCCAGCCCGCACTAATGGGCAAACCGCGCGATGTCGGGCAGTAGGCAGATATCGCCGATATCGCCGGGCTGGGCGGCCGCCTGTTTCTGACCCGCCGCGGCCTTCGGCGCGGGCGCAGGATTTACCGCACCCGTGGTCTTCGGCGGCGCCGGCGGGGCGGCTGGCGCCGCGGTCTTGGGCGATGCGCCGGGTGCACCCTTCGGTGTGCCCTTGGCCATGCTGTTGGTGGGGCTTGAAGGGATCGGCGGACCGACACGGGTCCAGGTCTCGCCGCCGCAGAGGAAGCCGAGCACGCAGCCTTGAATCTCGAGCTGGTCGGTCCCGACCGGCTTGATGGTCGCGCTGTAGGTTTGTCCGTCCTTGGCGTTATAAACTTCACCTTCCCAGGCATTGACGCCGGGCTTCTTCTTCATATCGAGCAGGATCGGCATGCCCAACGTCGGCCTGTTCTGCTTTGAAGCATCAGGATTGTTCTTGTCCTTGCCGCCCGGCATTTTTTCCCAGCCAACGACGCCCCACATGTTGCCGTTGCATTGGGCGACGCGAATGTTGGCAACACCATCGGCCACTTTCCAGTCACCGGTGGGATCGGCGGCCAGCGCCGCACTAAGACCTGTGGCTAAAATGATTCCCGAATAAACTATTGTGCGCGCGATAGTTCTTGGGCAGTGCAACATGGTTCGAACCTGTGTTTAAGTAGATGATCCAAGCGGGGTCAAAACGCCGCATTGAGTGTTTTCAGTTGACGAAACATCCATCAACCGACGTATGTAGCCAATGCCAGATTCATCTCTAGACGTTTCCGGGCTGTTTGTAGAGCGGCAGGCGCAGCGCAGTTCCATGCATGCGCGCCATCTGAACGAGCAGCTCGTCCGGGTGCTGAAGACCATCGGCTACGATGTGGGCTTTCAGAAGGGTCAAGGTCAATACCTGTTCGATCGTGATGGGGCCCGCTATCTCGATCTACTCAGCGGATTTGGCGTTTTTGCGATTGGCCGCAATCATCCGGCGCTGCGTCTGGCGCTGAAAAGCGTGCTCGACAGCGATTTTCCCAATCTGGTGCAGCTCGACGTCTCGACGCTCGCGGGCGTACTGGCGGAACGCCTGCTCGAACATGTTCCATATCTGGACAAGGTGTTCTTTGCCAATTCCGGCGCCGAGACCGTCGAGGCCGCAATCAAGTTCGCGCGCGGTGCGACCGGCCGTCCCGGCATCGTCTCCTGCTCGCATTCCTTCCACGGCCTATCCTACGGCGCGCTGTCGCTGATGGACGATGCGAACTTCAGAAGCGGCTTCGAGCCGCTGCTGCCGGGATGTACGCAGATACATTTCAACGATCTCGCCGCGCTCGAGCAGGCATTGTCCTCGCGCCAGGTCGCGGCCTTCATCGTCGAGCCGATCCAGGGCAAGGGCGTCAACATGCCCACGGACGAATTTTTGCCGGGCGCTGCCGCGCTGTGCAAAAAATACGGCACGATCTTCGTTGCCGACGAAATCCAGACCGGTATCGGCCGCACCGGAAAATTCCTCGCGGTCGAGCACTGGAATGTCGAGCCCGACATGGTGCTGCTGGCGAAGGCGCTGTCGGGCGGTCACGTGCCAGTCGGCGCGCTGCTGACCCGCAAGTCCATCTTCGACAAGATATTCAACCAGATGGATCGCGCGGTCGTGCATGGCTCGACGTTTGCGAAGAACGATATGGCGATGGCCGCCGGCATCGCCACTCTCGATGTGATCAAGCAGGAGAAACTTGTCGAGCAGGCCGCCAAGCGCGGCGCCGAGCTTCGCCTTGCGCTGACCCGCATGGTGCCCGGCTATGAACTGCTGAAGGAAGTGCGCGGCAAGGGATTGATGATCGGCATCGAGTTCGGCCCGCCGAAATCGCTGAAGCTGAAGGCTTCCTGGAATCTGCTGGAGACCGCAAATAAAGGCCTGTTCTGCCAGCTCATCACCGTACCGCTATTCAAGGATCACAAGATCCTGACGCAGGTCTCCGGCCACGGCAGCCACACCATCAAGCTGCTGCCGCCGCTGGTGATCACGGAAGAAGATTGCACCTGGATCGAAAAATCGTTCGACGACGTCATTGCCGCCAGCCACAAGGTTCCCGGCGCGATCTGGTCGCTCGGCAAGACGCTGGTCGACAACGCGGTCAGGAAGTCGGCGTAACCATAGGCCTGGTAGCCCGGATGAAGCGAAGCGCAATCCGGGGCTGCTTCATTGGCCGATGATTGTCCCGGATTACGCTGCGCTTCATCCGGGCTACAATCGATCGAAAACGCATCCATCTGGAGGCGAGCATGAGCAACATCACCGGCGGCTGTCACTGTGGCGCCATCCGTTATGAGATCGCGGGGAAGCCTCTCGTTCATGCGTTGTGCCATTGCGCAGATTGCCGCCGTCATGCCGGCGCGCCGATGGTTGGGTGGACGATGTACGCGGAGGACGCGCTCAAGGTAACGAAGGGAACGCCCAAGATCTACGAATCATCGGAACATGGCCGGCGACAGTTTTGCGCGAACTGTGGCACCGGTCTCTTCTACACCAATGCCAATGTGCTGCCCGGGATCGTCGATATCCAGAGCGCGACCTACGACGATCCCGACGCCGTGCCAGCCATGGTGCATATCCAGGTCGCAGAGCGCCTTCGCTGGATGGAGCGCGTGCACGAACTGCCCACCTTCGATCGCTATCCACCGCCGCCATAGCGGCCGCGGCAAGCCGGGACAGCTAGCGCGGTATCGCCGCCTGCCGGATCAGATATTGCCCGTAGCCGGTGTTTTTCATCGGTTCGGCAAGCCGCAACATTTGTTCGGCGTCGATAAAACCCTGGCTGAACGCGACTTCCTCGGGGCAGGCGATTTTCAGGCCCTGGCGTTTTTCCACGATATGGATGAACTGCGACGCCTCGAGCAGCGATTCATGCGTGCCAGCGTCGAGCCAGGCGTAGCCGCGGCCGAAACGCTCGGCGTGAAGTTCGCCGCGCTCCAGGTACCACTGGTTGACATCGGTGATCTCGAGCTCGCCGCGCGGCGACGGCTTCATCTCGCGCACGACGTCGACGACGCGTTCGTCATAGAAGTAGAGCCCGGTTACGGCATAGTTGGACTTCGGCGCTTTCGGCTTTTCCACGATCCGCAGCGGCCGATGAGAGGGATCGAACTCGACGACGCCGTACCGCTCGGGATCATCGACCCAACAGGCGAACACGGTCGCGCCGCGGCCCTGCTGCGCCGAGGTCCGCAACAGCGCCCGCAGGTTATCGCCGTAGAAGATGTTGTCGCCGAGGATCAGCGCGGCGGAGCCGCCGGCGAGAAAATCCCGTCCGATCAGGAACGCTTCCGCGATGCCGCCGGGATGATCCTGGGTGGCAAAGGAAAGCTCGATGCCCCACTGCCGCCCGTCGCCGAGCAGGCGCTTGAACTGGTCGATTTCCTCCGGCGTGGTGATGATCAGGAGTTCGCGCAGGCCCGCCATCATCAGCGTGGTGAGCGAATAATAGATCAGCGGCTTGTCGTAGACCGGCAATAGCTGCTTGGAGGTCGCAAGCGTCAGCGGGTAGAGCCGCGTGCCGCGGCCGCCTGCCAGAATAATTCCCTTGCGGCCCATGCCATCCGTGCTCGCGTCGCTATTTCCGATTTGGTGGCCTCGTTAACACGCGTCGGCGCGCTTCTCAAAACGCTTTTGGCGAGGGCGTGCCGATTTGGTCCCGGGCGAATAGTCCGGCTGCAAGCACCGCCCGGCGAGCGGCGCACCGGTATCCGCCATTTTCCGGTTAAGTGCCATATTTCAACAATTTACCGGGCTGCATTGCGACGTTTTGGCAGCTCCTGTAGACAGGATCGGTGGGCGCAATCAGAGAGTCCGCCTTCGCTTTCGGTCCGTTCCGCGGCCAG
This sequence comes from Bradyrhizobium sp. 157, assembly GCF_023073815.1. Taxonomy (NCBI): domain Bacteria; kingdom Pseudomonadati; phylum Pseudomonadota; class Alphaproteobacteria; order Hyphomicrobiales; family Nitrobacteraceae; genus Bradyrhizobium; species Bradyrhizobium sp. 157. Next base: position 62,035 of record NZ_JADPKF010000089.1, on the reverse strand, counting down.
ACTGACAAAAGGATCATGTTGAACCGCGTCTACTGCACCTATTTCGACCACAACTACCTGTCGCGCGGACTGGCGCTCTATCATTCACTGCAGCGGCACGCGCCGGGCGCACGGCTTTGGGTGCTGTGCCTAAGCGAAGCGTGTCACCGAATCCTGGTCTCGCTCGATCTGCCGGGGCTGGTGGCGGTGCGGCTGGAGGATTTCGAGGCGGCCGATCCCGAACTTGCCGCGATCAGGCCGACCCGAAGCATTGTCGAATACTACTTCACCTGTTCACCGGCCTGGATACTTCATGTCAGGGAGCGCGAGCCGGACGCCGAATGGGTTACCTATCTCGACGGTGATCTATATTTCTTTGCGTCGCCCGAGCCCGTCTACAGCGAATTGGTCAGTGCGACGGTGGCGATCATCCCGCATCGCTATGCCCCCAACCTGACGAGGCGGCGCGTTTTTGGGACCTACAATGTCGGATGGGTTGGCGTGCGCAACGATCCGGACGGAATTGCCGTCATCAAGTGGTGGCGGGAACGATGCATCGAATGGTGCCACGACCATGTCGATGGCGATCGCTACGCGGATCAGGGATATCTCGATTCCTTTTCACGGCTGTCGGCGCGCGTGAAGGCCGTCGAGAATGTCGGGGCCAACCTCGCTCCCTGGAATATCGCCAACTACCGGATTGATTTCCGGAACAGTCAGGTCATGATCGATGCAACCCATCCACTGATCTTCTTCCACTTTCAGGGGCTGCGAACAGGATTGCGGTGGTTCATATTCAACAGCCATCGCATCTTTGGTGCGCCGTTTTCCCGCAACACCCGCGAGCACATCTACCGGCCCTACGTGGACGAACTGCTGGCGATCGAGAAGATCACGGATCCGATGCTCGAGGTGCAGGAGACCAGGCCTCAGGCGCGATCGCATACCATCAAGAGCAGGGTACGAAATCTCGGCCTGCTCGCGTTCCAGCTACTGGACATCGTCGCCGGACGCGCGTTTCTTGTGCTGCGCGGCACGGCGTACTAGCCCGGAATTAATCCAGGGATAATTGACAAACAGATGCTGCCTCCTTTCTGGGACTATCGACGCGAGTACGACGAATTGCGGGACGAGATTCTTGCGGCCGTCGATCGCGTCTTCAAGTCCGGACAGTTGATTCTCGGGCCGGAAGGGACCGCGTTCGAGCGCGACATGGCGGCCTATGTAGGCGTCGGCGGCGGCGTCGGCGTAAACAGCGGGACCGACGCGATCTACATCGCGCTCGCGGCCGCGGGTGTTACCGCAGGCGATGAAGTCATTACGGTGCCAAACACGGCAGTGCCGACGGTGGCTGCAATACAGGTCCTCGGAGCGCGTCCGGTATTCGTCGACATCAGGGAGGATGACTTCCTGATGGACGTGAGCCAGGTCGAGGCCGCCATCACGCCGCGAACCAGGGCGATCGTTCCGGTGCATCTTTACGGCCAATGCGTCGATCTCGATTCTCTTGTTGCCCTCGCCAAGCGACATCAACTGAAGATCATCGAGGATTGTGCACAGTCGCAAGGGGCGCTCTACAAGAATCGCAGGTGCGGAAGCATCGGGACGGCGGCGATCTTTTCGTTCTATCCGACCAAACTGCTCGGCGGTTACGGCGACGGCGGTATGGTCGTGAGCGACGACGAGGCGCTCGTCAGCCTTGCGCGCTCATTGCGCTTCTACGGAATGGAGAAGGCCTATTATGCCGAACGGCACGGCTACAATTCACGGCTCGACGAGGTTCATGCAGCGATTCTTGCGCTGAAGCTTCCCAGGATCGACGGCTGGATCGAGCGCCGCCGCGAGATTGCCGACCGCTACCGTCGCGGATTTGCCGGAAGCGCGCTGCGGATGCCGAAAGAAAATGGCCACAGCCGGCATGTTTATCATCTGTTCGTGGTCGAGGCGCCTGGCGATCGCGATGCGATTCTCGCCCGGATCGAGGCCCGTGGCCTCAAATGTTCCGTGCAGTACCGATGGCCGATTCATCTGATGCGGGGATATGAAGATCTTGGCTATCGCGCGGGCCAGTTTCCGGTGGCGGAAGCGAAAGCTGCGCAGATATTCTCGCTGCCGATGTATCCTCACCTGCGGGATGAAGAAGTGGACGAAGTTGTCGATACCGTGAGGGCGGCGATCTGATGGCCGATCAACAGCATATCGATTGGTTGCGCGAACGCCTGCAGGTTTCCCGCTCGATCGAGGCGAAGGACCCGGCCGAATTGCTCGATTGGCTCGAGGCGCGGCGCAAGGATGTCCCGTTCTCGGCGGAATTGATTCCGCTGCGCGAGGTCGCCGGCTGGGAACAGGCCGACAACGGCAATATCGGCCATGTGACCGGTCAGTTCTTCCGTATCGAAGGCGTCAGGGTGAGCAGCGCGCCCGGCCTGCGGGAGATCGCGGGGTGGGATCAACCTATTCTCACGCAGTCGGATGGCGGCGCGCTGGCGCTGCTGTGCCGCGAGACGGCCGGCCGAGGTGTGGAATTTCTGCTCCAAGCCAAGGCGGACCCGGGCAATATCGGCTACTTGCAGTTCTGTCCGACGATCCAGAGCACCTGGGAGAACATACGCGGCTTGAGAGGCGCGCGTCGCGCGCCGTTTGCCGAATGCCTTGAGCCGTCGGAAAATATCCGCATGATTTACCGCTCGAAACACAATGAGGAAGGCAGCCGGTTTTGGCAGAAGTCGAACGAGAACATGGTCTTGTTCGTCGAGGATGCGAGCAGGCTTGTTGTCAACGAGCAGGTCTATCGGTGGGCCAGCCTGTCCCAGATCAAGCAGATGATTCTGCTGGATAACATTGTCGGCCCCTATGTGCGGACGGTGATCGCACCGCTTTGATGCGCTCTGCGAGCGAATAGATAGGTTGCCGCACTGGAATGATGACCCGTCACTTCGTGTACGTCATAGGGTATCCCGGGCCATTCGCGCACCAGGCGCAGTCCGGCGTCCTTGCACACTGACATCAGTTCCTGCCTGCCGAACACCACTTCGACGACCGGGGCGCCGTAGGCATATTTTCTGAGATAGGTGGTTCGGTAATGGTCGAACACCGGCACGCTGTGGAAGATGCAGAAGCGTGCAGCGACACGGGCGGCTTCGCGGATTGCGGCGGGATAATCGATGATGTGCATCAGTGATACGCCGTTGAAGGCGATGTCGAAGACCTGATTGGCGTAAGGAAGCTTCGTTGCATCGGCGACCTCGAACTCGATCGCCGGATAGTATTCGCGCGCGCGGGCGATCATGGCGTCGGAATAGTCGATGCCGGTATAGCGAACGCCGCCGGAAAGCAGCGTCGTGAGTACTTCCGAGTAATAGCCACTGCCGCAGCCGATTTCGAGCAGGCGCGGATTGGATATTCCGGTGGCCGCGACGGCTTCGGCTGCAATGCGAAAATCGAACCGCGGTTCGCCATTCTTCATTTCGGCGATCAACGCACGATAAGCGCGTTCCTGGCGCGCCACGGTGCGCGCTGCAAGCCAGCCGTCGGACGATGCGGCTGCGCGGCGTGCTTCGTCGACGCCGTCGAGCACCTTGTAGTCGGTCGAGGTCAGGATATGGCGACGCAGGATCGGCGTCGTCTTGACGACGCGCTTGCCGATCTGTCTGACGAGGCGCGGCAGCTTCATCGCGACTTCCGCAGCGTTTCGACGAAACCCAGGATCTCGGCGGCGCGGTGGCGGTATGTATGCTGCGCCATGGTTCTCGCCTGGCCCGCACTGGCAATCGTTGCGCGACCGTCGGCGTTGCCGAGCACGCGATCGATGGTCGCAAGGCAATCGTCGACCGAACGCCAGACGGCGACCTCGCGGTCCGGCGCGAACAGCGTGTGCAGATTGTCCTTGAAGTCGGTCAGCAGGAAGGCGCCGACGCCAGTGGCCTCGAACAGCCGCATGTTTCCGGCTTCGCGGCCTGCCATGTCGATGTGGGAATTGAGCGTGATTTTCGAGCGCCGCAGCGCCTGATACATGTCGGCGCCCCACACTTCGCCCTGGAAGCAGCGGTGCAGCGGCGAGGAGCCCGGCAGCGTCTGCGGCGGGTTGCCGAACAGCTTGAGGTCGTAACGTTCGGCAACGGCCTCGAGCAGCGCGATCCGCTGCTGGTGGTCCGGCGACACGGTGCCGACAAAGGAAACGTCGATATCGGTCGCGGGCGCCGGTGGCAGCGCTTCGAGAATGGCGGGCTCGAACGCCAGATGATTGACTTCCGCGCGCACGCCGAGGCGGCGGAAGAAATCCACCGTCGCCGAAAGCTGCGACATCATCAGATCGTACACCGACCAATCCACGCCGCGGGACGGCGCAATCCCGATCTGTCCGATCAGGATAGGATTGCCGATCGCCTTGATGCGCCGCATCAGCCCGACATCGACGTGAAAGGTGTCCTGGTTCAGCACCACGTCGGGTTTGAAATCCTCGATCTGGGCCAGCAGGATTGCCTCGGCCTGTGCGTCGAGGCTGGGACTGAGGCCGAACTTGCGGGCCAATGGCCGCAGCATCGGCTTCAACGGCGTCACGGCACGTTGCAGCCAGGCCGGCAGCGAGGTGCTTCCGCTCGTGGTGGTGAGCCCCGCCGTCTTGACCGCCATCCCGTGCTCGCGCGCCCAGGCCGTCTGCAGCCAGGCATTATTGACGTGTATCTCTGCCGCCGAGTGGCCGAGTGCGGAAAAATTCCGCGAGTAGAAATCGGCGACGCCGAACAGGCTGGTGTTTCGCGCCGACATCTGGGCCGCGTAACCGGCGCTTCCTAACCCCGGCTGGCGGCGATACAGCCAACTGAGGAAGCGCGGGTAGTCCGCATTGAGCACGAGGATGCGCATAAATGGCTAGACCGCGCGCCGGAAGCCGTAGTTCTGGTCGATCCATGCCTTGTAGGCGCCGCTCATGACGTCGCGCCACCATGGCTCGTGATCGAGGTACCACTGCACGGTCTGCATCAGTCCGCGCTCGAATCCGACGCTGCAGCGGCTGCCGAGTTCGGTCGCCAGCTTGGAGGCGTCGATCGCATAACGGTGATCGTGGCCGGGACGATCCGTCACGTACGTAATGAGCGTACGGCAGGAGCCGGCGGTTCCGGCCGGACAGGACGGAAAGCGCGAAGCGAGGCGGGAATCGGCCGCGAAGGCGGCATCGATTGTGTCGCAGATCAGGCCAACCACCTCGCGATTGTTGCGCTCGTTGCCGCCGCCGACATTGTAGGTTTCGCCGGTGCGGCCGCGCTCGATCACGTTGATCAAGGCCTCGCAATGGTCGGAAACGTGCAGCCAGTCGCGGACATTGGAGCCGTCGCCATAGACCGGCAGCGGCTTGCCTTCCAGCGCATGGATGATCATCAGCGGGATGAGCTTTTCCGGATGCTGATAGGGGCCGTAATTATTGGAGCAGTTCGTGATCAGCGCCGGCATGCCATAGGTCGCGACGAAGGCGCGGACCAGGTGGTCGCTCGCCGCCTTGCTCGCCGCGTAAGGCGAATTCGGACGGTAGGGCGAGGATTCCGTGAAGGCGGGATCGGTCGAACCGAGCGAGCCGTAGACTTCATCGGTCGAGACGTGAAGAAATCGCGCGGTATCGAGCATCGCCCCCGCGCGCCAGCAATCGAGCGCGGTTTTCAGAAGCGTGAACGTGCCGAGCACGTTGGTTTGCAGAAAGGCTTCCGGATCGCTGATCGAGCGGTCGACATGCGACTCGGCAGCGAGATGCGCGACGCGGGAAAACCTGTGTTCGTCGAACAGGCGCTGCATCAGCGCCGCATCGCCGATATTGCCCTTCACTAACTGGACACTGCGATCGGCAATCAGCGGCTCCAGGCTGCGGACATTGGCCGCATAGGTCATGGCATCGAGGACGGTCAGGCGGTCGGTCGGGCGTGCCGCGCGCCAGGCATGCACCAGGTTTTGGCCGATGAACCCAGCGCCGCCCGTGATCAGAACGCTTTGCATCGAACCCTCCGGTCACGAAGCCGCCGGTTCGATCTTCCGATCGAACATCGTGCGCGGCAGGATGTACCACAGCAGAAACAGGAGCCCGGCACCATGTGTCAATAATGCCGTTGTAAAAGGCACGTTGAGAAAAGTGTGAGGAAGCAGCGCGCTCGAGATCAGCACAAATCTTGGCGGCAATCCGGCAGACACGCGATTGCCGAGCGCGATGACAAGCCCGCACACCAGCGCCACCAGCGGTGCCAGATAGGGGCCGACCGAGGCGACACCTTCCGTCGCAAACAGGGACGCGTTGATGTTGCCGAACCGGTAAGTCTCTTGCATCACGAGCGATAGCTGCTCCTGATAGGGACAATTCATCATCGGCTTCAGGAAGGCTATCTGGCAGAACCACGTCAGCGGATGACTTGCGAAGAAGTCGTTGTAGATATCCATGGCGCTGGATGGAGTCGCCATCATTCGAATATTGACGAGATTGAAATAATACAGCGTATGCTCGTTAAGGAAGCCTCCCATCAGGATCACGCCGAGAAGCATCGGCAGCAAGATCGAAAGGATGGTTGCAGCCCTGGCCTCGAAGATCCTCGAAAGCACCAGGACGACAACGATCCACGCCGTCGAAAACAGCGCAAACTTGCTCAGCGTGATCGGGTAGAACAGCAGCATCAGAATGAGAGGCACCGCAGCCCACCAAGGGCGATTGAGCGCAAGATAACACGCGCAGGCGAACGGCAGCAGCACGCTCGACACAATTCCGGTCAGGTAGCGTATCGGCGCCGGAAAATACAGTTCGTTGCGAAAATCGTAGATCTGCCTGATCGATACCAGCCTGAAATTGTAGAACGACGCAGCGACGATGGTGCCCAGCGCCAGCACCAGAATGAATTTCAGAGAGTACTCGAGGGCGCGAGGCGATAGAGCAAATCTCTGTTTGACGGGCGCATTGATGAGCACGGCCGGAAGCAGAAACAGCACCGCCGAAGCCGCGGCCGAAAGGCCCGCCAGCCGGTGATCGTAATTGAAATTGGAGAAGTTATTGAGCCAGATGAACCCGAGTATCATCGAGAACAGGCTGAAGCCGACGAAGTAACCAAAGCTGAAGCGGCCGAATATGAAAAACAGCGAGACGGTCGAAAAAGCTCCAACCGAAGCGATGGCACAATTTGCCAGCGCAGCGTCGTACGGCATGTACGTCTGCCAACGGGCAACCTCGACAAGCGAAATACAGCAAACGAGGATATGAAGGCATGTCAGCACGTACAGACTGAAGCGCGAGCCTGAAGCCAGCCGAATGCGTTCCATGACGGTGGGAGCAGAACTGCCTTCCGACGAGTGCATCATGGACATCGCGCCGCCACGCGGTGTGATTAAGACAGAAGCCAGCTCTGGCCGACCTACGACAGGTCGAGCGAACGCCTGAAATAAGCGATGGTCTCCTTCAGGCCATCGGCAAGCGCGACCTTCGGTTCCCAATTCAGCAGCGCCTTCGCCTTAGAGAGCTCGGGCTGGCGCTGCCGCGGATCGTCCTGCGGCAGCGGTTTGAAAATGAGTTTGGAACGCGAGTTCGTGTAGCTGATTACCTTCTCGGCCAGTTCCAGAATGGTGAATTCCGAATTGTTGCCGAGATTGATCGGTCCCGTGCATCCTTCGTCCGTCAGCATCAGCCGGGCAATCGCCTCGACGAGATCGTCGACGTAGCAGAACGACCGGCTTTGACCGCCGTCGCCGAACACGGTGATCGGGTCGCCCTTCAGCGCCTGGACGATGAATGATGAAACGACCCGGCCGTCATTGGGCTGCATCCGCGGACCATAGGTATTGAAGATCCGCGCAACCTTGATCGGCAAGGCATGTTGCCGCCAATAGTCGAAAAACAGGGTTTCGGCGCAGCGCTTGCCCTCGTCATAGCACGAGCGAATCCCGATCGGATTGACGTTGCCCCAGTAATCCTCGGTCTGCGGATGGATCAGGGGATCGCCATAGACCTCGCTGGTCGAGGCCTGAAAGATCGGGGCCCGCAGACGCTTGGCAAGGCCGAGCATGTTGATCGCGCCATGCACGCTGGTCTTGGTGGTCTGTACCGGATCGCGCTGATAGTGGATCGGGGAGGCCGGGCAGGCGAGGTTGAAGATCGCGTCGACCTCGATGTAGAGCGGGAACGTCACGTCGTGCCGGATCGCTTCGAACATCGGGTTCGACAGCAAGTGGGCAATGTTCTTGCGGCTGCCGGTGAAGTAATTGTCCGCGCACACCACTTCCGCGCCCGCGGCAAGCAGCCGTTCACTGAGGTGGGATCCGATGAAGCCGGCGCCGCCGGTGACGAGGATGCGGCTGTCTTTGTAGTTGCGGTCAAACGACATCATGGTTCCCGGGTTGCTTCACGTCCTGTGACAGGCTGGCGGAGTGGTATCGGCAACGGCAAAGTTCGCCAATAGCGTTGTCCGGGATCGTGGTATTAAAATACCTTATACCCTAGTAAGTGCTTGAAGGCATCGCTTAGGCAAGAACGACCCCAGGCTGTCCCAGAAAACCCCTTTGACGCTCATCAGAACTCTCGCCGCTTCACCCAAGCGCGGGCGCCCCAATGCGCGAAGCACCAGGCGGATTTGACCGGCGAAAGCTGTTCGACGTTGCGGTAGATATGCCAGACCCAGCCGGCGGAGCGCAGCGGGCGGCTAGAAACCGATGAACCCCGCACGCGGTAGCGGGCAAGATCTTCGTTGAGCCCGTGGGCGACATGTCCGGGCTTGAGGATGCTCAGCCAGAGGCAGAAATCGTCATATGGTTCGTTCTTCATGGCGATGTTGCCGGCAACGTCGCGGTCGACGAGCGCGGTCAACGTGGCGATCGACGTGTTCTTGAGCAACTGCCGATAATTCAGCGAGGCGGGCACCTCGATCAGGCGGCCTGTGACTGATCCCGTCTCATTGATGCGGCGAAACGCCGTGTAGCTCAGTGCCGCTCGTTTCGCCTGCGCGAAGGCGATCTGCCGCTCGAGCTTGGCGGGCAGCCACAGATCGTCGCTGTCGAGAAATGCGATGAAGCGGCCCTGCGCCCGGTCGATTGCCGCCTGGCGGGCGAGCGCCGGGCCTCCGTTGCGGGGCTGACGGATCAGCTTGACGCGGGGGTCGCTCGCCGCATGGTTCTCCACGATGGCCGCCGTCTGGTCCGTCGAGCAGTCGTCGGCGATCAATAGCTCCCAATCCGTCATCGTCTGTGCTTGGACCGATGCAATGGTTTCGCCGATCAGCGGGGCCACGTTCCACGAGGGGGTGATGATCGAAACGAGCGGCATGGAAGGAGCCTTTCAATCCGCGCGGCGCGGTTCGGCGATCGCCGACAGCAACGAAGTGGCAAACGTGTCGAGCTGCTTGGGATCGCTGATATAGAGTTCGCCGGGAAACGATTGCCGCCAGGCGGTTTCGAAATAGGGCGCAGTATCGGCCGGATCGAACGCCGGCGCAGCCAGCGCGTCGCGAAGCCGCTGCGGAACGTCGGCAAGACGATCGACGGCGAACACCAGCGGGCAGGAGCGATAGAACGCATCGCCCATCACCACGACCGGCTTGCCGAGCAGCACCGCTTCGGCACCCGACTTGCTGTTGACCGAGACGATCGCGTCGGCGCGGCCAAGCACCGTGTAGTTGTTGGTCTGCGGCGGCAGCAGAACGAAATTATCGAATCGGCGAGCAAGCGCGAACAGGCGGCCGGCCGGGATCGCGCCGATCTGGGCCGGATGCTCCTTGACGACGAGGGTGTGCGTATCCGGAATGGTGCGCAGCAGGAAATCGATGGTCGCGACCTGGTCCAGATATTCCGGCGAGCGAAGCGTCAGCGCCATGTCGGCCGGTACGTGCAGGGGATAGTAGACGAACGGTCTGTCCGGCATCTCCCGATAGAGTGTGCGAAGCCGCGTCGCGCCAACCGCCATCGTGGCATGGGCGCGGGCATGGCGGAGATTGTGCCCGAACTCCTGATGCTTGCCGAGCGCGAACTGGTCCCAGAGCTTCTCGACCAGGCGGCGTGCGTTGCGCGCGTTGGCGATCTTGTTGAACGCCGCCGAATATTGGTGACGGTCTTTTTGCGGAATCACGATGGATTGCTGCCGCAAGGTTTCGTCGAGATAGGCACGCACTTCGGCGGAGACCGCATCCGCCGGCGTTCGCATTGTATCGGGGGCGGCAAGGCTGTCCGGCGTATAGTAAAGCCTGCCGCGAAAGAACGACGGCTCGATGAACCAGTTGCGGACACCGCGCCTCTTCGCAGCGTAGAAGCAGGCAATGACTGAAAGGAACCCGCCGAGCTCCTGGATCGCAACCGCCTGCCGCCCAGCGGCCGCCAAGCGATCGAGCACGACTTCCATCGCGTTGGTGTAGATCATGAACCGCTTGCGTAAGGCGGCGGTGTCGCGAATACCAAACGTGACGCGCTCGTGGCTGAACAGGAAGTTCGTTCCATTGAGGCCGTAGTCGCCGACCCGCGCAGCGAAGGCGCGCTGGTCCTCGATCGGCGCGCCGCCCTGCAGGCCCGTGCGGTACATGTTGACGACCGAGACGCCCTGTGCCTCCGCCATCTCGGCGCTGCGATCGTCGAATGCGAGCAGTTGCACCTCGTGTCCGGCAGTGCGCAACCGCTGCGCGACCGGAATCCAGAATCGGGTCTGGTATTCGGCCAGCGTCGTGATCAGGATAATGCTGTCGTTATGCGGGGGCATGCCTTGCCGGAATGTTGCTTTGCTGGCGTCCGGGATTATAGAGTGTGGCGCAATGGTTCAAGTGGCGCTTCGGCGCGGCTTGGACCGGACATTGGCCGCTCGTTCGGGAATCGGCGGATAGCACGGCCATCGTGACGCGTCGACCTCTCCCTGCAACCAGACGATCCCAAGATATTCAAGGCCAGTTTGATGAACGCGGTGCAACGGGTCGTAGTCCGCGTCGATGCTTCCATCGAAATGGGTATGGGGCATCTCGTGAGATGCCTCAGTCTAGCCCGCGCTTTGGCCGATAATGGCGCGAGCGTATGCTTCCTGTTGCGCGGTCATGCCGCTGGCCTGGCGCGCCTGATCGAGGATGGCGGACATTCGGTGCGGCTGCTGGCCGATCCCGACCGGCGTCCGGATGCTCCGGCGGCGGACGGAACCGCGCATGCGCACTGGCTGCCGACGAGCTGGCAGAGAGATGCCGAGCAGACATTGGAGGCGATCGATCGCATCGGTCCGATCGATTGGCTCATCGTCGACCACTATGCACTCGACGCGCGGTGGGAGCGCATCCAGCGCAAGGGGGCGCCTCGCATTCTTGCGATCGATGATCTTGCTGATCGGGACCACGATTGCGACATCCTGCTCGATCAGAATCTGGTTCTGAACATGGAGCGCCGTTACCGCGGTCGCTTGCCTCAGACATGCCGGTCGTTGCTGGGGCCGTCCTTTGCCTTGCTGCGCCCGGAATTCGCCGAGCAGCGCAAAGCGCTGATGGAACGCAGCGGCAGGGTGGGCCGCATCCTCGTGTGCTACGGCGGCTCCGATCCCGGCAATGAGACCGCGAAGGCGTTGTCGGCCATCAAAAGCCTGTCGCTCCCTTGGCTTGCCGTCGATGCCGCGATCGGCCTGAGCAATCCGCACACCGAGTCAATTTCGGCTGTTTGCCGGGAAATGCCGCTCTCCGAGTTGCATCATGGTGCGGACAATATGGCCGAACTGATGGCACGCGCGGACCTCGCGATCGGGGCAGGCGGTGTGATGAGCTGGGAGCGCTGCTGTCTCGGGCTGCCGACTATCGCGGTGCATATTGCCGACAATCAAATCGGCGCGTTGACCGCACTCGCCAGTTCCGGCGCGGTCGCCTATCTCGGTTCAGCGTTCTCGGTCGCGGCGGATCAGATGGCGGAAACCATCCGCTCCATGCTGGACGACCCGGCGCGGGTCCGCGCGATGGGAGAGGCGGCACGGGCGCTTGTCGACGGGCTGGGCACCTCCAGGGTGCTGGAGGCGATGAGATCGCTCGACAGCATCTAAAACCGGCCGGTGCCCAAGGCTGGCGGGCGAGGAAAACGTGGCCTTGGGTGATTCGGCAGCGGTCTATAAAGGCCAATTCCAGCGGCGACCGCAGGCGTTCTTAATTGGTGTTTGACCGCATTTTCTATGCTAATTGCGCTCCGGCAGGGTTCCACAATTCCGCGGAATCGCCAGTGATGGTCGATAATGAAGGTTTCAGTTCTCTGCTCGAGCGCGACGCACCCGGTCTATCCGCACCTGGAGCGGTGGGTAAGGCGCGCTGCGGCCAACCATAACGTCGAACTGGTCCGGCAAAAGGGGGAACTGACCGGCGGGGACCTCCTCTTTCTCATCTCTTGCCATGAGATCATCTCGCCTGAGGATCGGCAGAAATACACAGCGACCCTTATCATTCACGCGAGCGATCTTCCGGAAGGGCGTGGCTGGTCCCCGCACATTTGGCAGATACTCGAGGGAAAGAATCGGATCGTCGTGTCCCTGATAGAGGCACAGGACCCGGTCGACACCGGCGCCATCTGGGCGCAGCAGCACCTGGTGCTCGAAGGGCATGAGCTGAGCGATGAGATCAACGAGAGGCTGTTCGCCATAGAGCTTGAATTGATGGACCATGCGCTCGAGATCGTCGGGGCCGGAAAGCCGACGCCGCAGGACGACCGGCCGCCAAGCTATTATCGTCGCCGCACGCCCGAGGACTCCCGGCTCGATCCGTCGCGATCGATCGCCGAGCAATTCGACTTGTTGAGGGTAGCCGATCCGCAGCGCTTTCCGGCATTCTTCGACCTGCGCGGCCATCGCTATCTCTTACGTATTGAAAAAGCCGGAGCATCCGATGAGTGAGACCATCATGATTGCAGGCCGCGCGATCGGCCGTTCGCACCAGCCGTTTATCATCGCGGAAATGTCGGGCAATCACAATCAATCGCTCGACCGCGCGCTGGCAATCGTCGATGCGGCGGCGAAGGCGGGAGCGCATGCGCTGAAACTGCAGACCTATACCGCCGATACGATGACGTTGAACCTCAGCCGCGATGAGTTCTTCATCGATGATCCCAACAGCCTTTGGAAGGGAAGATCGCTCCACAAGCTCTACGAGGAAGCGCACACGCCGTGGGAGTGGCACGCCCCGATCTTCGAACGCGCGCGGTCGCTCGGCATGATTCCGTTTTCGACCCCCTTTGATGCGTCAGCAGTCGATTTTCTCGAGCAGCTTGGCGTGGCCTGTTACAAGATCGCGTCGTTCGAGAACACGGACCTGCCACTTATTCGCAAGGTCGCTGCAACCGGCAAGCCGATGATCATCTCGACCGGCATGGCGACCGTAGCCGACATCGACGAAGCCGTTCGCTGCGCGAGGGAGGCCGGCTGCAAGGACCTGGTGCTGCTCAAGTGCACGAGCACCTATCCGGCCGCGGCCGCCGACACCAACCTGCTGACGATCCCTCATATGCGTGAACTGTTTGGGTGTGAGGTAGGACTGTCGGACCACACTTTCGGCATCGGAGCGGGCGTGGCGAGCATCGCGCTCGGCGCCAGTGTCATCGAGAAGCATTTTACGTTATCGCGCGCCGATGGCGGCGTCGATTCGACGTTCTCGATGGAGCCTGACGAAATGGCGGCGCTGGTGGTCGAGACCGAACGCGCCTGGATGGCGCTGGGCCACGTCTTTTATGGGCTGACTGAGAAGGAGCAGAAGTCGCAAATCTTCCGCCGTTCGCTTTATATAGCCGAGGACCTCGCAGCCGGTGAGGCTCTGACCGAACGCAATTTGCGAATCATTCGTCCGGGCCTGGGCCTGCCGTCGAAATATTTCGAGAGCCTGATTGGCATGCGCGTCGGCCGTGCAGTGCGCCGCGGCACGCCAATGAGTTGGGAGCTTCTGACGGCGGTCGACGATAATGCGGCGCCTTCGCCGCAGGAATTGCCGAGGGGCGCTCGTGCCTGACAAGCCACATGTCTGCCTGATCGTCGATAACCCGCTTCGCGATCTAGAAGGACTGGTCTTGCTTGGTCGGCAGCTCGCTGCCAAGGGAGCGGCTGTCACCCTGGTACCCATGTATGAGCAGGGATTTGACGTACCGGCGCTGCGTCCGGATCTGGTGCTGGTGAACTATACCCGCCCCAACAACGCAGATCTGATCAAGTCCTACAAGCGCGCGGGAATCCTGGTCGGCGTGCTCGATACCGAAGGTATCGGTGGCAAAAATCCGGACCAGTTTGCCGAGATGGTCAAGAGCGTCGGCTGCACCGATCTCGTCGACCTGTATTGCGTCTGGGGACGGGCGCAGCATGCGGCATTCCTGCGTCATGGCACAGTGCCGGCGGCGCTGCTGCACGCGACCGGATGCCCCCGCTACGATTTCTGTGCAGAGCCCTGGCGTGCGGCGCTTCCAAAGCCGTCGATCGAGCCTGGCTACGTGCTCATCAACACCAATTTTCCGGTCGCCAACCCACGCTTCTCCGATAGCTCCTCGGACGAGGAGAACGCGATGGTGCAAGCGGGCTTTTCGCGGGAGTTCGCGCGCCAGTTCATTGTGGATGCCGGCAAGGCCTACCGGTCGGTGCTGGAGACATCGACCAGGCTCGCGAAGCATTTCAAGGACGTCCAGTTCGTGCTGCGGCCGCATCCGTTCGAGAACATCGATTCCTACGATGCGCTCGCCGCGCTACCGAATTTTCACGTACGGCAGGACGGCACGTCGCTGGAGTGGATCAGCGGCGCGCGCCTTTTGGTTCACCAGAATTGCTCCACCGCGATCGAGGCGACAATGCTGAAGGTGGAACCCCTGAGCATGGAGTGGTTCAACACGCCATCCTTGCGGCTCGAAGCCGCGACACGGGTCAGCCGCGGCGCCGGCTCCGAATCCGACCTTATTGAACTGGTACAGCAGGGGCTCGACGGCCGGCTGCCGCCGGTTGCCAGGGACACCGAACAATTTCGGCAACAGATCATCGGCGAACTCTTTACCGCGGTCGATGGCGCGAACTCGTTACGTGTCACGGAGGCGGTTCTCGACGCGATCGCCGCCGCACGTGACGGAAAACGCGGCAAGGGCTCGGCGCTGCCGCAGCCATCGCTTCGTGGCGCTGCGGCGGAAGCGGTGCGGCGCGCCCTCGGCTACAAGGCAAGTTCGGCGCTCCGCCGCAGCTATAGCGCCCCGGAAAACGAGCGCCGCCGCCTCGGCAAGGCATTTGCGCCCGAGATGGTGAATTCGGTGCTGCGGCGCATCTGCGCCGCTTCGGGAGACGGCCGGAATTTCGTCGCACAACGGGTGACGGGTGAGACGCGCCGGATATCGAGGGCGCTGAGCGGCGCAAGTCTGCAGCTAACGGAAGCGGTCTGATCGTGCTCCGGCGATTCGTGCAAAACACAGCTATCTCGGCCGTTGCCTACGCGCTGGCTGGCGTGCTCGGCCTGTTTGCAGTCGGCTTGATTGCAAGGTCGTACGGCTTAGCCGTGCTTGGCCTGATCGTACTTGTGCGTGCGTTCCTGCCGACCGGGTTCTTGGCATTGTTCGATCTCGGCGTGTCGGAGACCACGACCCAGGAGGTGGCCCGAGGGCGCGTTGGCGACTGGGGCGCTGCAAGTGAAAAGGTATCGCTGCTCACGCTAATTGCGGCCGCCGTAGGGATCTTCTCAGGTATCGCAGTTTGGATCGCCGCGGGGTTGCTAGCGACGATTTTCAAGGTTCCCCCCGATCAGGCTGCAGCGTTTGTTGCCATACTTTACGCCACCGCTCTGGTGCTGCCGATTTCTTTCATGGGCCTTATCGCGGAAGGTGCGCTCAAGGGATTTGAGCAGTACGGCTGGTTGCGTCTGACCGAGGTGGGCGGCAACGTAGTGTATGTCGTGACGGTGTATGCGCTGGTATGGAAGGCGGCGCCGTTCGAGTGGATTGCCTATTCCTATCTCGCGGTGACGGTGACCAAATATCTCGTGTTGGCGATCGTCACTTATCGCGCCGCGTTCGATACACCACTCCGGTTTTGTTCATGGACTGCGTCGAGCAGCAAGGATGTCTTTCATCGTTGCTGGCTTATGTTCAGTAACCGGATCGCCGGTACATTTCAGCAAACCCTGGTTCCTCTCGCAATCGGCGTACTTTACGGCCCGGCAGAGGTGGGCACCTTCGACCTGATTACCCGGCTGCCGCGTTTCCTGAAAACGACGATGACGCCGCTTCATTCGGCAATTCTTCCGATTTCTACCCACATCGATGAAGCCTCCGATACTCGGCGACTGCAGATGCTTGGCCGCAACGGCCTGGTGTTGCCGGCAGCGATCGTCGTTCCAGTTCTGGTTGTGGCGGCGCTTTTTTCCGAAGAGATACTGAAGGTGTGGGTTGGGCCGCAGCATAGCAATCAGTGGCCTTGGCTTGCCCTCTCCATGCTGGTTCCAGCCACGACGGTAATGCTGGGCGCAGGGCAGGCGGCGCTGATAGTGAGGTCCGATTTTCTTCGCTTGAATACGCGACTGCTCTATTTGCAGGTCGCATTGCAGTATTTGATAACCGGGCTGGGCCTCGTCTGGTTTCGCGAGCGCGCGTTCATCTTGGGTTGGGTTCTCTCCTACGTCGCTTTTGCACCGCCGATCGCTCACCACATGCTTTCGCATATGAAACTTCCAAGCTCTCTGTTTTGGAAACAGCTTGGAAGACACATTCTGGTGGCTTCAATACTTGCAGGCCTCGTCATCGCTATCAAGGTGTTCGTTGATCCCAGCACTTTGATTTCCCTCGTCATCGTCGGGGGGCTTAGTTGCGTTGTCGCCTGGATGTTGAGCGGGGCCATCATCTTGTCGGGGAGTGATCGCGCGATGTTCGGCAGGTTTGCCCGAGCGATCGATCCGCGCTCCTGACTGCAGAACTCATTGTGTCTCTTGACCGAATCAAGGGGAGGTCCCCGTGTAACGGAGTGGGCTGCTTGCCCGTGCTGGTTGTTTTTGCTATGGAAATGCCCGCATGTCCGGGCCGATAGAGGTCGAACGATGTGTCTTGATCTTCTGGAAAAATTGGGTGCGCCAAGATGGGATTGATGTCCAGAGCGTTGTGGCATGTGAACCGTTCGCCGCTCCGTTATGCGGTCAAATCCGGCGTCAGCGCATGGCATCTCGGCAAGAAGCTCGAACGAAGGCGGCAAGCGCAGCTCCTGAATGTTACCGCGGCCGAAAGCATCAAGGCCGAGGAATTGAATCGCAATGGTTATGCGGTCGTCACCGAGTTGATGGATCCTGCCGTGCAGCAGAAATTCGCCGAAGCCGGCATGACGAGGCTTGGCGACATCGAGAACGCCGAGGCCAAGCAAGCGTCGAACTGGAAGAAATTCTGGGTTCGGCTGCTCGATGCCGAGATGAAGGACGGTAAGCTCAGCGCCGACAATATTTTCGTTCAGTACGCGTTACAGCCCGCAGTGATCAATATTGTCGCAACGGCGCTCGGTGAAATACCCTGGCTCGATTATGTGTTGCTGTCGTATTCGCGTCATACCGGCGAGGAACTGGCGTCCTCGCAACTCTGGCATCGCGACCACGATGACGTCAGGGTGATCAAGCTCTTCAGCTATCTCACCGATGTCGAGGAAGACGGCGATGGACCATTCACGTTCTTGCCGCGGCAGTCGACCGACAAGTTCGGCTTTCCGCTCCTCGGCAGCCATTTCCCCGATGATCGGGTCTTCGACAAGGTTCCGCGAAGCGACATCAAGGTGATGAAGGCGCCTCGGCTTGCGTCGTTCATGGTGGATACCGCGAAATGCCTGCACATGGGGAGCCGGATGGCGCCAGGGCACGGCAGGCTGCTTTACACGGCCACCTTCTTTGCTTTCCCGCGCATGTACCCGGGTGCAAAGAACCGGCCGTTTTCTTCTGCGCCGGATACGTCCGCATTGCAGAAATTGATCTTGGGCCTTTGATCGGCTATCCACGCCGGATCGCCGCCGACAGCGGCCGTCAGCATGCCGATCACCACTTGGGCGTCGGCAATTGCCGAGGGGAAGTTCCGTGAAATTCGAACCTGACGTGACGCCGGCGTCCAGATTGGATTTGTCGCGGGCCTACACCATCGATCTTGCGCGCAGCCTTGGCCGGTTGGCATTAAAGAACGTGCGACGGACAAATGAGGTCGTCGATTCCGAGTACAATTCAGGCGAATGGGACCGGGTGCTCAATCAGCGGGCGTGGCTCGGCGGCCGAACGCTTGAAGAGTTCCTGATTGGGCAGAGCACGGCGCCGCGCCTTGCGAAGGTGGACGGCCGGATCGTCCGGATAGCCACGAAGGATTACTATCGATACCGGATCGGCGCGTTGTCGGAGCTGATCGCCAGACACGCCGGCGAAACGACGTCACTGCTCGAGCTTGGCGCAGGCTATGGCGCAAACCTGTTCTCGTTGAGCCTTGATCCGCATTGGAGCAGGCTGCGTGGTTTCGATATTGCTCCGAATGGCATCGAGGCCGGACGGCAGATCGCGGGTCATTTCCATCTCGACGACCGCGTCAGTTTCGATCGGATCGACCTCACCGACGCCAGCGACCCACATTTCGGCGAACTGGCAGGTGGCACCGTTTTCACGTATTTCTGCATCGAGCAGATTCCCTATGCCGTGGAAGCGGTCATCGAAAACATCATTCGGGCAAGGCCGGCTCGCGTGATCAATATCGAGCCGGGCGTGGACATGCTCAAGCTGTCCAGGCCGCGCGATTTCACCAGCCGGATTTACATTCGATCGATGGACTATCAGACTCGTCTCTTCAAGCTGCTCGATGCACTGGATGCGCAGGGGCGCATCCGCGTTCTGGCCCGGGAGCGCATGGCATTTGCACCCACCTTGCATAATGATGGGCTTTTGTATGCTTGGGAGCCTCGTTGACAGTTTCCTCGGCCCGGACTGAAAAGCAGCAGGCGTGTGGCGCATTGACTTAAGCTGGATCCGTGAATCGGATGGGGTGACGGCGTGACAGCTTCCTGGTGGGCTTCTGGTTCCCCGTTCGCGGCTCTGCTGAGCGTGACTGCGGTTGCCATCTTCCTGACTGCATGTGTGTTCATTGCAGCAAGGCGTCCCGGCCTTGCCCTGATCTTCTTCTTCTTTCTGTTTGCATTTGCCTGGAGGCTCGTCTCCGTCCTCTACATCGATCTGTCCGGGCCGTTATTCTCCGATCAGTTGGTGCGGGATATCGGTCCCGGCACGGCAGCCCTGCCGATGGCAGTATCCCAAGGCCTGGTCGTCATCGCGTTGCTGTTTTCGTTTCGACGCAAGCGGGTGCGGCAACGCGTCGGAGTAGATACGTTAGGGCTGGCGAGCCGCTTACCCCCCGGACGATTTTCGCTCTCTGATCTTGCGTTTTGGCTGGTAACGCTTTTTGTCGCTGCTCTCTGTATGGAGCTGTTGGTGAGCGGTCCGATCCCGCTGTTTGCGGGCCTCGAGCGCTTCGACTACACGCGGCTGCACGGCGGTCCGCTGCATGCCCGTCTGCTGGAATGGGGGCCGATGCTCACGTTCCAGCTTGGGGTCTTCTTTGCGGTTCCCTTGTTGCACGAAAAGTCTGCGGATCGGCGGTTCGGCGTGCTGTTCGGCTCGCTGATCCTGTACCTGTTCCTGGCAGGTCACCGATTCTCGTCTTTTTACGCGTATACCTCGTTCTTCGTCATGCCAATCGGCGTCATCATGGTCGTGCAGGAAGCAAGGTCGCCCTCACAGGGGGGAATGCTCTCAGGCAAAATCCTGCGTTGGCTCGCGGTCGCGGGAACTGCGCTGTCAGTCCTGACCGCCGCCGCTGTAGTTTACTCCTATATCGTCGTGCGCGGTGAGGGAGGAGAGCTGCTCGCGAAACTAACCCAGCGTATTCTGGTCCAGCAGGGCGAGATGTGGTGGATGACCTATGAGCGGGTGTTCCTGCAGGATGACTGGAGCGGACGATTCGCGGCCTACAAATTGTTCGTCGATCCGTTCGATCCGTCCCGCAATTCGACGATGCAACTTTTGATGGAACTTGCCTTGCCTCTCCAGCGCGCTCATTACATCATTGCGCAGGGATCGGCTTACACCGGCGGATGGCCGGAAGTCTTTTTCGAGCTGGGTGGACCGGTCGGCGGATTTGCCCTGGTCGCACTTTCCGCAATCTTATTCTCTGAGTTCATGTTCCTGATGACGCGGTGCATCGTTCAGGAGCGTTTTGCAACGTGCTTTTTCTTGACGCCGATATTGTTCGCGCTGTCGATCATGATTGTTTCGGGGATGGTCAATTCGTTGATCCAGATAACTTTCCTGGTCAAAGTTGTTAGCGCAGTGGTAGTATACGTGACAGAAGACAAGTGGAGGTCGAGCGTGTTATTCTCACGTCCGTCTATCGGCTCGGAAGACAAGGCATTTTCATGAGCGTCTCGCCAAGCAATGTACCCGGCGATCAATACCTTGGTGGGCTGTTCATGTATCTATGGCGGACGATCCGCGAGCACCTGTTTTTGACGGTGCTGCTGCCGCTGGTGGCGATGGCCATCGCATATGTAGCCGCCCTGCAGCTCCCGACGGTCTACACAGCGCAGGGAAGCATTCGGATTGGAAAAGTGGATGGAGTGGAAGCCGTAAGCCCTACGGGCGCGGTTTCCCGGATGAACTCCCTCTCGTTCAAGCAGCGCGTAGTCCAGGCGACGAACTCCGCCGGCGACGCCAATCGACCTGCGCAGTTGATTCTTGGTAACCTGATCGCAAGGCAGGAGACTGCTGATACTGTTGCCGTGAGCGTGCGCGCAGCCACCGCCCGGCAGGCGCGCGACGCCATAGCCGCCGCAGTCAATCTGCTGAATGAGGAGCAGCGCAGAACCCTCGGTCCGCTGGAGGCTGATATCAAGGAGCAGCTTGCGGCCAGTGATACGACCATCGCCAGTCTGGTGCAGACGAGAGATTCGCTATTGGCCCTGGCGAGGGAAGATTCGAGGGGGGCGTCCGGCGATCCGGCCTTCGCAACGCTGCTGAGGGTGTGGTTGTCCGATCTTGCCTCGCGCAACGAGCAGAGGCTGGCTGCCGCGAAGGCCGAGCAACGTGCATTGTCGGCAAGACTTGGCGCATGGAGAAACTATCCTACGGCTCTCCTCGACGAGCCCTACACATCGCCGGGATTTGCGCTCGTCCGCCCCATTACGATCGCGATTCTTGCCGGCGCGGCCGTGTTCCTGATATCTCTACTCGGCGTAATGTTTCGCGGATCAAAAGCTGTTCGTCCGGATTAAAGACCCGTCGCCGATTTGTCCGTCACAACCCTTGAAAGTCATCAAGGACGTTCATCGGGTTTTGCGCCCGAACAACGCTTTGGCTCGGTGACTCGTCGATCTATCCCTGCGGCGCTTGATGAGCCTTAACGGCATACACATTATGGCCAAATATCGAGAGGCCGATCGTTTCAGCCATTGCGCGGGGATAGAATTTCAAGTCCTGAAGTGAAAGAGGAGTAAACTTGAATCGCCTTGGCGACATTCCGGCACGAGCGAACATCGCGGCGATATCGGTTGCCGAGAAGAAATTGATGTGATCTGGCGGCACCCACAGGTGGCGCTTTCTCCAGCTTGGGGAAAGCGCGCGTATATCATTCACATTCGGTGTGATCACCACGAGTATTCCACCTGGATTTAGCGCGGCAGAAGCGATCTCCAGCATGTCGGCGGGCTCCGCTACGTGTTCCAACACATTGTCAATCACGACGGCATCTGCACGTTCATTGCCCTCAAATGTAGTCTGGATGATAGGCACGCCCGCGCGAATGCCAAAATCTGAAAGCCCTCTGGCGGGCTCGTAGCCGATGTACTCAACGGGATCTTCCCGCATGAGGAAGCCGACTTCGCCACGTCCGCAGCCAATTTCGATGACCTTGTTCCCGGGCGAAAGTCGAGACAGCAACAGCCGGCGTATTTGCGAATGACGAGGTCTGAACGCCCAGTCAATTTTGTCGATGTCGATATGATTGGCGGTATCGGCCTCGGGATCGGCCACGAAAATGAAGCTGCAATCACGACAGGTCACGATCTCAAATCTCTCGCCCAGCCGAGTCAGGCTTAGCTTCGGATCGAATTGCGTTCCTTTACAAATCGGACATCGCGAACGGGGATTGCGGAGGGACGGCACGAGAAACTCCCTTAGACCAGCCCGTTCCTATCGGTGTACCGCGGTGTAAGCAAGGGTGAGGTATTTACCGGCACCATGCTGCTGTGCTTAGGTGATCGAAATACCGGTTGGCGGAGCTTTGTTTTGTCCCGATACTTCCACGGGCCGCGTTTTGGCGGGCAGTTGCGAATATGAGCCGTTTGTCTGTCCAGCTACGCGCCGGGAACTTCCCCACATGGCGAGACTTCCGGGCCACCCAGCATCTCAAGTAGCGCCTGTGGAGCCGGATTCATTACTCCTGTCCACCGTCAGGCAATTTCATGACCATCGGGATTGAGAGCACTGCACGTCGGGAAGAGCGGATTCGCCTCGAACTGGATCAGATCGCGGAAAACATGCGGCTGTTGCGCGATGCCGCCGCGACGATCGCGGCTGCTTCCGAAATCATGACACGCTCGCTGCGGTCGGGCGGCAAGATCATGTTCTGTGGCAATGGCGGTTCTGCCGCGGACGCACAGCGCCTGGCGGCGGAATTGATGGGGCGCTACCTGAAGGACAGGGCGCCGCTTCCGGCGCTGGCATTGACCGTGGACACATCCGCACTGACGGCGATTGCCAATGATTATTCGTACGACGAGGTGTTCGCGCGTCAATTGCGAGGGATCGGCCGGCGAGGAGACGTGCTGCTCGGCCTGTCGACCAGCGGGAACAGCAGCAACGTCGTCAGAGCCATCGAGGCTGCCCGCGATCTCGGAACTGGGTCGCTCGCATTGACAGGGCAGCACGGTGGCCGCATAGCCGAGATCGCTGATCACGTGATCCGGGTGCCGGCGACGCGCACCAACTCGATCCAGGAAATGCACATCGTGATCGGACATATGCTGTGCGGCTTCATCGAGGAGGCATTGTGCTGAAGCAGGCCGTCATTCTGGTCGGTGGGCTGGGTACCCGGTTGGGCGAGATGACACGGCTGGTCCCGAAGCCGCTGCTGGAGGTGGCTGGCAAACCGTTCCTGGATTACATCCTCGACGAGCTGTCGCGCTACCCGACCATTCAGGACGTCGTGCTGCTGGCAGGTCATCAGGCGGGGCAGGTGGTCGATCGCTATGACGGCCGACGCTGGCGCGACGCATCGGTCTCGGTCGTGTCGGAGCCGGCACAGATGGGCACCGGCGGGGCGTTGAAACATGCCGCGGACAGGTTGGATGACAAGTTCCTGCTTCTCAACGGCGACTCCTTTTTCGACTTCAACCTGCTCGACGTCGCAGCCGGCCCGGCGCATTCGCCCGCAATCGTACGCGTGGCGCTGAAGAAAGATCTGGCCGGTGATCGCTACGGCCGCGTCCTGCTTGATCGAGACTTCATCAAGACGTTCCTGCCGGCGGGTGCGCAGCCGAACGGGCCGATCAATTCAGGCGTCTATTGCGTCGATCGAAAAATTCTTTCCTTCATCGATGAGCTACCCTGTTCGCTCGAACAGACGATCTTTCCGCGTCTCGCCGAGCAGGGGCAGTTGCGAGCGGCGCTATATGACGGATTCTTCATCGACATCGGCGTGCCCTCCGACTTTGAACGTGCGCAGAGCGAGCTTCCTGCGAGAATGCGTCGCCCCGCGGTTTTCTTCGACCGGGACGGGGTCCTCAACATCGACAAGGCCTATGTGCACAAGATCGAGCATTTCGAGTGGGTGCCGGGTGCGCGGGAGGCGATCAAGCTCTGCAACGATCTCGGCTATCTCACATTCGTGGTGACCAATCAGGCCGGTGTTGCGCGCGGATATTACGGGATCAAGGCGGTTCACGCGCTGCACGACTGGATGAGTCGGGACCTCGCTCAAATCGGCGCGCATATCGATGAATTCCAGTACTGTCCCTATCACGAGGAAGGCGTTGTCGCAGAGTGGCGGCAGGCAAGCGACCGGCGCAAGCCGGCGCCAGGCATGATCCTCGATTGCCTCAAAGGCTGGCCGGTGCGCAAGGAATCGAGCCTGCTTGTCGGCGATATGCCGCACGATCTTCAGGCCGCTGCCGCTGCCGGGATAAAAGGGCACCTTTTCGAGGGCGGTGATCTCTTGTCGTTTATCCGGCCGTTGCTTGACCGGGACGCGGCCTGATCGCTGCTTACGCGCGGTGATCGCTGGCGCGGTACATCAGTTCAGCCCGTTCCCAATCCTCGAGGGTGTCGATGTCCTGGACGAAGTGGCGCGGCAGGATCACGCCGATCGAATGCGGCGCAAACAACGGCATGTCCTGCAGAAAGGCACGCGCCGTCCCCCAATAGAACTGCCCGGCATCGTGATAGGCGTGCTCCAGATCCTGCGATCGTGTCATGCGATGTTCGGGATAGATCGCGTCCACTCGCCCGTTTGGCGCGATCCGCACGGCGCGTTGGATCGGAAACGCGTAACTGGTGACGGAAAATGCAAAGGCGGCATCCGAGCGGGCGAGGGCCTCGTAGCCTTCTGTGATGAAGCGCGCCTGCATCAGCGGCGCGGTAGCATAGAGACAGCACGCATGCGTGACGTCGTTTGACTGCGCGTTAAACCAGGACACGGCATGCTTCACGACGGCGTTGGTGCCGGTGAAATCGTCGGCGATTTCCTTTGGCCGCATGAAGGGCGTCGTGGCACCGAATTGGCGGGCGACGGAGGCGATCTCCTCGTCATCGGTAGAGACGACGATCTGATCGAACAATCCCGTCTGCTGCGCCGCCGCAATCGAGTAGGCGATGATCGGCTTGTCGCAGAACATGCGGATGTTCTTGCGCGGGATCCGCTTGCTGCCGCCTCGCGCCGGGATGACGGCGATCTTCACGAGAGGATCTTCTGCAGCGCCGCGACAACGGTGTCCTGTTGATCATCCGTCATGCTTGAGAACAGCGGCAAAGTAATCGCGTCCTGATAGTAGCTCTCGGCCTCGGGGAACATGCCGGTCTGGAAACCGAGCTTCCGGTAATAAGGCTGGGTATGCACGGGAATGTAGTGCACATTGACGCCAATCCCGGCTGCGCGCAACGCGTCGAACACCTGCCGCCGGCTGAGCTTGATCTCGTTGCGGTGCAGGCGAATGACATAGAGGTGCCAGGCGGAATTCGTGTCGGGATGCTGCCACGGGCATGTCACCGGAAGTTCCGCCAACAGCCCATCGTAGCGTGCCGCAAGTTCGCGCCGGCGCGCGACAAAGGGATCGAGCCGCGCGAGCTGGCTGGTGCCGAGCGCCGACTGAATATCGGTCATGCGATAATTCAGGCCGAGTTCGATCTGCTCGTACATCCAGGGACCATCGCGTTCTTCGTTGACCCGTTCTTGATTGGTCGGCGACTCGCGCTGCTGCGGTTCTTCAGGACGCTGTGCGGGACGGACGATTCCGTGCGTTCGCAGATAGGAGAGGCGTTCGGCGAGTCTGGAATCGTTGGTCAGGGCCATGCCGCCCTCGCCAGTGGTGATGATCTTGACCGGGTGAAAGCTGAAAATGGTCGTATCGCCGTAGTCGCAGGCGCCGACCTTGCGTCCCAGATACTCGCCGCCGACCGCGTGCGAGGCGTCCTCGATGATGCGAAAGCCGTAGCGATCCGCCAGCGAACGGATTTCGCGCATCTCGCAGGACTGGCCGGCGAAATGCACGGGTACCACGATCTTCGGCAGCCGGCCATTCGATGCCGCGATTTCAAGCTTCTCGGCCAGGGCCGAGACGCCCATGTTGTAGGTGCGCGGATCGATGTCGACGAAATCGACGGAGGCGCCGCAGTACAGCGCGCAATTAGCCGATGCCACAAAGGTGTTCGGTGTCGTCCAGAGCGTGTCGCCGGGGCCGAGATCGAGCGCGAGGCAGGCAATGTGCAGCGCTGCCGTCGCATTTGCTACCGCAATCGCGCTGCGGCTGCCGCAATAGGCGGCCATGGCCTGCTCGAATCGAGGGCCGGCCTGACCCTGGGTCAGCCAGTCCGAGCGCAGCACCTCAGTGACTGCCTCAATGTCCTCAGCGGAGATGTCCTGACGTCCATACGGGATCATTGGACCGCAATTCGATTGAATTCCCTGATTTCGGACACATCGAGAAAGTGATCGTTCCGGCCGGAATTGTATTCGAATCCGTCCGACACCGGCTCTCCGCGCTCGCCGACCTGGTTGGTAAGATAGTCGACGTCTTTGCGGAAAAACTTGATGGTGGGCTTCATGACGAAATGATCATGGAAGCGCAGCGTCAGATGCGAGTCGTCGGTCGGGCACATGATCTCATGCAGCTTTTCGCCGGGACGGATGCCGATCACCTTGATCGGAACGTGAGGTGCCATCGCGGCGGCCAGATCGGGGATCCGTACTGACGGGATCATCGGAACGAAGATCTCGCCGCCCGACATCCGCTCGAAGCTCTTGTTGACGAAGTCGACGCCCTGCTGCAGCGATATCCAGAACCGGGTCATGCGCGGGTCGGTGATCGGCAGGTGATCACAGCCTTCCGCCAGCAGCTTGTTGAACAGCGGCACGATCGAGCCGCGGGAGCCGACCACGTTGCCGTAGCGCACGACACTGAAGGCCGTGCGATGTCCGCCAGCCATGTTGTTCGCTGCGATGAACAGCTTGTCGGAAGCGAGCTTGGTCGCGCCGTACAGGTTGATGGGCTGCGCGGCCTTGTCGGTCGACAGCGCGATAACTTTCTCGACGTCAGCCTCTAGTGCGGCCTGAATGACGTTCTCGGCGCCGTGGATGTTGGTCTTGATACATTCCATCGGGTTGTATTCGGCGGCTGGCACCTGTTTCAGCGCGGCCGCATGAATCACGAAGTCGATGCCTTTCATGGCGGTGCGCAGGCGCTCGCCGTCGCGCACATCGCCGATGAAATAGCGCATCGGCGATTGATCGAACTCCTGCTGCATCTCGTATTGCTTCAACTCGTCGCGCGAATAGATCACGAGACGGCGAGGCCTGAATTTCTTCAGGAGATTTCCGACGTATTTACGCCCAAACGAACCAGTGCCGCCTGTAATCAGAATCGACTTATCGTTGAACATGATTGCTTCTGCGTCGGCTCGTGATTGCATGAAAATGAGGGGGAACGCGCGGTGGTTACCACACGCTCCTGCCGCCGTCCATGACCATGTTCTGGCCAGTCATGTAGCTCGATGCATCCGAGCAGAGGAACTGAACGGCGGCGCAATATTCGTCGACCCGGGCCATTCGTCCCATCGGGATCAAACGCGTCAGCCGTTCGACGAAAGCGGGATCCTGGTTGTTGAAGACGCCGCCGGGTGAGATCGCGTTGACGCGAACGCCCCGGTCCGCCCAGTAGGTCGCGAGGTATTTGGTCAGGCCGATCAGGCCATGCTTAATGACGGAGTAGGTCACCGGCTTGACCGGCTGCTCTTCATCGCGCGTGATGTTCGGCTGCCGGTAGAGCCGCTGATCCGGCGCGATCACGCCGAGATCCGACGCGATATTGAGGATCACGCCGCGGCCGCGCCGGGCCATGGCGCCGCCAAACACCTGCGAGCACAGCATCGCGCCGGTCAATCCCACCGCGATTTCCGTCTGCCATTGCGGAACCGGAAAGGCTTCGAACCGTGACGAATGCATCACGCCCGGCGTTGAGGTGACCTTCGGGTCGATCGCGGCGTTGTTGACGAGGATATCAACGGCGATGCCTCGCCCGGCGAGATCATCGCCCGCGGCGCTCACCGATGTTTGCGATGTCACGTCGATCACGATCGGGACAAGATCGGCTTTGGGCGTGACTTCCTTCACGGCAGCGATGGTTGCATCGGCTTGCGTCAGCCCGATGTCGCTGACCACCACCCGCGCGCCGGCATCGACCAGCGCGGCAACATGCTGGCGGCCCAGCAGCCCCCCGGCGCCGGTAACGAGCGCCGTGCGTCCTGTCAGATCGTATCGGGCGGAAGGTGCCGTCATGATGCGCTCCTGTTCAAGCACGCAATTGTCCGCCGTCGGCCACGATCACGGTGCCCGTGATGAACGCGGCGCGGGGGGAGGCAAGAAAAGTGACAATGTCCGCGACCTCTTCGGGCTTGCCGAGGCGGCGCAGCGGCACCTCGCGGACAAGCATCTCATCCACGGCGGCTTTGTTTTCGGCGATCTTGCGTGCCCAGGTGCCATCGGTGCTAAGGATGTTACCGGGCGCGACGGCGTTGATGCGGATGCCCTCGAGCGCGAGCGGCCGGGCGAGGCCGCGCACCGTCGCGTTCAAGGCCGCCTTCGCCGCCGAATAGGTCACCGGCGCGCCGAGCGCAGCAAGCCCGCAGATCGAGGAGACGCAGACGATCGCGCGATCGCCACTGCCGCGGCTCATGAGCGGGCGCGCAGCCTCGATCGTGTTGGTGGCGGCGAACAGGTTGATGTCCATCACTCGCGACCACTCTGCCGCGGTTTCCTTGCCCGGCGGCACCGAGGCGCCGCTGCCGACGTTGCAGACGAGAATGTCGATTCTGCCCCAGTGCTTTTCGACGTCATTGACAAGCGCGAGCGCGGCGGCGGGATCGGTGACGTCGGCGGCATGGAATGAGGCGCCGCGGCCGATCTTGTCTGCGGCCGACTTGATTCCATCGAGACCGCGGGCCGCCATCGCGACCTTGGCCCCTTCGGCGGCGAGTATTTCGGCAATAGCAAAGCCGATGCCGCGGCTGGCGCCGACCACCAATGCGACCCGGCCTTCGATCTCGAGTTTCATCAGCTTGCGTCCTCGATCCAGCGCACGGTCATGTCGCGATATCTGGCCAGCACGCCGGCATGGTCGCAATCGACGGCGCGGGCCGTTTGCAGGATATATTGCCCGCGATAGCCGGACTGCTCGATCAGCCGGATGGTTTTGGCGAGCTCCGCCGCGCCTGTTCCGAGCGGAACGGTGGTGCCGCCAAGTAGCCGGTCCTTCACATGCACGTTGAGAATGCGCGGCGCATAAGCCGATATCTCCTCGGCGGAGTCATAGCCGAGAGCCGCACTGTTGCCGCTGTCGTAATTGATGCCGAACACCTCGCGCGGAAATTTGTCGATGAACTGCGCTAGTGGAGCAGGCGGCAGATCGGATTCGAAGACGATCTTGACGCCTTGCTTCGACAAGGAGGCGGCGCGGTCGAGCAGAACGCGCAGCAAGATCTCCGTCTGGGCATCGCTTTCGATCCTGCCATTGTCGACCAGCGGAATGACGACGAATTCGATGCCAAGCGTGCTGCAGGAGGCGAGCACCAGATCGAGATCGGCCATCAGCGATTTCTGTGTCTCGCCCTCGGTCTTCCAGAATGGCGCCTGCATGAAGCAGTCGCCGGTCAGGCTCACGGCCCTGAGCGCGTGGCGGTACGACAGTTCGAGAATATCTTTCTGTCCGGCGGCGGTGTTGAGCGGGTTTTCGCGCAAGCGGTCCTGGTCGACGGTCCATTCTATCCGCGTCAGGCCGAGCGCATGGGCGCGGGGAAATTCTTCGCGCCATTCGCTCCATGGGAAGGCCTGGATCTTGCCGTCGACCATCGCCGACAGCCGTCCCTGCATGAAGCCGATGCGTTCGAGCGTTGTCGTCACGACTTGTCACCTTCGCTGATCGCCAGACCTTTCGTGGTCCATCCGCCGTCGACGAACAATTCCTGGCCGGTCACGTAGGCTGACGCCGGCGACGCCAGAAAGACTGCGGCGCCCGCGAGGTCGTCCGGGTTGCCCCAGCGTTCCAGCATGGTGTGGCGGCGGCGGTCCTCATGCATCGCCGGATCGGCAAAGCTTTTTGCCGTCATCTCGGTTGCGACATAGCCGGGCGCGAGCGCGTTGACGCGAATGCCGTCGCGCGCATAGTCCGCTGCCAACGCGCGAGTGAGGCCGGCAAGACCTGCCTTGGCCGCGACATAGCCGGGGTTACCAGGAAAGCCGCGCACCGAGTTGATGCTCGTGATGTTGATGATCGAGCCGCCGCCTGCCTTCTTCAAGAGCGGATAGGCGGCAAGGACCGTGGCGTAGACGCCGCTGAGATCGACCGCCAGCGTGTCGCGGAACCTCTGGAGCTCGCTTGTCGTCACGGAGACGGGTAGGCTGATGCCCGCCGCATTGACCAGCACGTCGAGCCGCTCGCCGGCTTTCGAGAGATCATCGAATACAGATTGGATGGCGGCATCATCGGCCAAATCGCATTTGATCGCGGTCACTTGCGCTGGCGCCGTGCCGGTGCGGCTGAGGCCGAATACCTTTGCGCCACTCGCCTGCAGACCGCTTGCGATCGCAGCACCAATGCCGCGCGACGCGCCGGTGACGACGGCGGTCTTGCCTTCCAGGGAAAAGGCGGCGGGATTATGCATAGCCGTAGCTGCGCATGATGGCCGCGCAAAGCTTGATGTCTTCCGGGCGATCGATCTGGAACATTTTATGGCGCTCCATCACATGCATTCCGATCTTGCCGCCGAGCCGGTTATTATGTTCGCGCAGCAGCGAAGGAATTAGAACGTAGAACGAGCCGTTCTCCAAATACCGCTTTTCAATCTGTTGCCGCATCCGCCGGTTGCGGAAATCGTAGTTGATCGGTTCAGGCCCGTTGGCACCAATGCGCCAGTTGAAATAATCCTCGACCTCGCAGACCGAGAGCAGGCTGTCGAGCTGCTCGCGCTCGAAGGTTTCGAGCGCCTGCTCGATATCGCTGGACTCCCGGATCGGCGACGTGGCCTGCAGCGCGACGACGCGGCCGAACGGTCCAAGCTTGCCATCGAGCTGTTCGAGCGCGTGCAGCCATGCCGATTCCGATGAAGCGAGGTCGCCGGAGATACCCTCGGGGCGCCGGACGCCGACGGCGCCGGCGGCCTCGGCGGCGGCAAGGATCTGGTCGCTGTCGGAAGACACCGCGACGACGTCGACACCGCGCGCCGCGGCTGCCTGCATCACGGTCCAGGCAATCAGCGGCTTACCGCACAGGTCGATCAGGTTCTTGTGCGGGATTCCCTTGGAGCCGCCGCGGGCGGCAATCACGGCCAGCGTTCGCCCCGGCGTTGGCCTCATCATATCCGGCCCTCGAGGCGCTCGAGCGCCGTCCAAAATCCTTCGCCCATGTTCTTGTGGCCTTGCCAGATCTCGGGGATGAACGAAGCGCCGGGGGCGTGCTTACGCAGGATCGCGCCGATCTGGTCGAAGTTGATCTCGCCTTCGCCGATCTGCAGGCCTTCACCGTCGAGACCCTTGGCGTCGCCAAAGTGCAGGTGCGCGGTATGAGGGCCGAGCTGCGCGAGACCTTCGGCGAAATCGAAGCCGAAATGATTGGCGGCAAGCTTGGTATGCGAGATGTCGACGCACATCCGCAAGTCATGTTTGGCGCAGAAGTCGGCCGACTCATCCGGAAAGATGAAAATGTTCTGGTGGCGCTGTCCGCCGAAATGCCATGGGAACGGCGCCATGGTCTGCGGAATCAGCTCGACGCCGTCCATGTCGAGCTCCTTCAGGCTCGCGGCAAAGATACTGTAGCGCTCCGCCTTCTGTTCCGGCGGCAGCGGCTCGTCCATGGTGAAGCCGCCGACATTGGCGACGATCGGCGGCCGCTTGGTCCTGGGAAAGAACTTCTTCAATCCGCGCGTGATGTCGATGACGGCCTGGGTCTGCTCCAGCGAATAGCGGCGTAGGCCTTCGTCCGGCGTCGCCAGATCCATCAGCTTGCTGCCGGCAAACAGTTCGGGCGCATGCACGACGAAGCCGAGATCGTAGGTGCCGGACAGGTAGGCGGCCGGATCGCGCTCCATGTCGCTATAGCTGAGATGGAATTCGATAATGTCGGGCTGGCAGATTTCCAGGAAACGTTGCGTATCGTGATAGC
Source organism: Bradyrhizobium sp. 157 (assembly GCF_023073815.1). Taxonomy (NCBI): domain Bacteria; kingdom Pseudomonadati; phylum Pseudomonadota; class Alphaproteobacteria; order Hyphomicrobiales; family Nitrobacteraceae; genus Bradyrhizobium; species Bradyrhizobium sp. 157. The sequence continues at coordinate 30,189 of NZ_JADPKF010000089.1, read as the reverse complement.
GGACCGGTACGCCCCAGGGACGGTCGAAACGATAGCGGCGCGCGGTTGCGGCGCCGTTTTCGAGGTCGCTCTGGAAGAAGTAATCGTCTTTCGCCATAGCGCGGTTGAGGCGGCGGCCGATCAGGGCCGGCATTTTCAGCGGTGAGAGGCCCTGGCCGGGGCTTTTGACGGCGACATCGCTGTCGGCGAGGATGGTGCCGGCCGGAATATCGTGGGCGGCGACCAGGCTCTTGGCGAGGTTCTCGCGGTTGATCAGCTCGCCCTGGCTGAGCGCACGTTCGGCAAGCTTCTCGCCACGCGCCGCCTCCACCTCGCGGATGCCTGCCACGAGTGCCTTGAATTCTTCCGGCTCGAGGCTTGCCGCGTGATCCGGCCCTTCCATCTCGCGATCGAGCGTAATGTGGCGCTCGATCACGACCGCCCCCATCGCGACCGCACCGATCGAAACCGCGATCCCGCGCTCGTGACCGGAATAGCCGACGAGGGAATGAATCTCCCGCAGCGTCTCCATGAAGCGCAGATGAATGTTGTGAAGCGCGGCGGGGTAGGTGCTCTGGCAATGCAGCAGCACATAGCGCGCGGAGCGCTCGTCGAGAAATTTTGCGGCGGCGCGAATTTCATCCGACGTGCTCATGCCGGTCGAGACGATCAGCGCCTTGTCGGTCGCAGCAAGCTTTGCCAGCAGGGGCAGGTTGGTCAGGTCGGCGGAGGCGACCTTGTAGGCCTGAACGCCGAATGTCTCCAGCGTCGCGACGCTGGACGCGTCCCAGGGCGTGCAGAGGTACTGGATATTTTTCGAGGCGCAATAGTCGGCGACGCGGCGTTGCTGCTCGGTGGTCAGTTCGAAGCGGCGCAAGAGATCGAGGGTGTATTCGACGGCGAGGTCGTCGTCCTTTCCGGACAAGCTCGAGGCGCGGTAGACCTCGTCCAGCTTGCGCATCTGGAATTTCGCGCAATCCGCGCCGGCTGCGACCGCGGCGTCGACCAGCGCGATGGCGCGATCGAAGTTACCATTATGGTTGTTGCCGACCTCCGCAATGACGTAGCACGGCTGACTGTTGCCGATCGAACGATTGCCGATCCGAATCGTCGCCGCCTGTTTGGTTGAATTCATGAACCTTCTCGGTGTCTGGTTTTACGCGGCGCCGCTGTTGGCCGGCACTCCGGGAATGCGGGATTTCCAGGTCCGCAGGCCATTTTCCTCGAATGCGATACGGGAGCAGGACAGGCCGTTCTGCTCGAGCGCCGTGATCAGCGGATAGCGCTGGAATGGACGGACGAAGAAGATGAAGTAGCCGCCACCTCCGGCGCCCAGCAGCTTGCCGCCGACCGCACCGTTGGCTTTCGCAAGATCATAGATCGCATCCAGCTCATCGGAACTGATCAGCGAACTCATGCGGCGCTTGGCATGCCAAGCCTCGTCGATCAGGCGGCCGCACTCCAGAAGCTGACCGCGCAGCAAATGATGCCGGATTTTGCGCGTCACTTCCTTCTGCCGGGCCGCGGCCGCGACGGCGTCGCTGGTCTCGTGCTGCTGCTTCTGATCCCGGTGAATCGAACCGGAGTCGTGGTTGGAGCCGGTGTAGCAAAGCACGAGGCTTTCCTCGAGTTCGGCGACGATGTTGGGCTCTAGGCGAAGCGGAACGATGGTGTTCTGCTCCGAGGAAAACTCCATGTGATTGAAGCCGCCGAACACGGTGGCGTACTGGTCCTGCCAGCCGCCGGGAATGTTCAGCATCAACCGTTCGGCCTGAAAGGCCATTTCCGCGATCTCGTGGCGGTCCCATCGATCGGAGCGAAACTCATTGAAGCAGCCGATGATGGCGGAGGACACCACCGCCGAACCGCCGAGGCCGGAGCCGACCGGAAAATCGGCCGACACGTCGAGATCGAAACCGTAGGCCGGCTTGATCAGGCGGATCACCGATTTGATCAGTGCCAGTTCGCCTTCGGTGCCGAGCGCGATGAGATCTTCCGCTTCCACCTTGCAACGGAAATCATGGGAGTAGATTCGGATCCGGTTGTCATTGCGCCGGCGCAATGTCGCATGTGCATACATTGCAATGGTCGCGTTGATGACGGAGCCGCCATCATTGTCGACGAAGTAATGCGTGAGGTCGGTGCCGCCGCCCGAGAAGCTGATTCGAACCGGAGAGCGCGCGCGGGCGAATACTTCGCTCTCTTCACCGAGATTGAACAGATCGCGGCTGAACACGTCCACCAGCCGGCCCTCGGCATCGAGGATCGGAACGACGTGGACCCGCTGGTCGAGCAGTTTAAGGATCTGTTCGCGGGGTGCACCGGCACGCGCCCACACGAAGTTGCGGTTGATGCAGCTCGCTACCTCGCCCTGGATCGATATTCCCGTCAGCAGCCGCCGGCGGATGTCACCGTCGGTGACAGCCCCGATCACGCGGCCCTGGGCGTCACGGGCAAACAGGATCCCCAGCATATTGGCATTGAGCCGCTGGAACGCCTGCTCGATCGTGTCGCTCTCGGCGATGGTAAGGTGGCTCTTGTCTGGCAATTTGGCGGGTCCAAAACGGCAACCGGTTCCGGTTTTGGCCCGGAAACGCCTCTATTTCGGGTCGTTAGATACGGCAGGGGCGCAGTTCGTGCAAGGCTTCCATGGAGCGGTGAATTTCGGCCGAATATACTGGCGCAAACGCGCGGATTGACCTACTTCGACCGCGGTCTGCGTCGCCCGTCCGGCTGGTCCCAAGACGGGGGCCGGGCTAGGGACGGCCCCGGGTCAAAAGCAGGTCAATCGCGTGCAAGCTACTGAACAATCGTCTCGGCGCCTGCTGGCCAAATCGGCAGCCGATTCCAAGCAGCGGTTTGCCACCGATCGACCGAGCCCGATCTATTTCGCGGCTATCTTCGGCTGGACCATGGCGGCGGTATCGGCGGCCTTGCTGGCCATCGTGCGATGGCCGCTGGGAAGCCCGCACTGGTTCGTTTTCGTCAAGGCGTTCCTGTTGTTGGGCGCGGTCATCGGCTGCGCAACTTTGTTCACCGTGCGCCATGTGGAGCGCGGTGGAACAGTCGCGGCGCTCCTCGTTGCCACGATAGCGGTGATTTTCCTGCCCACACTGGCTTGGCTGAACGGGCCTCTGGCCGATGCCATCACGTATCCGCTGTTCATCGCTCTGTTGGTCGCGGGCATCGCGCAAACCGCATCCGCCATGCGCGCCGCGCCCGCCGGCCTCTGGACCTTCGCAATTGCCTGCGGCTGTCTCTTCGGCTTCGGCTATTTCCTGGTAATCAATTCCCGTGCCTACGCATCAATCCTCACGCCTGAACTTGCGCTGACGGGGATCCATCAGCTCGACACGATTTTTCACGCTGCCATCGCCAACATGCTCGTGAAACACGGCGCGCTGAGCACCGGCCTCGATGGATTTGTCCCGATCGAATACCACGTATTGTCTCACATCTGGCTGGGGTGCGTTAGTCTCTGGCTCGGTGTGCCGACGTTGGAAGGGTATGTTGTCGCCGGGCAGGTGATCGCCGTTCCGATGCTTCTGTTCTGCCTGTCGCTCACAATCCATCTGTTTCGACGACCCGCACATGGTCCGGGCAACGGCGCCCTCATCACACTGGGATCTCTGCTGCTTCTCTTCGTGGCGGACCTGTGGGGATGGACGTCCTATCTGGTTTCCGAGTCCTACTGCCTCTCGATGATCTTGTTTCTGCTGAGCTTGCCTTTGTTGGCCGAGATTGCCGATCCCGATCGGCGTGATCGCCTTAGCCTGCAACTTTCAGCGCTCGGCATTGTAGCCTTGCTGACTTTGCTTTCGAAGATTTCGGTTGGTGCAATTCTCGTGAGCGGCGTCGGCTTCCTGCTTTGGCGGCGGATGGGCATGACGCTCCTGGGGCTGATCAAGCTGGCTGTTCCGCTCATCATGCTCCTGATGCTCGCCGTCGCGGTCATTTCCCCAGGTGCGGCCCTGCTGCTGCAGGTGTTCGAACCGTTCGGCTTCATCAGGCAGTATCCGCTCTGCGCCTTGTCGAATATTGCAGCTAATCTGCTGCTGATTGGCGCTGCGTTTCAAGTGTGGCGGCGAGGTTCAGTACGGGACAAGCGATGCGCCGAAGCAGTTGGAGTAATGGCGATCACAGCCATCGCCGTCGCCGTGCTGGTTAATCTCCCCGGCGGGGCCGACTATTATTTCGTGAATGTCGGGACCTGGACGGCAATCGCATTTTTGTGCGCCTACGGCGGCGCCACCTTCGAAAAGATATTCCCAAATCCACTCGCGCCTGGATTTGCACTTGCTGCGATCCTGCTCGTTGCATTGTTGACCGAGGAAAAAAGGAAAAGCGCCTACAGGGTCGGGGCGATGTTCGCCGAACTTCAGGCTCGAGTTCGGCTGGTTACCGGAGATAGCGCTGGCGCGGAGACGACAACCCGTCAACGCCTCATAGCGCTCCTGACACCCGGGCATCCGGCCCGCGCTGCTCTGGCGAACGACGTGAAGCGTACCCCCGGGGAGCAGGCAAGGAATACGTTGTTGGCAATGGGAATTGCGCAGGCCCATCGTGAGGCGGTTTTCGTGCCGCCCGATAATCTGGCTTTCTGGAACATCGCTGTGGAATGCCGTGCAAGTCCCTTCTTCGTTCCCGCAATCCTTGGCGCACCCATGCTGAAAGGACTGAGTCCGCCTGCGCTCAAATGTCCCGGGGAGCCGCACTACGGTTTCGCCAGATACAAGGATGCAGCTTCCGAGCCGTTGAGCGACGAACAACTCTGCGCGCGCGCTGCACGCTGGAATCTCAACACAGTGTTGATACTGTCGACGCCAAGCACTGGCCGGACACTTCGCTGCAGTTGAACGGCCGCCCGGCGACGGTCGCAAGCGCTCAGGATGGCTTCCAGCCGATCGCGAGCAGCTTTTTCGGAGGGGCCACCAGCGGCTGGCCGATCCGCTCCCAAATTGCGCCTTGGCCGATGGCCTGGAGTGACAGTTTGACCCAGCCTTCGGGTACCGGCATCAACCAAGGTCGTCTGCCGAGGCCGGCGCGGTGCCGTGCGATAAGTTCTGCGACCGTCACCGGCGTCGGATCGGATACGATGAAAGTCTCTCCGCGCGCACGGGGGTTGGTTAGCGCGATTGCGACCGCCGAGTTGAAGTTCTGGATCGACAGCACCGATCGTTGCGCAGACAGCGCCCCGAAGGGAAGCGGGATCGGCAGGCGCGAAATCCGATGGACGGTCTTGAAGTTTCCCTTCTCACCTTCGCCGTAAATCACGACGGGCCGCAAGATCGTAAACGAAATGCCAGCCGCACGGATGGCCTGTTCGGCGGCAAACTTGGATCGTCCGTACGCATTATTCGGTGTCGGAAAGTCATCCTCGGTGAGTTCATGGTCCGCAACGGAGCCGGACTGGGCGGCGATCGAGGAAATGAACACCAGGTGCTTTGTCGCGCCGCGCGATATCGCCCGTGCCAGCGCCGATGTCGCACGATGATTGACGCGATCATAGAAGTCGTCGCCGGCGTATTTGTGAGCGATGCCCGCGAGATGAACCACCGCATCGCATTGGTCCAGCAGCGGCTGCCAGTCGAACAATCGCGACAGATCTGGAAGTGGAACGGCGGTGACATCCGGATTGTCAAAGGTGGTGACCGCTCTCGATGCCGCGATCACGCTGTATCCCTGCGCGACGAGGTGCGGAACCAGATGGCGACCGACGAACCCGTCGGCGCCGGTTACGAGCACCCTGGTCTTTTTGTCTCGGCCGCACTGCGAGTCCGACATCGCGTTCGATTGCGCGCCGGCTGTGCTGTGATCAGGTATAGGGCGTGAGTTCATCAGCCCGGGGACACCTTTTCGCCGCTGAGTTTCCTGTTGCATGTAACCCGAAAAGCCAGCTTTGAACATGAAACCGGCCGCTCGGCCCCAATATTGGCTCGCGAATCGCATGGAAGCAACCCACGGTTGATAGAGCCCTCATTAAAAGCGGTTCATAACCGCGTTGGCAGGGAAAATCACGCCAGCGGTTCTGGGAACCGAAGTCCAGTCGAGCCTCGAATCCGTCAGGCGAGGTGAAATCCTCACAGCGAGGCTGACGCCTCGTTGCAGCCTTCCGGGGTTGTTGTCAACGCCTTCAAACGGCCGAAGTCCACGGCCCATGCGGGAGGCGGGGGGCGCGGGGGCTACGCCGCCGTGAAGGGTTGGCTGCGGTCGACCAGGCGGCTAACGTCGATTCTGACGGCTAACGGAACAAGGCTCCCCATGATCAGATTCGGCCTGCTCGGATGCGGGCGTATCGCAAAGCGCCACTCGGAACTTCTGGGCGGCAATCATATCGACGGGGCCAGGCTTGTTGCCGTTTGTGACACCGTTCGCAGCCGGGCCGATTCGATCGCGTCCAGGTTCGGCGTCCCGGCAGCCTATGATATCGATGACTTCCTCGCCAGGCAGGACATCGATGTGGTGGCGGTGCTGACGCCGAGCGGGATGCATCCTGCCCACGTCATCGCCTGCGCGAAGGCCGGAAAGCACGTCGTCGTCGAGAAGCCGATGGCGCTGCGGCTGCAGGATGCCGACGACATGGTCCGCGCCTGCGATGCGGCCGGCATCAAGCTGTTCGTCGTCAAGCAGAATCGCTTCAACGTTCCGGTGGTGAAGGCGCGCGAGGCGCTGGAGGCCGGCCGCTTCGGCCGTCTGATACTTGGCACCGTGCGTGTCCGCTGGTGCCGCGACCAGGCCTATTACGACCAGGATGCCTGGCGTGGCACCTGGGTCTATGACGGTGGCGTGCTCTCGAACCAGGCCAGCCATCACATCGACATGCTGGAATGGTTCTTCGGCGACGTCATCAGCGTTCATGCCCGCGCCGTGACGGCGCTGGCAAAGATCGAGGCCGAGGACACCGCGGTTGCCACGCTGAAGTTCCGCAATGGTGCGCTCGGGATCATCGAGGCGACCACGGCTGCGCGTCCGACCGACCTCGAAGGCTCGCTTTCGATTCTCGGAGAGAAGGGAACGGTCGAAATCGCCGGCTTTGCCGTCAACCAGATCCGGCACTGGCGCTTTGTCGAGGAACTTGCCTCGGACAAGGACGTGGTCGAGAAGTTTTCCGTCAATCCACCGAACGTCTACGGCTTCGGTCACCAGGCCTATTATCAGCACGTGATCGATTGCCTGGTGAACCAGCGCTCGGCGCTGGTCGATGGTCTCGAAGGGCGCAAGAGCCTGGAACTGATTTCGGCGCTTTACGAATCGATCGAGACCGGTGCCGAGGTGCCGCTTCGCTTCGCGCCCCGGCTGGGCCGGCTGGGTGTCGTGCCGTGAACCGGCCGGAGATACATCAGGCCGGCGTGCGCGATGTCGCGTTCGGCGTGCGCGTCAAAATCGTCGAGCCGTGCAATCTCTACGGCTGCAAAATCGGCGACGATTGCTTTGTCGGGCCGTTTACCGAGATCCAGAAGGACGTCGTTATCGGCGCCCGCACGCGGGTGCAGTCTCACGCCTTCATCTGCGAACTGGTCACAATCGGCGAAGATTGTTTTGTCGGCCATGGTGTCATGTTCGTGAACGACACGTTCTCGAGCGGCGGCCCGGCCCGCGGCCACAGGGAGCTATGGCGCGAGACCGTAATCGGCAACCGCGTCTCGATCGGCTCCAACGCCACGATCTTGCCGGTGAGGATCGCCGACGACGTCGTCATCGGCGCAGGCTCTGTTGTGACCAGAGACATCACCGTGCCCGGTGCCTATGCCGGCAATCCGGCGCGCCGGCTGCTGACGGACAAGTAGGAAACACGACCGATGCCGGTGCCTTTTGCGGATCTGCAACTGCAGTATCAAAACATCAAGAGCGAGATCGACGGCGCGATTGCCTCCGTCATCGGTGACAATGCCTTCATTCGCGGGCCCTATGTCGAAGCCTTCGAACGGGAGTTCGCCGCTGCCGTCGACGTCAAGCATTGCGTGTCCTGCGCCAACGGCACCGACGCGCTGTATCTCGCCATGGCCGCGCTGAAGGTCAGGCCGGGCGACGAGGTGATCACCACGGCGCATTCCTGGATCAGCACCTCGGCAATGATCACGCATGCCGGCGCCACCGTGGTGTTCTGCGACACCGACGGCGCGACGTTCACGATCGATCCGGCGGCGATCGAGGCGGCGATAACGCCGCGCACGGTCGGCATTATCCCCGTACATCTGTACGGGCAGCCGGCCGACATGGACGCGATCATGATGATCGCGAACAAGCACAAGCTCTGGGTAATCGAGGACTGCGCGCAGGCGCATCTTGCGCGGTATAAAGGCCAGCAGGTCGGCACGTTCGGGGCCGCCGCAACCTATTCGTTTTATCCAGGCAAGAATCTCGGCGCGATGGGCGATGCTGGCGCCGTCGTCACCAACGACGCCGCGCTCGCCGAGCACATGACGATGCTGGCGCGGCACGGCGGTCTGGTAAAGCATCAGCATCACATCGAAGGCATCAACAGCCGGCTCGACGGCATGCAGGCGGCGATCCTGTCGGCCAAACTGCCGCATCTCGCTGGGTGGACTAAGGCGCGCCAGAACGCGGCCGAGGTTTACGATGCCGGCCTCAACCAAATCGAGAACGTGATCGTGCCGCAGGTCGCGCCGGGCCGAACCCACGTCTATCATCTCTACACGATCAGGCATCCGCGCCGCGATGCATTGGCTGCGCACCTGAACGCCAACGGCGTGCAGACCGCGATCAACTATCCGACGGCGCTGCCGTTCCTTGCCGCCTATGCGCGCTTCGGCCATCGCCCCGAGCAGTTTCCGAATGCGCATCGCGATCAGGGACGCATCCTGTCGCTGCCGATGTTCGCGGAGATCACGCGGGCGCAGCAGGACAAGGTCGTCGATCTGGTTCGCAAGTTCTGAGTGCTTATCGCTCGTCGGCGATCACCTTGCCGTCGTTAGGCAACGTGCCGGCGGCGACCAGTTCGACACTGCCGCCGAGCTTCGTTACCGCGCGCAGTGTTGTCGCGAGTTCGTCCTGAAGATTGCCGCTAGCCGCTGCCGTTTCCGCCTTCAGCGTCATCAGATCGCTCTCGCCGGATCGCGTGACGACGAGGCGTAGTCTTCCGAGTTCGGGATGGCGCTTGCCGATCTCGGCGATCTGCTCGGGGCGGACGAACATGCCCTTGACCTTGGTGGTCTGGTCGGCGCGACCCATCCAACCCTTGATGCGCATGTTGGTGCGTCCGCACGGGCTTGCCCCTGGCAACGCCGCGCTAAGGTCGCCGAGCGCGAGCCGGATCCAGGGATGCTGCGGATCGAGCGAGGTGACGACGATCTCGCCGACGTCGCCGGGCGCCACAGGGTCGCCGGTGCCGGGACGCACGATCTCCATGATGAGATCCTCGTTGACGACCATGCCTTCGCGCGCCGGCGTCTCGAACGCGATCATGCCGAGGTCGGCTGTGCCGAACGCCTGATAGGCGTCGATGCCGCGCGCCTTGACCTCGTCCTGCAGTGATTTCGGAAACGCCGCGCCGGAGACCAGCGCGCGCTTGATCGAGGAGACATCGCGTCCGGCATTCGCGGCGGCGTCGAGCAGCATCTTGAGGAAATCGGGCGTGCCGCTATACCCGACCGGGCGGTAGGCCTCGATCAGTTCAAACTGCTGCTCGGCATTGCCGGGGCCGGCCGGAATCACCGCGCAGCCCAGCGCCCGCGCCGAGGCGTCGAAAATGAAGCCGCCCGGCGTCAGATGATAGCTGAAGGTGTTGAGCACGACGTCGCCAGGCCGGAAGCCCGCCGCGAACAGCGCCCGCGCGCCGCGCCAGGGGTCGGGGTGGACAGGTTCGGGCTCGAAGATCGGACCCGGTGAGGTAAACAGCCGTCCGAACGATCCGAGCGGCCCCGCCACGAACCCGCCGAAAGGCGGCGCGGCCTTGTGCAGGGCAGGAAGTTCCGATTTGCGCAGCACGGGCAGTCTCGCCAACGCGGCCCGGCTGGTCACGGAAGCGGGATCGATGCCCTTCAGTCGCTCGGCATAGGCCGGCGCGGCCAGCGCCTTGCACAAGACGTCCGGAAGCTTTGAAAACAGCTCCGCCTCGCGTATGCCCGGCTCGCGCGTTTCAAGGGCGTCGTAGTGATCGGTCATGGCTGATGCCTCAGGTGAGGGCCGATTGCGTGCCGCCTCTGACGTGCTATCAGACGGCTTCTACCGGTGTTGATGTTCCAGGGAACGCAATGGCTGAAAGAGATACCGCTGCGGCGGCAGACACGCTGGATTCGGCCGATATCGTCGCCAAGTTGAAGCTTCGCATGATCGACCATTGCTTGCCGCTGTGGTCGACCGAGGGGTGGGACGACAGAGCGGGCGGCTTTATCGATCGGCTCAATCCGGACGGCCGTGCAGACCATCTGGCGCCGCGCCGGGTTTTCGTGCAGGCGCGCCAGATCTATTGCTACGCCAAGGCGGCGCAGATGGGCTGGTATCCGAAAGGCCGCGCGATCGCGCTGAAGGGGCTGGAGCACCTGCTGGCGAAGGCGAAAGCCCCCGACGGCAAGCCCGGTTTTGTGCACACGCTGCAGCCTGACGGCGCGGTGCTGGACCCGCTGCGCGATTCCTACGACCACGCCTTCGTGCTGTTGGCGCTGGCAACCGTCTACGCGCTCGATCGCGACGCGCAGATCCGCTCCGAGATCGACGCGCTGTGCCATTTTATCGAGACGCAGTTGCGCTCGCCGCACGGCGGGGTTCATGAAGGTTTGCCGGTATCGATGCCGCGGCGGCAGAACCCGCAGATGCATCTGTTCGAAGCGATGATCGCGGCGTTCGACGCGACGCACGACACGGTGTTCCAGAACAGGGCCGGAAATTTCTTCAGCCTGTTTCTGGCCAACCTCTACGACAAGCAGCGGCAGGTGCTCGGCGAGTATTTCGAGGAGGATTTTTCGAAGATCGAGCCGGTCAGCGTCGAGCCCGGACATCAGGCGGAATGGACGTGGCTGCTGAAAGCTTTTGAGCGCATCACCGGCTGTCCGACCGGGCGCTACCGCGGCGAATTGCTGGCCTCGGCGCTGCGCTATCGCGATGAGGCGACCGGCTGCCTGATCGACGAAGGCGACGCCAACGGCAATATCAGGCGGCATACGCGCCGGCTGTGGCCGCAGACCGAACTCGCCAAGGCGTGGATCGCGCAGGCCGAAGCGGGCGAGGCGGGCGCGGGCGATGAAGCGCGCGCGGCGCTGGCGCGGCTCGAACGGCACTATCTCAGCCATCCCGTCCCGGGCGGCTGGTACGACCAATTCGACCGCGACGGCAACTCGCTGGTCACCACCATCCCTGCGTCTTCGTTCTATCATGTTCTCTGCGCAGTCGCGGAAGCGGAACAGGTGCTCGGCTGAGCGTTTGATTCTTTTGTTTTGACGCGTTCTCTTCACGCGAACCGGGCTCCATCCCCGGATCAAGTCCGAGGACATGCTTCGCTCGAAAACGCTATGGTTCACAGCCACCGCTTTCGCCGCTTGAAGCTTTTGAGGTTCTTGAAACTCTTGCGCTGGTCGCCGGCGCCGCCGAGATAGAACTCCTTGACGTCCTCGTTGTCGCGCAGTTCGTCAGCGGTGCCGTCAAGCACCACCTTGCCCTGTTCCATGATGTAGCCGTGGCTCGCGACCGACAGCGCCGCGCGCGCGTTCTGCTCCACCAGCAGGATGGTGACGCCGAGGTCGCGGTTGATCGCTTTGATGATCCCAAACACTTCCTTGACCAGGAGCGGCGACAGGCCCATCGATGGCTCATCCATCAGGATCATCTTGGGGCGCGCCATCAGCGCGCGGCCGATCGCCAGCATCTGCTGCTCGCCGCCGGAGAGATAGCCGGCGAGCCCGGTGCGCTCCTTCAGCCGCGGGAAATATCTGAATACCATGTCGATGTCGGCGGCGATCTCGTTGTCGGTACGCGTGAAGGCGCCGAGCTTCAGGTTTTCGATCGAGGTCATGTCGGCGATGATGCGGCGGCCTTCCATCACCTGGAAGATGCCGCGGCGGACGATCTTGTCGGGGTCGATGCCGTTGATGCGCTCGCCATCGAACATGATTTCACCGCGGACCACTTCGCCGTCCTCGGTCTTGAGCAGGCCCGAGATCGCCTTCAGCGTCGTCGACTTGCCGGCGCCGTTGGCGCCGAGCAGCGCTACGATTGCGCCCTTCGGCACTTCGAGGCTGAGGCCGCGCAGCACCAGGATGACCTTGTCGTAGACCACCTCGATGTTGTGGACGCTGAGGAGCGGCGCGGCTTGTGGCGCCGCCAGACGATTGAGTTCAGTTGTTTCAGTCATATTGACCTCTCGCTGTCGTCACCCGCGAAAGCGGGTGACCCAGTATTCCAGAGGCGCCGGTGATTGGCCGAGAAGCCGCGGCGTACTGGATCCCCCGCTTTCGCGGGGGATGACGACGTATCGGTTGGCGGGGCTTACCAACCCAGCCACTCGGGCTTGCGCGGCAGGTCGATCGTCTTCGCCTTCTCCATCTTGATGCCGCCGTTCTTGACGAGCTCGTTGAGCGGGGCGTCGGTCGCGCCGGCGACCTTCATGCGATACAGATCGACCTTGAGCGTGCCGCGGTGATCCGTCTCGGTGAAGGTCGAGGGATTGCAGATGCCTTCGCCGCCGGCGGGCACCCAATCCTTCTTCTGATAGAAGCCCTTCTTGACGTTCTCGCCGGTGGCGCCGCCGTTCTTGGCTGCCCATTCGACGGCTTCCTTCATGTAGAGCGCGGTGCAGACGCCGGCGAGGTAGTGCACGGGGCGATAGGTGGTACCGGCTGCGTCCGACATCTTGGAGATTTCCATAAACGTCTTCATGCCAGGCGCGTTGCCGCCCCAGGCGATCGCGGTACGCAGCGGAAACACCACGCCGTCGGCGGCAGCACCGGCAGCCTTGGCGGCATTTTCGTCCATGCCCCATACGTTGCCGAGGAACTGAACGTCGACTCCGGCGGCCTTGCAGGCGTTGAGCACGGAGATGTTGGAGCCCGCGGTATTGCCGAGATAGGCATAATTGGCGCCTGAGCTCTTCAGCGTCAGGCACTGCGCGCTGTAGTCGCCGGGCGTCAATGCGAACACGATCGGCGGCAGCACTTCGAACCCGAGGTCGGTGGCGATGGCTTCACCCGCCGCCTTCGGCGCGTTCGGATAGGGGTGGTTGGCGCCCATGTGCACGTATTTCGGCTTGCCGGACTTGCCCTTGGCTTTCCAGTCCTCGGCGGCCCAGGTCAGCATGCCGCGAAGTGCGTCCGAATAGCTCGGTCCATAGAAGAAGTTGTACGGCGCGGGCTTGGCCTTGCCGCCGGCGCCGGTCGGATCGGAGAGTGCTGCGGCATAGGATGCCGAGATATCCGGAATCTTGTCCTGGGCCAGGAATCCTGTCAGCGCCTCGGTGTCGGCGGTGCCCCAGCCGAGAATGGCGGCGACTTTGTCGGCGCCCGACCATTTCTTGTACTGCGCGATCGCGCGCGGCACCTGATAGCCGTAATCGACCGTATCGAGATTGACCTTGGCGCCATTAATGCCGCCGCTCTTGTTGATCCACGCATAGGTGTCGGCGACACCCTGTCCGAACGGCGTTCCGACGTCCGAAGTTGGTCCTGAATAGTCGGTGAGATGCCCCAGCGCGATCGGCGCCTGGGCCGATGCCGCGGTAGAACCCAACAGCAAAGCAAGCGAGGCTGTGCTCAACAGAGTCTTCATCGTCATGGATATAGTCCTCCCGGTTACTTCTCGAGGTCTTCTCGTTGTTCGTCCCGTTCCGACCTCAATGCGAGAACGGGTAGAGTTTCCAGTATGCCTTGATCTGTCGCCATCGATGCGCAAGTCCATCCGGCTCGAACACCAGAAAGATGATGATGATCAGGCCGATGGCCATCTCGCGCAAGAAAGCGATATTGTTCTTTAATCCCAGAAATTGATCGATCGGACTGTCGCGGAGCGCGACGCTGAGCCATTCCATCGATTCGGGCAGCAGCACCATGAAGGCAGTGCCCATCAGCGTGCCCATGATCGAACCGAGCCCGCCGATGATGATCATCGCAAGAAAGATGATCGAACGATCGATGCCGAAGCCTTCGTTGGAAACCACCTGATTATAATGCGCATAGAGCGCGCCGCCGACGCCGGCAAAGAAGGCGGCGAGGCCAAACGACAGCGTGCGGTACTTGGTCAGGTTGATGCCCATGATCTCGGCGGACAGATAATGGTCGCGCACCGCAACCAATGCGCGCCCGTCGCGCGAACGGATCAGATTGGTGACCAGCAGATAGCAGACGATGACATAGGCCAGCACGACATAGAAATACTGCTTGTCGCCACGCAGCATGTATCCGAAGATCGAAAATGGCTCGGCGCTGGCGGGAACGCTGCCGCCGGTGAACCATTCGGCGCGGGCAAAGAAGTCGAGCAGGATGTATTGCGCCGCCAGCGTCGCGATCGCGAGATAAAGCCCCTTCAGCCGTGCCGCGGGCAGGCCGAAGACCAGGCCGACCGCGGCCGTCACGACGCCTGCGAGCGGAATGCAAAAGAAGACGGGAATGCCGAACCGGTTCGAGAGATAGGCCGAGGTAAAGGCGCCGAAACCGAAGAAGGCGGCGTGGCCGATCGAGATCTGGCCGGTGAAGCCGACGACGATGTTCAGCCCAAGTGCTGCGATGCCGAAGATGCCGATCTGAATCAGCAGGCTGAGAACGTATTCGTTGACGACGTGTGGTGCAAAGCAAATCAGCACGATGCCGGCGATCATGGCGTTGCGGCTGGTCGTAGTCGGAAACACGGTGGTATCCGCCGCATAGCTGGTGCGGAAATCGCCGGCGGGAATGAGGGTCTGGACTGCCATAATTGTTTACACCCGTTCGATGTCTTTGGTGCCGAACAGGCCGTACGGCTTGATCATGAGGATGATGATGAGCGCGTAGAACGGCGCGATCTCGTAGAGATTGCCCCAGTGCAGATATTCGCTGTCGAGAAAGTGCGCGATGTTTTCCAAAAGGCCGATGATGATGCCGCCGAGCACGGCGCCGCCAACGCTGTCGAGGCCGCCGAGGATTGCCGCCGGAAACACCTTGACGCCATAGGCTGAAAGGCCCGCCGATACACCGTTGACGACGGCGACCACGACGCCAGCTACGGCGGAGACGGTCGCCGAGATCGCCCAGGCCATCGCGAACACGCTTTTGACGGAAATGCCGAGCGACTGCGCCACCTGCTGGTTGAAGGCGGTGGCGCGCATCGCCAGACCATATTTGGAGAGGCGGAAGAACCACGCCATGCCGATCATCATCGCCACCGAGACCGCGAGGCTCATCAGATAGACGGTCTGCACCTGCAGGCCGAGGATGTTGATGTTCTGGGTCTGGAAGATGCGCGGGAACGGCTGCAAATTGACGCCGAACATCCATTTCATCAGTGCCGAAAACACGGTCGAGAGCGCGATGGTCACCATGATCACGGAAATGATGGGCTCGCCGATCATCGGGCGCAGGATCACGATCTGGATCGCGATGCCGAACAGGAACATGAACACCAGCGTGATCGGCATGCCCAGATAGAACGGCACCTGATATTTGGTTAGCAGCCACCAGCACACCCAGGCGCCGATCAGCAGCAGTTCGCCCTGCGCGAAGTTCACGACCTGCGTCGCCTTGTAGATCAGCACGAACGACATCGCGACCACGCCGTAGAGCGTGCCGACCACGAGGCCGTTGACGAGGAGCTGGATGAGGAGCTGGGTGTTCATGCGAAGTTACCAGACGCGCAAGCTGTCATCGCCGGGCTTGACCCGGCGATCCATCGCCTGAAGAAGCACTTTTTCCGAAGAAGATGGATGCGCGGGTCAAGCCCGCGCATGATCAGTTTTGCGGCGCCACTGGCAAACATCAGGATCATTCCGCGGCCTCCGCCATCGGCGCAGGGCCGCCGAGATCGACCACGCGGAGCGTAGTGCGGATGCGCTGGGTGGTGCCGTCCTGGAAGCGGATTACGGTGTCGACGGGAATGTCGCTCTTGCCGGCATAGATCGCGTCGATGATATCTGCGTATTTTTCGTTGATAACGCTGCGGCGGACCTTGCGGGTGCGGGTTAATTCGCCGTCGTCGGCATCGAGTTCCTTGTAGAGCAAGAGAAAGCGGGAAATGCGCTGCCCCGGCGGCAGCGTGGCGTTGACGCCCTCGACCTCCTTGCGCAACAGCGTATAGACCTCGGGGCGGGAGGACAGGTCAGTGTAGGTCGTGAACGAGATGCGGTTCTTCTCCGCCCATTTCGAGATGATCGAATAACGAATACAGATCATCGCCGCCAGCGCATCGCGGCCGGCGCCGAGCACCACCGTCTCGGCGATGTAGGGCGAGAATTTTAGCTTATTTTCCAGATATTGCGGCGAGAAGCGCTCACCGCGCGCGGTTTCGGCGAGATCCTTGATGCGGTCGATGACGACGAGCTGGCCATCTCCGTTGAAGTAGCCGGCGTCACCCGAATGCATCCAGCCGTCCTTGACGTCGGCGGCCGACGCTTCCGGATTCTTGTAATAGCCCAGGAACATGTTGGGGTGGCGGACGACGATTTCGCCGACGCCGTTGACATCAGGGTTGTCGACGCGGATCTCGATATTGTCGGCCATCGGCACGCCTGTCGTATCCGGATCGACTTTGCCGGCGGGATGCAGCGTGTAAGCACCCAGCAATTCGGTCTGACCATAGAGCGTGCGCAGCGGCACGCCCATGGCCTGGAAGAACTTGAAGGTGTCGGGGCCGAGCGCGGCGCCGCCGGTCGCGGCCGAGCGCAGCCGTGTGAAGCCGAGGCGGTCGCGTAGGGCGCGGAACAACAACTGATCGGCAAAAATCGAATGCTTGCTTTGGGCGAGCGCGGAGAGGCCCGCCTTCATGCCGATGTCGAACAGCTTTTGTTTCAGCGGCGAAGAGTCCATCACGCCGGCGCGCACATCGGCGGCGATCGATTCCCAGAGCCGCGGCGCGAACAGTACGAAGGTCGGCGCGATCTCGCGGAAATCGTGCATCATGGTCTCGGGCTCTTCGACGAAGTTGACCTTCATCCGGCACAGCAGCCCTTTGCCAAGCGCGTAGACCTGTTCCATGATCCAGGGCAGCGGCAGCACCGAGACGTATTCGTCGTCCGGACCCTTCGGATCGAAGGCCAGATAGGTCGCGCAATGTCTCAGCACGCGGCCAGCCGCCAGCATCGCCAGCTTGGGGTTGGCCGTGGTGCCCGATGTCGTGCAGAGGATCGCGACATCCTCGCCGCGCGTCGCGTCAACCAGGCGGTCGTAGAGGCCCGGCTCCCGCGCGGCGCGGTCGCGCCCCATCGTGGCCAGCTTCTCGGCTTCCATCAGCCGCGGATCGTCGTATTTACGCATGCCGCGCGGATCGGAATAGACGATGTGCTTGAGGTTGGGCGCGCGGTCGGCCAACGCCAGCAGCTTGTCGACCTGTTCTTCATCCTCGGCGAACACCAGTTTGGCCTCGCCGTAGCTGAGCAGGTAGGCCGCTTCCTCGTCCAGCACGTCGCGATAAAGGCCGAGGCTCATGGCGCCGATGGCATGCGTTGCGATTTCGGCGGCCACCCAGTCCGGGCGATTGTCGCCGATGATGCCAATGACGTCGCCGCGTTTAAGACCCAGTTCGACCAGGCCGAGCGCGAAATCGTGGACGCGGGTCTGGTAATCGCTCCAGGTGAAGACGCGCCACAGCCCAAGATCCTTTTCGCGCAGCGCAATCTCGCCGTCGTGCTCCCTGGAGTTGAGGCGCAACAGCTTTGGAAAGGTATCGGCTTGGGCGGCGCGCCCGGCGTAATCCATCATGCCACGCTCTCCCGTGGTGCCGGCGTGTCGTCCGGATCGACCAGAACCTCATCTTCTTCGCCGAGATAGGCGCGCTTCACATGCGGATCGGCGAGCACGGAGGCGGGATCGCCCTCGGCGATCTTGCGGCCGAAATCCAGCACCATGACGCGGTGAGAGATATCCATAACCACGCCCATGTCGTGCTCGATCATCATCACGGTCATGCCGAACTCTTCGTTGAGATCGACGATGTAGCGCGCCATATCCTCCTTCTCTTCGAAGTTCATGCCGGCCATCGGCTCGTCGAGCAGGATGAGTTGCGGCTCCAGCGCCATCGCGCGGGCGAGCTCGACGCGCTTGCGCAAGCCGTAGGGCAGGGTGCCGGCGGTGGCCTTGCGCACCGACTGCAGGTCGAGGAAGTCGATGATTTCCTCCACCTTGCGGCGGTGCTCGAGTTCCTCGCGCCGCGCGCCGGTCAGCCAGTAAAGCGAGCCGGTGATAAAATTGTTCTTCAGGAGGTGGTGCCGCCCGACCATGATGTTGTCGAGCACGCTCATGTGGTGGAACAGCGCCAGGTTCTGGAAAGTGCGGCCGATGCCGAGCCGTGGCCGCGCGTTCGGATTGAGGCCGGTGATGTCCTTGCCGCGGTAGAATAGCTGGCCTTCGGTGGGCTTGTAGCGGCCGGAAATACAATTGACGATCGAGGTCTTGCCGGCGCCGTTCGGGCCGATGATCGAGAACAATTCGCCTTCGTTCACGCCGAACGAGACCTCGGTCAGCGCACGGACGCCACCGAAGCGCAGCGACACGCCGCGCACTTCCAACGTATGAGCCACTCATTCCCTCCAGATAAGGCGCTTGCCGCGCTCTTTATCTATCGTTCGCAACTACACCCGCAATCTTACATCCGGAGTGACCTTCCGGCCATCCGACTACGATGCCGATCACGGCCGGCATTACGCGTGGTAACGCCGCACCCCAACCAGTCGTACCATGGGCACATCCACCGAGGTGGCCCTCCTTAGGGCAATGCGATAGTTTGAAATGTCTTTTGCCTGACAATTCGTCGGGAAATTTTGCCAGGCTGCACTTCTGTTGCAGTGCAGCAAGTATAGGGCGCGACGGTCGATGCGATCATGATTGCTGCGGATTACCTCAAGCGCATCGCGGCCTGGTCGCGCGAACTGAACGAGCGGGAAATCGAAGTCGCCCGTGCCGGCATCGTCGAGAAATCCTACCGCGCCAACGAGCATATCTTCATGCGCGGCGATCGCTTCGACTATTGGACCGGCATCGTCACCGGCCTTGCCCGAATGAGTACCGTATCGAGCGGGGGCAAGGCGGCGACGTTCGCCGGCCTCACGGCGGGCGCCTGGTTCGGCGAAGGCACGGTGCTGAAGAGCGAGCCGCGCCGTTACGACGTGGTGGCATTGCGCGACACCAGGCTGGCGCTGATGGACCGCAGCACCTTCTTTTGGCTGTTCGAGAACAGCGTCGCCTTCAACCGCTTTCTGGTCCGGCAACTCAACGAACGGCTCGGCCAGTTCATCGGCGCGGTGGAACATGGCCGCACGCTCGACGCAACCAGCCGCGTCGCGCGTTCCATTGCCTCGCTGTTCAACCCGATTCTCTATCCGGACATGACGCGCCATCTGGAGATCACGCAGGAAGAAATCGGAGCGCTCTCCGGTATTTCGCGGCAAAACGCCAACCAGTGCCTGAAGCGGCTCGAGAAGGAGGGCTTGCTGCGGCTCGAATATGGCGGCGTCACCATCATCGAACTCGAACGCTTGCGCCAGCATGGCGACTAGTTGCCTAAGAGCCTGATTTCAAACGGCTATGGCGATAGACTTGGCCCAGGGGCCTGCGCGCGGTAGAAGGCCGTCTCGATGCGCAATCTCTATGCGTGCTTTCGTTTGATCACGATGATCCGATCATGAACCGCTACGAGCTTAGCCAAAAGCGCGGCCGGCGGATTGGCAGGGACTGGTACCGCGACGTAGTTCTGATCTCCGATCCCGATCTCGACAGGTGCTTCTGACCACCCGAACTCGTCCTTAATGGCGGCAGGGACCAGGACGAACACGCTTAGATCCAATCTCGTCCGAATCACTTCAGGGTGAGTGTGGAGTAGAGCGTTGAGTTCGATCGAATGAACACCCAGCAGGGTAAACAATCGGCCGAGACCATCGGCGCCAGGCACTGCATCTGCGGCTCGTGGGACATAGGATGTGGCGCCCCTGAAGATGTCGGCTACCTTTGTAAATCTCATCTCCGGACGTCGTTGTCCGTAGGGTTTCAGTCCCTCGGCCACCACGCCGATGCGACTGCGGTCCACGCGCAAGTTGGGCAAGCTGAATTCAACTTGGGATGCGATGGTGTCGAAGTTGGCGGCCTGCTCGAATATCGCGTCACGCGATGCGACCGGTATCCTGCGCCCGTCGTCATCCTGCACGAAAAGACGCGTGAAATACCCCTCGAATACGCCCTGGTTTCCTCGGCCGTAGGAGGTCATCAATTGCTTCGTTTCCCTGAAATAACCGGCGAGCTGGGCATTAATAAACGGTGCGGGCTGCCCGTTGATAGCAACATGGAACGCAAGCAAGGCCGAGAAAGCAACGGCCATTAGCCGAAGAGCGACGCCGCGTTTCCAAAGCGTCTGCAGCAGGACGAGGCTCAGGAGCAAGCTCAGCGGTTCGGAAAAGATGATGTCATGCCCCTGCATTCCCCGGTTGAAAACGACGACGGACAATACGAAGAGAAGAAAAATCACTCCTAGAACTGCAAGCTCGCCATAGTTTGACGATCGCCGCTGACTAACGGCGAGCGCGCCGATCATCACCGCCGGCAGAAGGAAGAGAAGGGGAGTGCTCGTGAACTGCTGCCACAGCGATGCCGGATTGCCGACCAGGTTCGGATCTACCGAACCAAGGAAGGCGACCTTGACGATGGATAACGCGTAAAATGCACCCTTCAACAGATCTGAAAAGACGAACATCAGCAACGGAATCGAAAGAAGAACTCCTAACCCCATCAAGTTCGTAAAGGAGCCGAAGCGATATCCCAAGCTTTCCGGCTTTTTGAAAAACTCGGTCAGCAGCATCGGGATAATCAAGGCCAAACCAGTGACGATGCAAAGCGGCGTGATCGAGAACGATGTTCGAGAGTGATAGACGTGCGCCGGCAAGTCCAGAAAGAATGCGAGGACGATGAAGGCGAGGTATAGAGAGATTGAGGCACCCGCGATTATTCGATTGCTCCGCGGCGACAATCGCCCAAATGCAGACAAGCTACTGTCCCGGAGCATCATCAAGAGTGCAAACAGGGGTACGGCGGCAATGGTGGGAAGAATTTGAATTTTGGTGTTGAACGCCAGCCCGGCGAACATGCCGGAAGCAACCGCCAGAACCGATGATCGCAATGCTCTGTTCGCATCGACGGCAATCAGTGCAACGTACAGACTGCATGAGGCATAGAAGAGGCCGAAAAGGTCGGTCCGAAACAGGATTGTCTGATATGCGAGTGATCGCGATCCTGCAAAGAACAAAAATGCCAAGATCAAGAGCAACGGCCCGGCGCGGGTAACCTTGGCTAGTGCAAGCGCGAGCAACAGCGCGGAGCCGACGGCGAGGAACGCCAGATGGCCGCGAAGAAATTGGATCAGCTCGGCAACGCCGAGCAATGGATTGGCCCAGCTATACATTGCGGTGTAGTCCCGCATATGCACTAGCCCAACTAGTTGGCCGAACCACTGGCTCCAGGACAGCATCAAGTACATGCCGCCCGCCGGATGGGTCACCTGGTCAGGGAGCATGCCGCCCTGGATCAAAAGCGCGTCGAGCGCGGTGACTTGATCCATGTCGTCGGTGGAGTAGTACGGATAGAACGCGGTATTGTGCCGGAAAATCACGAACGAAACCGCTGCCAGAAATGCTATGCAGCACCAGAGCCAAGGTCGCCGCGTCTTGATAATTTGTACTGGCATCTCGCGCACGCGCGACCGCCTTTCGTCGCACTTCTTGGTCTTCGATCCCATCTATAACCGATCCATGCCCGAACCTCGGCCATCGGTCAACTAACGGGAGCTTGCCGCCCCTCCTGCAACAAAAGCGCGTAAGCAGGGAATCGGCCTTCTCGGGGCTGATGAGGGGCGGCGCTGAGCAGGGCGCGTGTTCGTTTACCAATATCGCGCCGCGCCGGGCCTGCTCTGCAACACCAACGATATGTCTACTGACGACCAGTACGACGCCACAACAGTACGTTGCTAAACGCGCTCTATCAATTTACAGGAGGGATCCCTTCGGTTAGGAATAGTCCCCCTTCGACTGCCCAGGAGCGGATTCCATCGATGAAGACGATCCATAAAATCGGCGCCGCGCGCGCGATTTATCGCGCGGTTCACGCCGGTCGCACGCTGCTGGGTCGAACTGATCGAGAGATTTTTGTCAGGGATGGAATCAGTTACGATCTGGACCTTTCGCAGGGAATAGATTTTGCAATCTATCTCGGAGGCATGTTCGAGCCCAGTACCGCGACTGCCTTGAGCAAATTAACGGAACCCTCTTCGCTCGTGCTCGATATTGGGGCCAACATCGGGGCGCACACATTGCGTTTGGCCAAACTGGTCGGTCCGAAGGGCCGGGTTTTAGCATTCGAGCCGACGGATTTTGCGTTCCGCAAGCTTCGACGGAACCTGGATCTCAATCCATTGCTTGCGTCTCGTGTGGATGCGTTTCATTGCTTCTTGACCGCCACGGACGGAACCGTGGTCCCGGATGCCATCTACTCCAGTTGGCCCTTGGTGGCGGAGGCAGGACTGCACCCTAAGCACCTTGGTCGCGAAATGCAGACGGATTCAGCGCAGGCGCGGAGCCTGGACAGCATTCTAGCCGAGCATGCTGACCGAAAAGTGCAGTTGGTAAAGCTTGATGTGGACGGGTTCGAATGTGACGTGCTTCGCGGCGCGCCGTCACTGCTTCGCGATGCTCGCCCGACCTTCGTGATGGAATTGGCGCCCTATGTGCTCGATGAACGGGGCGCCTCGCTAGATCAGCTCCTTTCTTACTTCATTCCCAATGGGTATATCTTCTACCACGAGAGGACGCAGAAGCGCTTGCCTTCGACGGCAAAGGAGTTGCAGGCGCTGGTCGAGAGCGGCGAAAGCATGAACGTCATCGCCCGCGTCACCTGATGCCTGCGCAGCCGTCCGTCGAAAACGTAAGCCGCACTCTAGCAAGGGGCGGTTGTAACTTGGACGCCACAATGAATCCAGCGCAATCCAGTATTTCACCAGCGGTCTGCAATTTGCGAAAGAGGGAATTCCTAAAATACGCCGAGAGCAGCCCGAACGATGGTGATCGTCTCAGCAAGTTCAACGCCGCCTATCGCGAAGACGACCGCAAGTTCATGCGATTCCTGATTCCACCCGGTAAGCGGGTACTGGAACTTGGTTGTGGCCAAGGCGAGTTGCTCGCCGCGCTGAAACCATCCTACGGCGTCGGAATAGACTTCAGCGCCAATACGATTGCCAAGGCCAAGGAGTTGCATCCAGGCCTGCATTTTGTTCTCGGCGACGTGGAAAATCCGGCAACGTTGGCCGGCATAGAGGATCCATTCGATTACATCGTGATCGCCGATACCATCGGGATGTTCGAGGACATCGACGGCACATTGAGACTTGTGCATCACTTGTGCACGCCGTCCACGCGGATCATAATCTCCTATTACTCACATTTGTGGGAGCCGATCCTGAAAGTCGCCGAGCTACTGCGTCTGCGTAGAAGGCGACCGAAGATCAATTATATAGCAACCGTCGATTTCCTGAACCTGATGGATATCGCGGATTTCGAAGTGATTAGCCAGGAGCAGCGCCAATTGATACCGCTGCGTTGGTTCGGAATTGGTTCGTTCGTCAATCGCTTCATCGCGCCGCTGCCGGTGATCAGGCAGTTATGCCTCCGAACCTACCTCGTCGGACGACCGGTCCTGAAGTTTCCGGACCGGAAATATTCGGTGAGCATCGTCATTCCCTGTCGAAACGAGAAAGGCAATATCGAAAGCGCTATACTGCGGATGCCGAGGTTCGCCGCCAAGCAGGAAATTCTGTTCGTGGAAGGAAATTCCAGCGACGGCACGTTCGAAGAGTGCGAGCGGGTACGCGATGCATATAAGGACAACTGGGACATCAAAGTGCTGAAGCAGGATGGAAAGGGTAAGGGCGATGCGGTTCGAAAAGGTTTCGCCAGCGCTACCGGCGACGTGCTGATGATTCTCGATGCAGATCTGACGATGCCTCCTGAAGCACTGCCGAAATATCATTCGTTAATCGAGACCGGCAAGGCAGAATTCGTCAACGGCACCCGTCTGATCTACCCAATGGAAAACGAGGCGATGCGATCGCTCAATCTCATCGCCAACCGCTGCTTTGCCTATCTATTCAGCTATCTCGTAAACACCCGGCTCACCGACACGCTATGCGGCACCAAAGTCCTTTTGCGAAAAGATTACGAAGTGCTGGCGCGGGAGCGCGAATACTTCGGCAACTTCGATCCGTTCGGGGATTTTGATCTGATCTTCGGCGCCGCGAAACAGAATCTGAAAATCGTCGAAACTGCGATCCACTACAGGGCCCGTACTTTTGGCGAAACCCAGATATCTCGATTTCGGGACGGTTGGTTGCTGTTGAGAATGGTTTGGTTCGCCTACCGCAAGCTCAAGGCTATTTGATTGTCATGACGCAGAGCGCAACCAGTTTGAATCAACGCCAGGTCATCCATCGGGAGGTCTGGGCGCGGAAGAAAGCGCTACGCGCCCTCTATCATGACTTTCACCGGCAGCTGTTTGAAAACTGTCCGGCGGGTACCGTTCTCGACATCGGCGGAGGAACGGCTCATATCAAGGAATCTCGCCCCGATGTCGTTTCCGCCGACATCTTATCCTTTCCGGGTATCGACGTGGTCGCCGATGCTCACCGGCTGCCTTTCCGGAATGAAATCTTTGACGGCGTCGTGATGCTCGATGTCCTGCATCATCTGGAACGCCCGATCGAATTCCTCAAGGAGGCGTCGCGCGTCTTGAAGCCCGGCGGGTGTCTAGCGATGATCGAACCGGCGATGACGACAATCGCGCGCAGGTTCTACGATCGGTTTCACGAAGAACCCGTGGACATGAACGCCGATCCATTCGCGCTTGTCGCAATCGATCCCGATCGTGATCCGTTCGACGCCAATCAGGCAATTCCCACATTGTTGTTCGCCACTGCTCCCGCGTGCAGGCGTATCGAACAGACCGTTCCTTCGTTGCGGATACGCACCGTCGAATGGCACAGCCTTTTCGCCTATCCGATGAGCGGCGGATTCCAGAAATGGTCGTTGATTCCGGGCTCACTGGTCGGCCCGATGCTGGCATTTGAACGAAAGGTGCCAGCTCCAGTCCGAAAACATTTAGCATTCCGGATGATGATTGTTCTGCAACGCATATAGCGGTGTCGAAATTATTTCAGATCTCGACCTGAGATTTCGGAAGTTGCCACAGCGTTCAAAATGGGCATCGAGTAGTGATTCATTGGATGGCCAGAGATTCGACTTTCTAAATCGCTGGGAACA
The DNA here is from genome assembly GCF_023073815.1 of Bradyrhizobium sp. 157. Lineage (NCBI taxonomy): Bacteria > Pseudomonadati > Pseudomonadota > Alphaproteobacteria > Hyphomicrobiales > Nitrobacteraceae > Bradyrhizobium > Bradyrhizobium sp. 157. The sequence goes on along the minus strand of NZ_JADPKF010000089.1, from coordinate 4,793 downwards.
TTTGGATTTTGCGGCTTCCCTGTGAATTGCCCCTAGCGAGTAAAAATGCGCTATCTACTCCGTTATCAGGCGACTGGCCGCTGCAGATCGCTAAACTTAGGCTCCGGATTGCGAATAGCGTCGAGGCGGCGGACGTCCAAGTTGCACTAGTCAGTGAACTCATGCGCGGAGAATTCGAAGAACACATCTTTGCTTTTCTTCTACCCATCGACGCTTTCGGTCAGCAGTGGACGCGTGGCGAATGAGAAAGGCTGCATGTCAGGCGCCAATGCCGAGCAGGCAAGCGTCCGTTTCGGGTCGAGTTCGAAATCAGCCTTAGACACGGCTCTGGTCGGATGCTATGGCCGTGCGCGGCCGATGGCACGGCCCGTGCGTCTCATTTGGGCTGGGCGATGGAAGCGCGGAACGGCTGTTACTCGCCGCGGATCGGCGTCATTGGAGAAGACATGGCGGCTCAGGATTCACAGCGGCGCGTGGCGCTGATCACGGGCGTTACCGGCCAGGACGGCGCCTATCTGGCCGAATATCTGCTCGGCCTCGGCTACACCGTCCACGGCATCAAGCGGCGGTCGTCGTCGTTCAACACCGCGCGGATCGATCACCTCTACCAGGACCCGCATTCCCGCAACGTGCCGTTCCTGCTGCATTACGGCGACATGACCGACTCGACCAACCTGATCCGGCTGATGCAGCAGATCAGGCCGACCGAGATCTACAACCTCGCCGCCCAGAGCCATGTCGGCGTCAGCTTCGAAAGCCCGGAATATACCGCCAACGCCGACGCCATCGGCGTGCTGCGGCTCTTGGAGGCGATCCGCATCCTCGGCATGGAGAAGGAGACGCGGTTCTATCAGGCCTCGACCTCGGAGCTCTACGGCCTGGTCCAGGAAGTGCCGCAGAAGGAGACCACGCCGTTCTACCCGCGCTCGCCTTACGGCGTCGCCAAACTGTACGGCTACTGGATCACGGTGAACTACCGCGAGGCCTACGGCATGTTTGCCAGTAACGGCATCCTGTTCAACCATGAGAGCCCGATCCGCGGCGAGACCTTTGTCACCCGCAAGATCACCCGCAGCGTCGCCCGCATCGAGGTTGGCCTCGACGAGGCGCTCTATCTCGGCAACCTCGAGGCCAAGCGCGACTGGGGCCATGCGCGCGACTATATCGAGGGCATGCACAAGATCCTGCAGGCCGACGCCCCCGACGATTTCGTGCTGGCGACCGGCGAAACCCGCTCGGTGCGCGAGTTCGTCGAGCTGGCGTTCGCCGAGGTCGGCCGCCGCATCGAATGGCGCGGCCGGGGTGTTGACGAGACCGGCGTCGACGCCACATCCGGCAAGACCGTGGTCCGCATCGATCCCGACTATTTCCGGCCGACCGAGGTCGATCTTCTGGTCGGCGATGCCAGCAAGGCGCGGGAAAAACTCGGCTGGAAGCCGAAGACGTCGGTCACCGAACTGGTCAAGGAAATGGTCGCCAACGATCTGGCAGAAGCGAAGCGGGAGGTCGCCAATGGCAAGCCTGCCGTTTGAGCTGACGAGCAAGACCGTCTACGTCGCCGGGCACCGCGGCATGGTCGGCTCGGCGCTGGTGCGCCGGCTGGCGCGGGAAGACGTCGAGCTGCTGACCGTGCCCCGCAGCGAGGTCGATCTGCGCGATCAGGCCGCGGTCAATGCGTGGTTTGCCGCCAAACGCCCGCAGGTGGTGTTTCTCGCCGCCGCCAAGGTCGGCGGCATCGTCGCCAACAACACGCTGCGCGCCGAATTCCTCTACGACAATCTGGCGATTGCTTCGAACGTGATCCATGCCGCGCATGTCCACGGCGCCGAGAAGCTGATGTTTCTCGGCTCCTCCTGCATCTATCCCAAACTGGCGCCGCAGCCTTTGCGCGAGGACTCGATGCTGACCGGGCCGCTGGAGCCGACCAACGAGCCCTATGCGATCGCCAAGATCGCCGGCATCAAGATGGTGGAGGCCTATCGCAGCCAGTACGGCGCCGACTTCATCAACGTGATGCCGACCAATCTCTACGGCCGCGGCGACAATTATCATCCCGAATACAGCCACGTCGTCGCCGCGCTGATCCGCCGCTTTCACGAAGCCAAGGTTGCCGGCGCGAGCGAGGTCGTGGTTTGGGGCACCGGCACGCCGCGGCGCGAATTCCTCTATGTCGACGACCTCGCGGACGCCTGCATTCATCTGATGAAGACCTATTCGGATAGCGAACTGGTCAATATCGGCACCGGCGAGGACATCACGATCGCCGAATTCGCCCGCGTGGTCGCGGCGACCGTCGGCTATGCCGGCGCGATCGGTTTTGATGCCTCGCGCCCGGACGGCACCCCGCGAAAACTGCTCGATGTCAGCCGGCTGGCCAAACTGGGCTGGCGCGCCAGCACGAAGCTCGAGGACGGCATCCGGCTCGCCTATCAGGCGTTCCTCAGCGAGCGCGCGGTGAGCGGCTAGCTAGCCGAACGAAAGCCCTGTCAGTCCGCGCCAACACGAAAGCATTTCGCCTCTCCCGCACGAAAATCGATACCCAATTTTCCTGATCATGCTCTAGGATGCACGCGCCGAGCGGCCGCAAAGAGCCATCGCCGCGTGTTGTCGGAGGAAGCATGATGAAATATCAACGTCGCCAGTTCTTGCAGCTCGTCGCCGGTGCGGCTGCGCTCCCCGCCACATCAAGCATCGCAAGCGCGCAGGCCTATCCATCGCGCCCGGTTCGCCTCGTGATCGGCTATACGCCCGGCGGCTCGGCGGACCTCACGTCGCGCCTGATGGGGCAATGGCTATCGGAAAAGCTCGGGCAATCCTTCGTCATCGAGAACCGGCCGGGCGGCGGCACCAATATCGCCACCGAGCAGGTGCTGCGCGCCACGCCGGACGGCTACACGCTGCTCTTGGTGGCGCCGGCGAATGCGATCAACGCCACGCTCTATGACAAGCTGCCGTTCGATTTCATGAAGGAGATGGAGCCGATCGCGGGCATCATTCGCTTTCCCAATGTCGTGGTGGTGCATCCCTCGCTGCCGATCAAGTCGATCCCCGAGCTGATCGCCTACGCCAAGGCCAATCCGGGCAAGCTCAACATGGCATCGTCAGGCAACGGGTCGACGATCCACATGTCGGGCGAACTGTTCAAGATGCTGACCGGCATCAACATGCAGCACGTGCCCTATCGCGGTGGCGCGCCGGCGCTCACCGATATGCTTTCCGGCCAGATGCATGTGATGTTCGATAACCTTCCGACCTGCGCCGAGCACGTCAAATCCGGCAAGCTGCGCGGGCTTGCGGTCACCAGCACTACGCGTTCGGACGTGCTGCCGGACCTGCCGCTGGTCGCCGATTTCCTCCCCGGCTACGAGGCGAGCGCCTGGTATGGCCTCGCAGCGCCAAAGGGCACGCCGCCGGAAATCGTCGGCACGCTCAACAAGGCGGTGAACGAAATCCTCGCCGATCCCAAGGTGAAGGCCCGGTTTGCCGAGATCGGCGCCATCCTGCTGCCGGGCTCGCCCGCCGATTTCGGCAAGCTGGTGGCGGACGAAACCGAGAAATGGGGCAAGGTCGTCAAGTTCGCCGGCGCCAAGGTGGATTAGGACCGGCGAGGTAAACCAGCAATGTCTGCTTTCCGGAGGATTGTGTTGCAAAAGTCGTTTTGCCGAAGGTGTCAAAAATTCTGAGGGCCGCAGGCGCGATTTTCGTGTAGAGATCTGAGGGACCTCATCGCCTCATGCTAAACTAATAGGCGACTTCGGTAACGCGATTGAGGTTATCCGAATCGTCGATCGCCTCGCGTTTTAACGTTTCACCAAGAATTCGGACTGATGCAACTTTCGGCTTTTGCAACAGTATCCGGAGGCAAGCAGACGCGGATCAGCAGCGTTGTGATGTCCGCAAGTGACGCGCAACGGACATTCGGTGAGGAGTCCCGGTCAGAGCATCGGGCCGCTGGCTAAGCCAGTCTATTCTTCTTCTGCAACTTGGGCGAAGGTGACAGATCGAGCTTTGCTGTCATACAGTCTCTGGGACGGTCGGTCGCGATATCAGTCCGAAAGCGGCGAAAATCAAAGCGATGCCTGAAGCGATCGCTCGCACTTGATTCCAGAACTGCCATCGCCCTGAATAGCTTTCCCAAACCTCCCGCGCGGCTTCAATGTCTGCCGGAATAGGCGTCACCGCCAACGCCTCGTTCATGGGAACGTTCACAGCCATTGTGAGGAAAACGCCGAAAACCATATAGACCGCAGCCGCGGCCAAGTACCAGAACGCAGCCAAACTTTGACCGGCAAAGCGCATTGCGGCCGCCGTGAGAACCAGAACTACCGGTGTCAGGAAGAATGCGGGAAAGAACACCGCGTTGCGCACTGAGGCATTCATCGCCTTCATGGCGGCGATTGCGACACGGGGATCCGCCTGATCGAGTCCCCACATCGTCGAGCAGACCCAGGCATAGAAGAATCCGAAAATCGCGCCGCAAAAGACAATTGACGCGATCGATAGTGCTACGAGCAATCTAGGCATTGTAGCCTTCCCTAGGGCGGTCTCTAAAGCCAGTGCAACCCCCCAAGCAGAAAAATCATCCGCTGAGCGCGTGACCTTTGTCACGTGAACGAACGACCTTACAATGTCCGTTCTTGAGCGCAGCGCGGACATCACCCAACTAGGTTACGATGTCCGAGAGTGACCCTGGCTGTTCTCTAATTCCGGGCCTGCGGTCAAGACTCTCCACATCCTTGCCGGGTTCATGGTTCTCTCCGCGGTAGGGGCATGCCCTCCGCATGATGGCGTAG